>JAUQOW010000090.1 GCA_030550675.1 Chloroflexota bacterium
CCGGTGTCGGCGTTTGGTCCGGCGAACACGAGTTCGCGCAGGAAGGTCAGGTTGCCGCTCTCATGCCGCACTATAGCGTCCGCCACAACGCGCGCGGTTTGCGCCAGTTGATTATTGAGGCGTTCCTGAGCGTTCCCTGTGACGAAGAGGAATGCTGTGGCGGAACCGGCAAGCGCCACGAGCAACGTCAGCAGAAGGAATGGAAGAATGATTTTGTACTGGATGCGTGAGCGAAGCAGACGAACGATCATGACGACGCACCCTCGCGGCGCCAGGCGCCAACGAAATCTTCATCGAGCGCGAGCGAGTTCACCGGTAACAGTGTAGCAAGCCGCCATTACCAGCGGCGCCGCTGATTGATGAGAGGACGACAGAATTACGCAGACGCCTCGTAATCGGGAGACAAGCGTCACACCGGAGGGGGCAAGCGCAAGACCGGGGGCTGACCAGCGCCGGGCGACGCGCTGGCGAGAGTCATCGCAGCGGGCAGGCCCTCCTCACAACCAGCACAACATCAGTCGTCATCATCGTCGTCGCCATCGTCATCATCGTCATCGTCGCCGGACGGCGCGGGCGGCGCAGCAGCGGGCGGCGCGCCAGGCGCGGACGGCGCAGCAGCGGGCGGCGCGCCAGGCATAGGAGACGGTTCCGGCGGGCGCACGGGAGGCGGCGGTTCCACCGTGCGCGCTGGCGGCGGTTGGAACGTTGCCGTTGGCGGTGCAACGGGCATTGCCGTCGGCTGAGTTGTCGGCGAGGCTTCCCCGGCTGGCGTCGGCGACGCTGACGCTTCAGGCGATGCCGTCACAGATGGTGTTGGCGAGGCTGACGGGATCGGCGCCGTGGGAATGGCGGGAACAGTGGCAGATGGAGGCGGAGGCGCCTGTGGAGACCGTTGCGTGCTGCCAGACAGGGCGCTCAAGATCAGCAATGCGCCCATCAGCAGCGCTAACGCCGCAAGCGCTGCAACAATGAGAAAGGTTGTCGAATACGGCAATCCTGACGTCGATGCCGACGCTGACGTCGCAGCGAGGCGCAGCTCAGCGGCGCGCGCCAGAACGGAGCGCTCAATTGCATCAAGATCGGGCGGCGGCGCAGGGAGTGTGCGCAGCGACGCAGCAGCGCGCAACATCGGCTCAAGTTCACTCCGCTCGCCAGGATAGTCGCGCAGACAGGCATCGACCGATTCGCCGCGCTCTATCCGCTCCAGGCAGGCATCCAACGCTGCCAACAGTTTTTCCTCATCATCCATCGCTGACCTCCGCCGCGCCTAGCAGACGCCCCAGAGCGCGCAATGCCCGAAGTTGAAGTTGTTTGACCGCTCCCTCAGAACGGTGTAGCTGCTGCGCCACTTCAGCAATCGACATCCCTGCAACAAAGCGTAACAGCAACACTTGTTGCTGCTCATCGGTCAGCGTTTTCAAAGAGCGCCGCAGCGTCTCGTGCAGCTCCTCGCGTTCAAAGGCTTCCGCCGGATTGCTGGACAAAGCCTCAGAACGGGCGAGCAGCGCATCACCCGGCACAGAGCGATCTCGTGTAACGGCGTTAACCGCCAGATTATGGGCAATGCGATAGAGCCAGGCGCGAAATGGTGCGCCTGTCATCTTATAATCGCCAATGCGCTCGAGCATGCGCATATATGTCTCGGCGACGATATCTTCTGCCAGATGCGAATCGGCAACAATGGCTGCGACGTAGCGGTGTAGCGCTGCGCCATAGCGTTCTACAATCAAACTGACAGCCTGTGCGTCGTACCGCTTCAATCGGTCGACTAATTCAGCGTCGTCCATACGTTGCTGCGCGCCATCTTGCTTTCGCCTGCACCTGCATCCATAACACGCTTACAAGGGAAAGGTTACGTTCATTTTCACAAACGGCGAAAAAATGATACGCTCTCTTTTCGCTCTTGACCAGCAACCGGATGCGTTGATTGGTCGGCTTCTGGTATAATGGCGTTTGCATACCGGGTATACCAACCCATTATTGGTGCGATGCCGCACGCAACCAATGTCAGACACTGTGGTCGCGCAGATGGCGCCAGGGAGTGCGCAGGTGAAGATGCTCATCAATGCAGCCGATACCGTCGTATCCGACGCGCTCGAGGGCTTCGCTCAGGCTTACCCTGGCATGGTGCGCGTTATGCGCGACCCGGATTATGTCGTGCGCGCTGATGCGCCGCTTCCGCAGCGCGTTGCCATCATTTCCGGCGGCGGCAGCGGGCATGAGCCGATGCATGTCGGGTATGTCGGGCGAGGAATGTTAACAGCGGCGTGCCCTGGCGCCATTTTCACATCGCCGACGCCGGATCAGATTCTGGCGGCGACGCGCGTCTCCGCGAGCCAGGCAGGCGTGTTGTACATTATCAAAAACTACGCAGGCGACCGCATGAATTTCGAGATCGCCATCGAGACGCTTCTGACCGAAGGTATGTCGGTGGCGTCGGTTGTCGTAGCGGATGATATTGCCAGTCCGTCGCGGGACCTGCGGCGCGGCGCTGGCGCGACGATTATTGTTGAAAAGATAGCCGGCGCCGCCGCAGAGATGGGTGTCTCGCTCGCAGAATGCGCCGAGGTTGCGCGCCGCGCTGAGCGCCAGAGCCGTTCCGTCGGCGTCGCCCTTTCCGCCTGCACCATACCAGCGCTTGCGCGGTCCTCCTTTCATCTGGGCGATGATGAGATCGAGATCGGCATTGGCATTCATGGTGAAGTTGGGCGGCAACGAGCGACGCTGGCGCCGGTTGCGCAGCTTGTCGATCACCTGTGCGGCGCTCTCGCTGATGACCTGGGACTGCGCGAGGGAGATCGCACGCTGGCGCTGATTAACGGACTCGGCGCAACAACACGGATGGAGCTGTATATCGTGTTCTGCGAGGTCGCACGGTGGTGCGCGACACGTCGCGTTGTTCTGGAACGAAGCCTGGTTGGCAACTATATGACATCGCTTGATATGGCTGGATGCACTATCACGTTCACGCGCCTGGACGATGAACTGCTCCAGCTCTGGGATGCTCCGGTCTGCACGCCTGCCCTGCGCTGGGGCGTATAAAGCGGACGCGCCAATGCCGTCAACCGTCACGTTCATGTCCAATCCAAGGAGATGCTTGTCTGGAGGCTTTCCGGATGCAGATCACCGTCGACCATGTCATCCGCTTTCTGGAGCGCGCTGCTGCGCTCATTCGCGAACACGCGACTGAACTGACGGAACTTGATACCGTGATCGGCGATGCGGACCACGGCACGAACCTGAACCGCGGGTTCTCCGCTGTCGTCGTGAAGCTTGATGCGCTGCAGGATGGCGACATTGGCACGATCCTGGACGTGACCGGCAAAACGCTTCTGGCAACGGTCGGCGGTGCGGCTGGTCCGCTCTATGGAACGGCATTTCGACGCGCGGGCGCATTGCTGGCAGGGCGTCGCACGATCGATGGCGCCGATATTGCAGCGGCGCTCGAAGTCGCGCTTGAGGGGATTATTGAACGCGGACGTGTACAGCGCGGCGAGAAAACCATGCTGGACGCAATTGCACCGGGGGTTGAAACGTTTCGTAGCGCCATTGCACAAGGCAAATCGCTTGAAGAAGCGGCGCGCAGCGCCCTTGCCGCCGTTGAGGAAGGGATGCGCGCTACAATTCCGATGCAGGCGACCAAGGGGCGCGCGGCGTTTCTCGGTCCGCGCAGCATTGGTCATCAAGACCCCGGCGCCACGTCAGCGTACTATATTGCCTGCGCTATGGTCGGTCTCGACATTGATCCGCCGTCTGATCAGCATGCTGTCCAGCAGTCGTAATCCTGGAAAGAATCCGATATGCGCACTCTCACAACCGATGTTCTGGTGATCGGCGGCGGCGCCACTGGCGCTGGCGCGCTGCGCGATCTCGCCCTGCGCAGCATTCGATGCGCGCTGGTCGAAAAGGGCGACCTGACCCACGGGACGACTGGCCGCTACCATGGGCTGCTGCACTCTGGCGGTCGCTATGTGGTGAAAGATCCGCAGTCGGCGGAGGAATGCGCGCGCGAAAATGAAATCCTGCGCAAGATTATGCCGCACTGCATCGAGGAGACTGGCGGATTGTTCGTGGTGACCCCGGCGGACGATGAGTCGTATGCGGAGCGGTTTGTGGCGGCATGCCGCCGCACCGGCGTATGGGTCGAGGAAATTCCAGTGCGAGAGGCGCTGCGCCGCGAACCGTTGCTCAACCCGCGCATCAAACGCGCATTCGCCGTGCGCGACGGCGCAGCCGACTCGTTCCTCGCCACGCACGCCAATGTTGAGGATGCACGACGCTACGGCGCACAGGTTCTGACCTACCACCGCGTGATCGGGCTGGAACGCGTCGGCGACCGGATTATCGGCGCAGTGTGCGAGGACCTGCGGAGCGGCGAGACGGTGCGAATCCACGCCAGTTTCATCATCAATGCCACCGGCGCCTGGGCAGGAAAGATCGCCGCAATGGCAGGGATGCAGATCAACGTCGTACCTGGCAAGGGCACAATGATCGCCATGAACCATCGGATTGTCAACACGGTCGTCAATCGCTGCAAAATGCCCGCCGACGGCGACATCATTGTGCCTATCCACACCGTCGCAGTCCTCGGCACCACCGACATCGCCGTGCCTGATCCCGATGTGTACGACATTACGCCTGAAGAGGTCCGGCTTATTCTTGACGAAGGCGAATGCCTGGTTCCGGGGGTGAGCCGTATGCGCGCATTGCGCGCATGGGCGGGCGTGCGACCATTGTACAGGGAACAGGATGTCGGAAACGACCGTGACATTCCCCGCACCTATAAACTGCTCGACCACGAAACGCGCGACGGCGTCGCCGGGATCGTCAGCATCGTCGGCGGCAAGTGGACGACGTATCGTTTGATGGCGGAGCATACCGTTGATCTGGTTGCGCAGCGACTCGGTGTGACCACGCCATGCCGGACGGCGGATCTGCCTATCGAACCGTGGCACGACGGCGCCGCCTCCGCGCCGCGTTCCTCCGCACGCTCGCGGTTTGCTATTCTGGCGTCGCCGTTCTACATGCTGGGACACCGGCTGGCGGAGGTTGAGGCTGACGATAGCTATGGCGATCTGATCTGCGAATGTGAACTGGTGACGCGGGCGCATCTGGAAGCGGCGATCCGCACTGATGGAACGGCCAATCTCGATGATCTGCGCCGTGATACGCGCCTGGGCATGGGTCCATGTCAGGGCGGGTTCTGTACCTATCGCGCTGCGGCGATCTGGCACGAACTCCGCAATGGAGTGGCGCCAGTCGCTCACGCGCCGCCAGCGACGGCGTTGATCAGGCACTTCCTCCAGGAGCGCTGGAAGGGGGTCACACCGACGTTATGGGGCGATCAACTGCGTCAGGAACGCCTCAACGAATTGAACTATCTCGAAACCCTTGCCATTGATCGCCTGCCAGAGGCGGGGCGCGACACGATTGCCCAGGGGCGTGATTATGTGATCGAGGAAGTTGTGTGACCAGGGGATCGCGATGCGCACGACGATCGTGATTGGCGCGGGATTGAGCGGGTTGATGGGTGCGCTGGCGCTGGCGGAAGCCGGCCTGCGACCGCTGCTGCTGGCGAAGGGGCAGGGAGCAACCCACTGGACTGCTGGCACAATCGATGTCTGGGGCGCTGATGAACGCTCACCACGCGAAGCAGTTCAGGCTATCCGCGCATCGCAGTCGTATCACCCGTATGCCCTGATCGGCGTTCACGCCGTTGAGGAAGCCATTGCGCGCTTTCGTGCATTGACCGAAGCGTCGCGCTATCCGTATGTCGGCGGGCTGGAACGCAACGTGCCGCTGCCGACGGCGGCGGGCGCATTGCGCCCTGCCGCGCTGATGCCAGTCACCATGGCCGCTGGCGACATGCGACTCGGCGGAGACGTTCTGATCGCTGGCTTTCGTGAGTTGCGCGATTTCTACCCGCCGTTTATCGCCGCCAATCTGGCGGCGCAGGGAATCGCGGCGCGCGGCATGTATCTGACGCTGCCGCCAGCGTTCCGCCGACGTGAATACACGACCATCACGTTTGCGCGCATGTTCGATGATCCGGCGTTTCGCAGCGAGATCGGCAGGCAGTTGCGCGCACACCGCGGCAACGCCAGCCGGATCGGGCTGCCAGCCGTGCTCGGACTGCGCGACCCGTTGGGCGCCGTCGCTCACCTGCAAAACGAGAGCGGCGCGCAGGTGTTCGAAATACCGACGCTGCCGCCGTCCGTTCCGGGGATACGGCTGTTTACGCTCTTTCAAAACGCCATCGAACAGGCAGGAGGGCGCTTGCAGATTGGCTCGGAAGTGATCCGCGGCGAAGGTCAAGATCGCCATCTCACAACCATCTGGAGCGAGGCGGCGGCGCGTCAGCAGGCACACCGGGTCGAACGCGCCCTGCTGGCGACCGGCGGCATCGCTGGCGGCGGCATTCGGGCAGATCACACGGGCATCGTGCGCGAAACGGCGCTCGACCTGCCGGTGCGCGCGCCCGCCAGCCGCGCCGACTGGTTTGCGCCGCGGTTCCTCGATCCGCAGGGACACGCGATTTATGCGGCTGGCGTTGCAGCCGACGCGCGTCTGCGTCCACTCGGCGCGGACGGTGAGATCGTGTATGAGAATGTTGCCGTCGCTGGCGCGACGCTGGCTGGCGCCGACACGGTGCGCGAGCGCAGCCGCAGCGGCGTTGCCCTTGCGACAGGATGGGCAGCCGGACGCATACTGGCAGGATTGGTGTCATGACGGTCATTCCAGAGGATCAGATCGAGCACTCTCTCGAACAGTCGCTCGACTATTGCATCAAGTGCAACATCTGCACGGCGGCGTGCCCGGTCAGTGCAGCGACTGATCGGTTTCCCGGACCCAAGTATGTCGGTCCGCAGGCGCAACGTTTCCGGCACGAGCGCCAGCCGTCACCCGATGAGTCGGTGGACTACTGTTCGGGATGTCGGGTATGCAACGAGGTCTGCCCGACCGGCGTCCGAATCGCCGAGTTGAATGCGCGTGCGCGGGCGCGCATGGCGGCGGAACGCGGCATCCCGCTGCGCAACCGCCTGATCAGTCGCTCCGGTCTGATCGGTCGCCTGGGCGCAGGACCGCAGGCGCCGCTGGCGAACGCGTTGCTCGGCTTCAAACCGCTGCGGGTGATCATCGAACGCACGCTGGGCATTGCGCGCGAAGCGCCGTTGCCCGCCTTTAGCCGGTACACGTTTCGATCGTGGTTCCGGCGCCGCCGTGCGCCTCAAACGACGAATGGCGCGCCGAAACGTCAGGTGGTCTACTTCCACGGCTGTTCCGCAAACTACTACGAGCCCTGGATCGGAAAAGCAGTCGTCGCAGTGCTCGAACACAACGGCGTCGAGGTGTTGCTGCCCCGTCAGCGCTGCTGCGGTCTGCCGCTGCTCTCGAACGGCGACTTCGCCGCCGCTCGGCGCGCACACGAGGCAAACGTCGCATTTCTGGCGCCATATGCACTGCGCAACATCCCGATTGTCGGCGCGAGCACCAGTTGTACGCTGACGCTCAAAGAAGAAGCGCCTGAGCTGCTCGGCATGCACAGCGACACGGTGCGCGCGGTTGCGCGCCAGACCTACGACATCTTCGAGTTTCTGCGCATGCTTCACGAGCGCGGCGAGTTGCGCACCGATTTCCACCCCATTGAGCGCACGCTACCATACCATCCGCCGTGTCAGTTACGCGCGCACCGCATCGGTCGCCCGGCGCTCGATGTGCTCGAACTCGTCCCCGGGCTGCGTCTGGTCGAAACGCACGCCAGTTGCTGCGGCATCGCCGGAACGTATGGGCTGAAAGTTGAGAAGTATCAGATCAGCATGAACGTCGGGGCGCCGCTGTTCGAGACCGTGCGTCGCTCCGGCGCCAATCTGGCGCTCTGCGACTCGGAGACATGTCGCTGGCAGATCAGCCATGGCGCAGGAGTCGCTGCGCGTCATCCCATTGAGATACTTGCTGAGGCGTATGGGCTTGTGACATGATTATGGTTGGCATTTTGATCGTTGCTCATAGTGAACGGCTTGCGAACGGCGTCAAAGAGTTCGCCGAGCAGGCGACGCATGGTCAGGTTCCAATCGTCGCCGTTGGCGGAGCAATTGACGGTTCGCTTGGGATCAGCACCGAGGCTATCCGTGACGGTCTGCGCCAGGTCGCCAGCAACGACGGCGTGCTGGTGCTGGTCGATTTTACCAGCGCTGCCCTGAGCGTCGAAGCCGTGCTCGAAGACGAGCCTGCCATGCGCGTCGTCATCAGCAACGCTCCGCTGGTCGAAGGCGCGTATCTTGCAGCGGTCGAGGCGTCGGTTGGCGCAACGCTGGAGGAAACGGCAGCCGCTGCATTGCGCGGGCGCGACCTGGTCAAAGTGCCGTCTGATCGTCACATCCGCTATCAGTAACGCCATGCCCGTCTCTGGCGAGATGGGCGGATAGTGCATATCGAACGATCATAATCATGGAAGAGCGAGTGGTCAGGATTCGGCATCCCTTCGGGCTGCATGCGCGTCCGGCAGCCGACTTTTATCGCAAGACGCGTGAATTTCGCAGCCGCATTACAGTACGGAACATCACCCGGCGATCCTCGGTCGAGCTGCCGGTCAGCCTGTTGAACCTGCTGCAACTTGGCGCCGCGCAGGGGCATCAGGTGCTGATCCGCGCCGAGGGCGACGATGAACGTGAGGCGGTAGCGGCGCTGGCTGCATTACTGGACCAACTCACAGCCGAGGAATAGATGGCCATCTACCTTCGCGGAGCTGGCAGTTCACCAGGGGTGGCGCTCGGGCGTGCGGTGCGCTATTTGCCCGAGAACCACGCCTGGCACACGGTCGATGCCGACATCGATGCCGCAATGGCGCGATTTATGGCGGCTCAGGCGATGGCTGCCAGCCAGTTGCGCACACTGGCGGATCTGTTGCGCGAAGAGGGACGCATCGAAGAGGCGCGCATTTTCGACACCCATGCGCTCCTGGTAGAGGACGAAACTCTGGCGCAGGACGTGGAACGGCGCATGCGCGAGGGGCATATCAGCCTGGAACAGGCGCTGATCGCCGCGATCGGTTCATTGCGTGAAGCCATTGAGGCAATTGACGATCCCTATCTCCGCGAACGTTCCAGCGACGTGGATAGCGTGCGCCGCGCGATCCTCACAGCGCTGCACGGCGAAACCCGCCGTATTCACGATCTGCCGATCGGCGCCATCCTGGTAGCGAATGACTTGACGCCTGCTGAGGCGGTCAGTCTGCGTGATGGACGGGTCGCTGGCTTTGCAACTGCCGAGGGCGGACCAACCAGCCACACAACTATTCTGGCGCGCGCCTTCGGCATCCCAGCGGTCGTCGGGTTGGGCGCGGCAACGCTGGCGGTTCCCGATGGCGCTCCGCTCGTGCTCGATGGACACACCGGTCTGCTGATTGTTGACCCCGACGCTTTTGAGTGGTCGTCCTACGAACGGCGCGCGTCGGGCACGATCATTGCGCGCATCCGACGACAGCCGCTGCGCGATCAACCGGGGCGGCTGGCGAGCGGCGAGCCGGTGACAATCTGGGCAAACATCAACCATCCGCTGGAGGCGCGCGCCGCTCTCGAACAGGGCGCCGAAGGCATCGGGCTGTTCCGCACCGAGTTCCTCTTCCTGGGGCGCAGCGCTCCGCCCGATGAAAACGAACAGTACGAAGCGTATCGCACGGTGGTCGAAATGATGGAAGGTCGCCCGGTGATTATCCGCACCCTGGACATTGGCGGCGATAAACGGGCGGACTACCTCGACCTTCCTCACGAACTCAACCCGTCGCTCGGCATCCGCGGGTTGCGCCTGGCAATGCGTCGCCCTGATCTGTTTCGGACCCAGGTTCGCGCCATGCTTCGCGCGGCGGTGCATGGCGATCTGCGTATCCTGCTGCCGATGGTGACCACGCCGGACGAAGTGACCTGGGCGCGGGAACAGATCCGCAGCGCCGCCGAGTCGCTGGCGCAGGAAGACATTCCACATCGGGCGGATGTTCCCGTTGGCGTAATGATTGAAACGCCAGCGGCGGCGATCACTGCCGATCTGCTGGCGCGTGAGGCGGCGTTCTTCAGCATCGGCACAAATGACCTGGCGCAATATGCGCTTGCCGCCGACCGCACCAGCGCCGACGTGTCCGCCCGTTATCCGCAGAACTCCGCCGCCGTTCTGCGCCTGATCGCGCAAACGGTCGGCGCTGCCGCACGCGCTCATTTGCAGGTATGCGTCTGCGGCGAGATCGCCAGTGCGCCGGATGTGGCGCCGCTCCTGGTTGGGCTAGGAGTCGTGCAGTTGAGTATGAACCCGATGAGCATCCCCATGATCAAAGAGCGCTTGAGCGAAACGTCCATAACACAGGCGCGATCAGCGGCGCGAACGGTGTTGGGTTTCTACGTATGAACAACCTTCCTGAACGGATCGGCAACTATCGCCTGGAGCGCCAGATCGGAAAAGGAGGGATGAGCCAGGTGTGGCTGGCGCGCCACCAGACGCTGCGCACCCGTCGGGTGGCGATCAAGGTGCTGCTTTCGCAAGATCCCGAATGGATAGAACGCTTTACCCGCGAAGCGGAGATCACCAGCCAGCTTCGCCACGAGCACATCGTGCCGATCTATGACCACGGGCATCAGGCGCCGTTCTACTACACCGTCATGGAGTATGTTGAGGGCGGATCGCTGCGCGACATGCTCAATCAACGCGGGCGGCTGCCGCTCGAACTGGCGGCGCACATCTTTTTTTGCGCCGCTGCTGCACTCGACTATGCGCACGCGCATGGCGTCATCCACCGCGACATTTCGACCGGCAACATTCTCGTCGATCCCGATGGACAGCGGGTGTTTCTCGCGGATTTCGGCATCGCCCGCGAATCGGGCAAATCCGCGCTGACGACGGTCAACAAAGTGATGGGAACGCGCGGTTTCCTCTCACCAGAACACGCCTCATCGGCAACTGCTGTCACCCATCTCTCCGATATCTACAGCCTGGGCGTGGTGTTGTACGTCATGCTTACGGGCGATCTGCCCTGGCCCTATAAACCAGGGCTGGGCGACGATGGCGGACCATTCGCGCCGCCGATGTCGCTGCGCGACCGCGGCGTGACTGATGTCCCCGCAGCAATCGATGCCATCATCCGCACGATGCTGGCGCTAGACCCGTCCAAACGATACCCAAGCGCACAGGCGGCGGCGGAAGCGCTCAAACAGGCGCTGAGTCGCCACACCAGCACCACACAGGTGATGACCAGTGCGCCTGCCGGCATCCCCTCCGTTCCGGCATCGCCGCCGGCAGAGCCGCACCCGGTGGAAAAGGCGTTGTCCCCCGATCTGCTCAAGGCGCCCTTGCAAGAAGCCCTGACGCGCATAAACGAGCTCAACGATCCGCGCGAAATCGCCAGATTGCTGAACGAGTGGAGCAACGCGCGACCGTGGTTGCGCCGTCCAGCGTTGGGGCGCCTGGCAGCGATCCGCCAGATCGGGCATCGCAACATCTACTGGTATACCCTGCGCGTATTGTACGAGACGCGCGAGCCTGCACAGAACGCCGAAGAACCGGATTATCAGATGCTGGAGAGCAAACTGGAGCGGGAACCTGGGCGTTGGGAAGTGCCGCTTCCTGCGCCACACGGGTTTGAGAGCGATTCTGGCGGCGTTGTGCGCATTCCTGGTTCAATGCGCGTGGTCCTGTGCGACGACTGTAAAGGAATCGGGCGCACCATCTGCCCCCGCTGCAATGGCAGTCGGCGCATTCCTGCGCCTGCCGACTCCGGGTTGCCGGGCGATCCGATGCCTGGCGCACCGGCGACGGTCGCCGCCTCTGCATCTGCATCGGTGCAGGTCGCTGCAACGCCGCGCCTGATCCCGTGTCCCGACTGCCAGGGAAGCGGCGGTTTGCACTGCAAACGCTGCGATGGAACCAGCCGTCTGATCGTTCATAAAACCATCCGCTGGCATCGCCGGGCGGTAACGATGACTGAACACGACGACCTGCCAAAGGTTGACGAGCAGTGGTTGCAGCAGCGTTGCAAGAAGCGTACAATCTACTGCGAGCAGGCGCAGGGCGGGTTTCGCTCCGAATGGCGCCTCGTTCCAGGCATTCAGACGATGATTGAAGCGGCGGAACAGCGCCTGGACGCCAATACCCGCATTGTCCTGAGCGAAGTGACCGTCCATTTCATCCCCGTGACCGAGATTGTGTTTGACCTCAACGAACGGACAGTCGCCAGAGGCGTCGGAGGCGGAGGGCAATCTCGTGAACCGCCGCTCCATCGCTGGTATATTTGCGGATTTGAGAAGTTGCTGCCTGATGATCGACGTTTTCTGAACTGGGATCGAATCGTCGCCCTGGGGGCGACCGGCGTGAGCATTGCGGCGACGGTGGCGTTGATTGTGATACTGGTGTTGTGACGCTGTATGCCGAAACCGATTGCGTGGCATCACGTCTGCACGCAACTTTCTCGATGATCTCTCTCTCTCAGCACCCCCTTCTTGAGACATTGACATCACTCTTCGCTGCGCTTGAGCGCGCTGGGGGCCGTCCCCTGCTCGTTGGCGGCGCAGTGCGCGATCTGCTGCTCGGTTTGCCGCCGACCGACATTGATGTGGAGGTCTACGGCATCGACGGGCGGACCCTCGCCGCGGCGCTCGCGTCGTTCGGGCGGGTAGATGCAGTCGGACGCTCCTTTGGCGTGCTGAAGGTGCGGCTCGCAGGGTACGAGGTTGATGTGACGCTGCCGGTGCGCCGTCATCCGGTTGACGATGATGACGAGCCTGGCATGTTGCCGGAGTACGACCCGTCACTGACGCCGCGCGAGGCGCTGGCGCGCCGCGACTTTACGATCAACGCGCTGGCGTTGACGCCCTCCGGCGATCTGATTGACTATTTTGGCGGTCGCGCCGACCTCGAAGCGCGGCTGTTGCGGCATACATCAGAAGCGTTTAGCAATGATCCGCTGCGTGTGTTGCGCGCGATGCAGTTTGCCGCACGCTTCGATATGCGCCTCGCCCCTGAGACGGCTGCACTCTGCCGCACGCTGCTCCCCGCATCCGCCGGCCTTCCGCGCGACCGTATCTGGCGTGAATGGCACAAATGGGCGATGCTCGGCATTCATCCCTCTGCCGGGCTGCGCGCGCTCGATGAGTCGGGATGGCTGGCGCTCTACCCTGAACTTGTCGCATTGCAAGGGTGCCCGCAACACCCGCAATTTCATCCCGAAGGAGACGTGTGGGTTCATACGCTCTACGTCTGCGACGCAGCAGCGCGGATTGCCGAACGCGATGCGCTGGATGCGCGCGACCGCACGGTACTGATGTTTGCAGCGCTATGCCACGATCTGGGAAAGCCTCCCACCACCGTGATCGAAGCGGACGGCATTCCGCGCAGTCCAGGTCATGCGGCGGCAGGCATCCCATTGACTCAGACATTTCTTGCGCGCATCGGAGCGCCGCACTGGGTCGAGCGCCTGGTGACGCCGCTGGTGCGCGAGCACCTGGTGCATATCCACACCCCGCCGACACCGCGGGTGGTGCGTCGTCTGGCGAATCGTCTCGCGCCGGCAACCCTGGTGCAGTGGGAGCGCCTGGTTGAAGCCGACGCCTCCGGACGACCGCCAATGCCGCCGGAACGACCGGCAGCGGCGTTTCTGGCGATTGCCGAAGCCGAGGGCGCCGCCAGAAATCGTCCTGCGCCGCTGGTTCGCGGACGTGATCTGATCGCAGCGGGGGTGGAACCGGGTCCGCGCCTGGGCGAAATGCTGCGGCGCGCCTACGAAGCGCAACTCGACGGCGTCTTCAGCACCGTGGAGGAAGGCGTGGCATGGGTGTTGCAGACGCGCAAAGATTGATGCAACACTAACATTCCTCTGACACAGTTCTAACACACACGCGCTAATATACATAACCGAAAACACCAGATGCCACAAGGAGGTGAGGACCAATGACCACTGCGTTGACTCGTTTCGAGCCATTCGCTGAGGCGCTGCGGCTGTCGGATGCAGTCGAGCAACTGCTGAACGAGAGCTGGGTGATGCCCCGCAGCCTCTTTGGCGGTTGGGCAGGAACGTCGCGCATCCCATTGGACCTCTACGAGACCGATGAGGCATACGTGGTGACGGCGCTTATGCCGGGCGTTCCGAGCGACAAGGTTGACATCCAGCTCGAGCAGAACACGCTCACCATCCGTGGTGAGGTGGCTGTCGAGCAGCCGAAGGATGCGCATTACCTCATCCAGGAGCGCACGAGCGGCAAGATTGAGCGTTGCATCCGCCTGCCCGCAACGGTGGATGCTGAGAAGATCTCGGCGTCGCTCAAGGATGGGGTGCTGACCGTCCGGCTGCCGAAAGTCGAGCATGCTCGACCGCATCGCATCACCATCCAGACGGCATGATCGCAGGCTGCTGAAGCGCGCTCACCCGCAGTCTTGAAGTCTGGGGCAAGTGAAAGACCTGCGAGCCTGGACAGGCTCAGAAAGACAGCGGGTGGGCATAAGCGCCGGTATCGCCGGGCAGTTCAGGAGCGTTGCTGCCCGGCTTTGTTGTACCTGAAGCAATAACTGTGAACCTGCGCACTGCACGCTGGCGCGCGCCGCGTTGCACGCGACGGCGTGGCTGTGGTGATAGGGGGCTGCCATGACAGGGCTGACCAATACACTGAAAACAACTGCTCTGCTGGGTGCGCTGACCGTGCTGCTGGTTCTGGCGGGCCAGTGGTTTGGCGGCACGCAGGGTATGATCATCGCGTTCGTTCTCGCCGTCCTCATGAATGGCGGCGCATACTGGTTCTCGGATAAACTGGCGCTGAGCATGGCTGGCGCGCGCGAAGTCAGCCGGTACGAAGCGCCGCGTCTCTACCAGATGGTTGCGCAACTGGCGCAGCGTGCGAACCTGCCGATGCCACGCGTCTATCTGATCGACTCGGCGGCGCCGAATGCGTTTGCAACTGGCCGCGATCCACAGCATGGCGCGGTGGCTGTTACGACCGGGCTGCTGCAATTGCTGAATGACGATGAGATTGCCGCAGTCATCGCCCATGAATTGGGGCATATTAAGAACCGCGATACGCTCATTAGCACGATTGCGGCGACGTTCGCTGGCGCGATTGCGATCCTGGCGGACATGGCGCAGTGGGCGCTGCTGCTCGGCGGCTTTGGGCGTCATCACGACGACGATGCGCACGATAGCGGTCTGGCAGGACTGGTGAGCGGATTGCTGCTGATCCTGGTGGCGCCGATTGCTGCGACGCTGATCCAGTTGGCGATTTCGCGCACGCGCGAATTCGAGGCGGACGCCGCTGGCGCGACGATCAGCGGGTCGCCGCTGGCGCTGGCGTCGGCGCTGCGCAGGATCGAGGCGTGGAAGCAGCGTCTGCCGCTTGCGACCAATCCGGCGATGGCGAACCTGTACATCGTCAATCCGCTCGACGGCGGCGCCATCGTGAAACTCTTCAGCACGCATCCGCCGACCGAGGAACGCATCGCACGACTGGAGCGGATGGCGGTTCGACAGCGCGCGCTGGTGTGGTAGGAATCCGAGCGCAATTCTGGCGTGATAGGACGCGGATTCGCGCGGACGCGACGGATTGTCGCAGATTTGCCTCTGGTGTACAAGCCATCAATCCGTGCAAATCCGTCCAGATCTGCGGAAGTCCGTGTCCTTCCTGCGCTTGAGTTGGCGCTTGCGATTCCGTCAGAAGTCGTGTATCATTCTTAATAACCCGTTGACAATCGGATACGCCACTGGGGGAGCCGGGTGAGCCTGGCTGAGAGTGCGACCCTACCGATGTCGCAGACCCTTTGAACCTGACCTGGGTCATACCAGCGTAGGGAAGTGTCCAGACAGAGTCTGCCGCTGATCCACGTTGGTGGGGTCAGCGGCAGTTTTGATTCTGGCGCTCCAGGAGGAGAGAACCATGGCACTGTCCACATCTACCGACCCATCCCCGTCTGTGCTGACCGATCCGATCCCGTTTCCGTCCGGCAGAGGCATTGTGTATGTCATTACCGACCGACGCGCCGCAGGGGAACGTTCGCTGATCGAGATCGTGCGCGCGGCGCTGCGCGGCGGGGCGCATGTCATTCAACTGCGCGACAAGGACGCGCCAGCGCGCGACATGATCGCCCTGGGTGAAGAGTTGCTGTCGCTCACCCGCGCGGCTGGCGTTCCGCTGATTGTCAACGACCGCGTCGATGTGGCGCTGGCGCTGGACGCCGATGGCGTTCACGTGGGTCAGGACGACATTCCAGCGAACATGGCGCGGCGGATCATCGGTCCAGAGCGCATTCTGGGCGTGTCGGTCGCAACCGTGGAACAGGCGCAGCAGGCGGCGCGCGATGGCGCAACGTATGTGAGCGTCGGCGATCTGTTTGGCACGCCAAGCAAACCGGACGCTGGTCCGCCAATCGGTCTGGCGCCGCTGACGGAGATTGCGCGTGCGGTCGATCTGCCGGTGCTGGGGATCGGCGGCATTACCATCGCCAATGCAGCATCGGTGGTGCGGGCGGGCGCGGTGGGCGTGGCGGTCATCTCAGCCGTCATCGGCGCACCGGACCCGGAGACTGCAACGCGCGCCCTGCGCGACGCTGTGGCGCAGGGATGACCACGACACGATGAATGGCGCTCATCCACGAAGGACACAAAGGAACACGTAAGGATGGGAGCACGGAAGCGACGGCACGGTCCGTAGGGGCGCCCCCCTGTGGGCGCCCTCACCGGAGTGCGGGACGTAGGGGTGCCCCCCTGTGGGCGCCTTCACCGGGGTGCGGGACGTAGGGGCGCCCCCCTGTGGGCGCCCTCACAATGGTGATCATCCACGAAGAACACAAAGAGACATGAAGGGAGAAGCACGATGAACCCTATAAACCAGCGGATCGGCGAGGCGCTGGTGCGCATTCGCACAACCAAACCATTAATCCACCACATTACCAACCTGGTTGTCATGAACGATACCGCGAATGTGACATTGCATGTGGGCGGTTTGCCAGTGATGGCGCACGATGTGGAAGAAGTCGCCGAGATGGTAATGCACGCTGGCGCCCTGGTGTTGAACGTCGGCACCCTCTCGCCCGATTGGGTCGAGTCGATGCTGGTTGCCGGGCGACGGGCGAACGAGCTGGGCATTCCGATTGTCCTTGACCCGGTAGGCGCTGGCGCGACACAGTTGCGCACGTCAACCAATCTCAAGTTGCTGCGCTCGCTCAACATCGGCATCGTGCGCGGCAACGGCGGCGAGATTGGCGCATTGAGCGGCGCCGG
>JAUQOW010000091.1 GCA_030550675.1 Chloroflexota bacterium
GAGGCGCCATGCGCCAGGCAGAAGCAGCGCCGCAATCGCCATCTTTACCAGATCGCCGGGGATGAAGGGAAACGCGCCTTTTGACAGCGCATCGATCATGCTCGTCTGAAGCGCAAACGCCAGCCATGTCGAACCCAGCCCCAGGATGAGCACCGAGCAGAGCGCCATCGACGCCGCCATGCGCAGCGGGTGACGATCCACGCCGAAGCGTTGCACGAGGAAGCCGATCAACGCCGCAGCCAGCGGAAATGCCACCAGATACCCGCCAGTCGGACCGAAGAGGCGCGCCAGACCGGAGGCGCCGCCAGCGAAGACCGGCAGACCCACGACGCCCGTTACCACATACGTCGCCAGCGTGATGAACCCCAGCCGCCAGCCGTATGCCGCGCCGATCAGCATGACCCCCAGCGTTTGACCTGTGATCGGAACCGGCGTGAACGGCAGCATAATCCGCACCTGCGCCAGCAGCGCGACGAAGATCACCCCCCCCACGACGAGCAGCAGATCGCGCAGCCAGGATGCACGGGGAAAGACAGCCTGCGCGAGTGACGGATGGCTGACCGATGGTGCGACCATAAACGCCCCCTTTCGATGGTTCAGGCGTCTGAGGCATTTCCTCAGACGAAATCTTAACTTCCCATGATGTGCAGTATGATATATAGTATCCTGCAAGAGTTACAATTGCGTTCGTGCGAGCGACCACCTCAACGAGTTTTTCGATGACGCAGATCCTCCTGATCTTTATCACTGCCCTGGTCTTTTCGGTCCTGGCGACGCCAGTGGCGCGGCGAGTGGCGCTGCGCACCGGCGTGATCGATGCGCCTGCTGCGCGCAAGCTGCAACTGGTCCCGGTGCCGTTGCTCGGCGGCGCCGCCATCTATGCCGCGTTCGTCGTTGCACTTATCCTCTTTGGCGACCGCGCATACGTGCGCGAACTGATCGGCATTCTGCTCGGCGCTACCCTGGTCTCGCTCTTCGGTCTGGCGGATGACCGCTGGGGATTGAACGCCTACGTCAAACTCGGCGCTCAGGCGCTGGCGGGCGCCATCCTGATCCTTGGCGGCACGCAGGTGCGTCTTTTCTCTGCCGAATGGATGAACTGGGCTATCACGCTGTTCTGGGTTGTGGGCATCACCAATGCGCTCAACCTGCTCGACAATATGGATGGGCTTTCGGCAGGAGTGACGACGGTCGCCGCCGCCTATTTTCTGCTGCTGGCAGCCATGAGCGGGCAATATCTGGTGGGCGCCATGGCTGCCGCGCTGATCGGCGCGTGTATTGGCTTTCTACGCTACAATCTCAATCCGGCGACGATTTTCATGGGTGATGCCGGTTCGCTCTTTCTGGGGTTCCTCCTGGCGGCGCTGGCGATTAAGCTGCGCTTTCCCTCGAATGTGCCATGGGTGACCTGGCTGGTGCCGGTGTGTGTCCTGGCAGTGCCGATCTTTGACACATCGCTCGTGTTCGTCTCCCGTCTCCGCCGGGGCAAGAACCCACTAACCACGCCCGGCAAGGATCATGTGTCGCACCGTCTGAATGCGCTGGGGCTGACGCGGCGCGAGGCGGTGCTGATCTGCTATCTGATGGGATGCGGCGCAGGAATGGTGGCGGTGTACGTTTCACAGGCGCGCGCCCCGGATGGGTACATTGCCGCTGGCTTGCTCGCTGCGGCGATGCTGGCGGGAATCATCTGGTTTGAGCGTCTCGGGGTCAGGGGTTAAGGAGTTGCGAAAACCAGGAATGCGCCCCTACGCCTGCCGTGGGACGTTCAACGCCCGATACACCGCGCCCCATTCGTCAAGCGTTACGGTTTCGGCGCGTCGGGCAGGGTCGATGCCGGCAGCGGCGAGCGCTTCCAGGACCTGCTGTTTGTCAATTTTCATCCCCATGGCAGCCATTCCGCCGGGCAGTGCGTTCCCCAATTGTTTGCGCGGGTGGAGGAATCCGGCCTTAATCAGGCGCAGCAGCGCTTCCGGTTGATCGGGCGCCACGGCGGGTTGCGGACGGATCCGCAGCCGCAGGATGGTCGACTCGACCTCCGGCGCGGGGAAGAAACAGGACGCCGGGACACGCGCAACAACTTCGGGTTCGGCGTAGATCTGCACAGCATGCGTCAGGACGCTCAGATTGCCGGGACGCGCGCAGATGCGGTCGGCGACTTCGCGCTGCACCAGGATGACCATCAGCGCCGGGCGCAGCGGATCGCTGAGGAAGTGGCGCAGCGCCGCCGATGTAATGGCGTAGGGGAGATTGGCAACGACCTTGTACGGTCGGGCGCCGGCTGCCGCATCGGGGTCGCGTTCGGCGAGGATCGCCTCAGGCGGCAGGCGCAACACGTCGCCCTGGATGATCGCCAGATTCGAGAACGCGCGAAACTCGGCGCGCAGCCGGTCTGCCAGGCGGCGGTCGAGTTCGACGGCGATCACCGCGCGGGCGCGCTGCACGAGTTCCCACGTCAGCACCCCCAGACCGGGACCGACTTCGATCACTGTGTCGTCAGCGGTCAGTTCGGCGGCATTGACGATCTTTGTCAGCGCAGCGCCGTCGATCAGGAAGTTCTGCCCCATACCGCGGGAAGGACGCACATCCAGAGCGCGGAGCGCAGCGCGGACGCGCGCGGGGGAGAGGTAGGGGTTCGCGGATGTCATTGGAGTGGCACAATCACCTTCCACGTCGTGCCCTTGCCTGGCGTGGAGGTCACTTCGGCGACGCCTCCCATCAGCGAGGCGCGTTCTTCGATGTTCAGCAAGCCGAACGAACCGCGCTGATCATAGCTGGCGCGCACCTTCTCTACATCAAAGCCGCGCCCGTCGTCTTCGATAATCGTTTCAAGGGCGGTCGGCGTCTGACGCAGGCGCACCCAGATATGCTGCGCTTTGGCGTGCTTCAGGGCGTTGTTGACCGCTTCCTGAATAATGTTGAACAGCGTGCCTTCCACCTTTGTATCGAGGTGCGCGTCGATTTTATCAGCTTCAAGGATGATTTTTGTCGGATTATCGCGGAAGCGCTCGAAATACTGTTGCAGCGTTACGTCCAGCCCCTGCGTTTCCAGCGCCAGCGGACGCAATTCGAAGAGCATAGTGCGCACTTCGTGGGTCGTGCGTTTGGCGAGTTGCCCCAGTTTGTCGAGTTCAGGCAGCACGCGCGACGGGTCGCGCTCGAGCAACCGCTTGATGAACTCGACATTCATCGTAATCGCCGCCAGCGCCTGCGCCGGTCCGTCGTGCAGGTCGCGCGCCAGTTGATGGCGCACCTCTTCTTCTTTTGAGAGGAGTTTGGTGCGTTCCTGCTGCAGGTCATAGATCAGTTGAGCGTTCTGCAGCGCCACCAGCGCATAGGACGCCAGCGCCGCGAGTTTTTCGACCTCTTCACGGCCAAAGGCGCGCTTATGTTCGCTCGCAAACACCATCACGCCATAGATGTTCAACCCAAAGCGCAGCGGGAGCAGGCAGGCAGCCTGACAACGGTGCAGCGATGTGAACGTCATCAATTCGGGATCGTTGCGAATATCGTCCAGCGCTGTCGGATCCGATCCGCGTATCGTCTGACCAATCGCGCCATTGGCAATCGTCAGAATGCGTTCCCGGTCATCAGGGTCGAGTCCCCGCGATGCAGCGACGAACAGTTGATTGGGTTGCCCGGTGGAGAGGAGCACCATTCCACATGTGTAGGGCGCCAGTTTCTGGCTCTCGGTCAGCGCCACTTCAAGCACATTCTGGTAATCGTTGGTCGTCGCCAGCGTGTACGCCGCCTCATAGAGCGCGCGGGTCTGATCGCGGTACGCATTCGCTTCACGCAGCGCCTGCGCCGCCTTTTCTTCCGCCAGCGCCACACTCAGCCGATTGCTGGCGCTCCAGCGTTCCGCCAGCCCTCCCGTGATCCAGGGAATAAACACAAGCGCCAGCGCGCGCAGCGCCAACCCGACATACCCGAGCGGATCAGCGGGGATCGTGCCATTGCCCGGACCGATGCGCGCCACCAGATAAGCGCCGACGTATGCGAATGCGGTGATCAGCCCGGTCAGCAGACTCGCCGATGAATTCAGGCGGAACGCGGCATTGACCAGCGGCAACAAAAACAGCGGATAGAGAATCTCGCGCGGATCGGGATTGAACAGGGTCAGCAGCAGCAGCGTCAGAATATCGATCACAAAACTGAAACGCAGGAACGCCACAGCCTGCGGAATAAACACCAGGATCGTCGCCAGAGCGGTGAAGATCACATATCCCCACATCACGACGATCATTGGACTTTGCGCAGCAGAGGACCAGAGCGACTCGCCGGAGATCAGTTGAACGATCCCCAAGAGCAACAGCGTCACGCCCCAGCGCGCCAGATTGTAGAAGCGGTCGCCGCCAAGCATCTGGCGTTGCAGAGAGATCTTCGATGACAGCGGCATGTGCTCTGCTGCGTCCATGGCGTGCTACCTTGAGATTGCGTCGTATGATAGGCGCTCGTAGCCGAGCGACAATCAAGAGCGGGATGCGTCCGGAATCCGGAACGCATCCCGCCACCCTGGCTACAGTTGCTTAAGCGTTGCAATCGACGAACTGACTGCCTCAGCGCTCTTCTTGACCAGCGCCATTTCCTCTTCGTTCAACGGCAGTTCCAGCACCCGTTCGACGCCGCCGGCGCCCAGGATGCATGGCACGCCGAAGTAGATGTCGTTCAGACCATACTCCCCTTCGAGATAGCAGGAGCATGGCAACACACGCTTCTTATCGCGCAGGATCGCCTCGACCATCTGCACAGTCGCCGCGCTTGGCGCATAGTAGGCGCTGCCAGTCTTCAGCAGATTGACGATTTCACCGCCGCCTTTGCGCGTGCGATCTACAATGGCGTCGAGCCGCTCCTTGCTGATGAATTCGGTCACAGGGATGCCGCTGATCGTCGTGAAGCGCGGCAGCGGCACCATTTCGTCGCCGTGCCCGCCCATCAGCATCGCCTGAATATCCTCGACCGACACCCCGGCTTCCATGGCGATGAAGGTCCGGTAGCGCGCGGTATCGAGCACGCCTGCCTGCCCCACGACGCGGTTCTTGGGGAAGCCGCTGACCTGCTTCGCCAGATACGTCATGGTGTCAAGCGGGTTGTTGACCATAATGATGACGGCATTCGGCGAGAGCGGCGCCGCTTTGGAAATACAGTCGCGGGTGATGTCGGCATTGACGCGGATCAGGTCCTCGCGGCTCATACCGGGTTTGCGCGGCGCGCCCGAAGTCACGATGATAATGTCGGAGTTCGCGGTATCGGCATAGTCGTTGGTGCCGGTGATCTTCACATCAAACCCTTCGATAGGTCCGGCCTGCAATAGATCAAGCCCCTTCCCCTGCGGCATGCCCTCGACGATATCGACCAGCACTACGTCTCCCAATTCTTTGGACGCGATCCAGTGAGCGGCGGTCGAACCGACGAACCCTGCGCCGATGATCGAGATTTTCGGTCTCATGGTTCCTCCTCTTCGAAAGGTTACAACCTCTGCGAAACCGTAACGATATCCTGACCGCTTCTCCGTACACTCAACAGACCATCGAAGCTTCGCCTGTGTATCATACTCGCTTGTAGAACGTCACAGACGGGCAGGATGACGATCATGGCGGTAACGTGACCGGACTTCAACGATCGTTGCGCTCTGTAAACCGCATATAACCCGGCGCGTCATGTTCGTCGAACCGACGCAGCAGCGCGCTGCCGCAGCCGGGCAAGCGCCGCTTCCAGGTCGGCGGGCAGCGGCGAGGTGAACTCGACCCACGCGCCGCTCGACGGGAGTGCGAACCCCAGGCGATGCGCATGGAGAAACTGGCGCGTCAGCCCAAACGTTGATCGCGAGCGCCTGGGACCATAGAGCGGATCGGCGAGCACTGGTCGGTTGCGCGACGCGAAATGCACCCGGATCTGATGGGTGCGTCCGGTCTCCAGGCGCGCCTCGATCAGCGTATACTCTCCCAAGTCCTCCAGGACGCGCCAGTGCGTGCGCGCCGGTCTTCCGCCAGCGACCACCGCCATGCGCACCCGGTCGGTCGGGTGGCGCGCGATGGGTGCGTCGATCACCCCTTCGGATTCGTTCATTCGCCCTTCGACGACCACCAGATAGATTTTCAACATACGGCGCGCCTGCTGTTGCGCCTGTAACGCGCGCAGCGCCCGATCGTTGCGCGCCGCCACCAGCAACCCCGACGTATCGCGGTCCAGGCGGTGGACGATACCAGGGCGCAGATCGCCGCTGATTGCCATTTCGGGGTAGCGCGCAATCAGCGCATTCACCAGCGTGCCGCGGTCGTGACCGGGAGCGGGATGCACGACCATGCCCGCAGGCTTGTCAATCACAACGACATCGTCGTCCTCATAGACGATTTGAAGGGGAAGCGTTTCAGGGACCAGTCCGACAGGTTGCGGTTCGGGCAGGTGCACCGTCACGACGTCACCCGCACGCACCGGTGAACTGGGGCGCGCCTGGCGGTCGTTGAGGAGCACACGAGCGGTCTCAATCAGATGGCGCGCATAGGTGCGCGAAAGATCGGGCGCTTTGCTGGCGACGTACCGATCCAGACGATCACCCTCATCAGCCGCCTCAACTACCAGTCGCAGCAGTTCAGCACTCACAGCCGCCTCGCTCGAAACCCGCATTCACCGCGCAACCCTCGTCATTGCATTAGTCTTGCCGTGCAGCGCCGCTGCACGTCTCCTGCGAACCGGGTCCACGCGAATCCTGGCTTAGGAGATCGCTCAACAGCGCCTCATCGGATGCGGCGCGGCGTCGGTCGCCGTCGCCAGCGATCAGCAGGAAGAGCGCCAGGATAGCGACGCCGATCGTAATCGCGCTATCGGCTACGTTGAAGATGCCGGGGAACCAGTGGACGTGCACAAAATCAATGACATAGCCGAAGCGCAACCGATCAATGATATTCCCGACCGCGCCGCCGACGATCAGACCGAGGCATGCCTGAGAGAGGAGATGCGGTCCTGGCAGATGGTAGCGGTAGAAATACATGGCGCCCAGGCTGATGATGATCGACGTCACCGTAAAAACGTGCGAAAAGCCGATATCAAACATCCCGAACGCAATACCGGTGTTGTGAATCAGCGTCAGACTCAGCCAGTCGTCGATCAGCGGTCGCGTTGTTCCTTCAACCGTGCCCAGCGTGTTGAGCACCCACGCCTTGGTCGCCTGATCGAAAGCCAGGACGGTCGCCGCGATCACAGCCGGACGCAGCCAGTAGCGTTGCAGTTCATGCCGTATTGTCTGGCGTGTATTGGTCAATTTGATCGTTCGCTTTCTGAGCGCGGGTTAGGGGTTAAGGGTTAGGGGTGAAATCGGTCGACTTAACCTGGAACCGGTTCCCTATCATTATCAGCCTTGCGCCCTGTCACCCGCCCGCATTCAACCCCTGAGACGTCGCAGTGAGATGTCGCTGCCTGCAACCTCCCGTTTTCAACCCGTCGCCCCCCTTGCCTCTCGCCTCACCCCTTTTGCTCACGTCTTGAACAGACAGCCCCTTGTGGCGCTGAAAAACCGCAAGGGGCCGCCATCAGGCGCCCATCCATACTGCGCCAGAGGGCTACCAGCGCCGGGCGCGCTCGCGCGCCGACTGGCAACGAACGCACAACGTCGCATACGGAAGCGCCTCCAACCGCTCGAGAGGGATAGGTTCACCGCAATCGGCGCAGATCCCATACGTCCCTTCGTCGAGGCGGCGCAGCGCGGCATTGACCTGCTCCAGGAGATCGCGTGCATTGCTGCGCAGGGCAAGGTCACGTTCGCGCACCAGCGTTTCCATCATTTCTTCAGCGACCACATTTCCAATCCCGACGCTCTCCTCACGGCTGGCGCGTTCGCGCTCCAGCGCGGCGATCTCGGCGAGTAATGCGTCGCGCTCCGCTTCGAGTCGCTCTCGTTGTGCTGCGAAGATCGTCGTCGATGGCATCTTCGCCGCTCCTTTCTCGCCAACAACAAGGCAGGCTCGGCGGCTTCCTCCGCCGCACCTGCAACCCACACATCTCCATACACGCCGATGACGTGTATGCGCCTGTTTTGCATACCGTTATTATATCATAGCATGGCATCAAACGCGGTTACGCTGTGTCCACCGAGCGGTAACCGCCGATGCCGCCGGGAGTGAACGTCTCTCCCAGGCTGTGAAGCAGCGCCGCAACGATCAGCAACTCATCGCGCAACACCTCGCGCAGCGCCTCCGAACTCCGTTGCCCCCACAAATCACTCAGATCGGTCACATTCGTGCCGACAATCTGGACATACGCCAGCGACGGTTTATCGTCGATGCGATACCCCCGGCGTATTTCGACCGCGATATAATCCGCTGGCGGGGGAAGGTCCGGCGCCACCCGACGCAGCGCCGCACGCACGGCGCCATTGAACGCGCGTATCAATTCTGTGTCGCTGCGATCAAATGACCGGATATCGACGGTATAGGTCCATGCCAGTTCGAGCGGACCGGGCGTGATGTCGCGCCCTTCCGAATACAACTGGTGCGCCGCCGTCCAGACCAGGTTGACTTCGACCCATGGCGGCGACCATCCCTCGCCGATCGGTTCGGGATGTTCTGGAAAGAGTTCTGCGCGGTAGGTGCGCTCCAGCGTCTCCGGCTGAATGCTTTCAATCACGGCATGTTCATGCAGACCGGCAATCAGCCAGGCTTCTTCCAGTCCAGCCGCAAGCTCTTCGTAACTGATCAATGCCGTCCCCCATCGTGTCAGGTGTCTTATAGGCTATTGTACTGCCAGGCGTTTCACGCGACAAGTCGCGTCAATGACCGCAAATGCTGAACATTATGCCTTTTCAAACAATCCGCTGGCGTGTTACAATATTGATACAAATTGGTTATTTGGCATCAGTGCGACGCAGAGGGGAGAAAGCGTATGAGCAATGAGCAGAGCAAGCGCCGCCGCCGGGCGACGTATATCTGGAAGCCTGAGATGATCCGCGCATTGCGAGAACATATGGACCTGACCCAGCGTGAGCTGGCTGATCTGCTGGAAGTGCGACAGCAAACGATTAGCGAGTGGGAGACGGGCCTGCATACGCCACACCGTTCGACTCAGAAGACGCTGACTATGGTCGCTGAACGCGCAGGTTTCCCGTATCTGCCTCAGACATCTGAAAATCCTTCTAATAGCGATGGCGCGCAGCACAATGGCGAGGAGACGACGGAGCGCGCCAGTGCAGAGACATCGGGCACAGGCAGCGCTTGACGCTTACACGTTTTCGTGTTAGAATAATCCACAAAGGAAGGGCGCAACTACAGCGTCCTTCTTTTACGCCGGATTTACACGAAAACGTGTGGAGTGTCTATGCCGCGCCGTCTCCGCCTGCCATGCGACCGTCTCCGCGCCCAGTACGAAGCGGGCGCCACCACCATCACGCTGGCGCGCCTGTATCGCTGCAACCCGGCCACCATCGCGCGCCATCTGCGGCGGTGCGGCGTGGTTCTGCGCAGCGGGCGCTTTGCTGCGCGACCGTTCGACGAGGCGCTTTTTCGCCGTCTCTACCTCGAGGAACGCCTGCCGCTCACCCGGATCGCCGTTGCGCTTAATGTCTCGGTCAGCACCCTCGGCAACTGGCGGCGGCGGCTGGGCATTCCGCCGCGCAGGCGTCGTACATGATGTCTCCCGTGCCAGGCGGATCAGCATAATGAATGACATATGCGCGTGTGCAGCGCGCATCCGTCGGTGTGCCGTCAAGAAATGCATACACGACATAATCAGGAAAGCGCACTTGATTGAGGGTTGGAAACGCATTGCGGAAGACATAGGCGTGATGCAGATGATCCGGCAGTCCGGTCAAGCATACTGTCGCGCCCGGCGGAATATCCGCCAGAGTGTCATCCATCCAGGCGATGGCGCGTTGCATTTCCTCGCCCGCCTGGCGCCACCAGAAGGCGCGGTATGCAGCCACTCCCGCGTGCGTCCCGATGAACAGGATCAGCGCTGCGACACACCATGCCCGCCGTTGATCGGACGTCTGCCAGACGACGCCCCATCCCGCTGCAATCAGCCAGGCGACCCCGATCGTCGCCATAAACGCGGTGCGACCGGTGGCGGTCAGGATGACCGGGTACAACGCGATGACGCTCCACGCCGCCGCAAACAGCAGGATGCGCGCCTGGCGTCGGGGAATGGATCGGAGCGCGGCGCGGAACAGCCATCCCAGGATGCCCAGCGCAACGGCTGCGGCGGATGTTGCGATCAGCGGCGGCGCCGGTTGCTCATGCCACAGTGGGAGCGATGTCAGGTAGCCGTAGTTGTCCGGCAGGGCGAATAGCCCGACTGCCAGGTAATATGCGAGGTTGACGGCAATGCGGACCGGATCGATCTCAACCGGGTAGGGCGAACCGGTCCAGAAGCGAAAAGCGACGAACACGCCCTGGATTGCCAGCAGCGGCGCGACCGGCGCGAGGCGGCGGAGGCGTTCGCGCCGCGTGCTGTCGTCAGTGTCGAGCAGATCGTAGACCGCGAGCGCAACCGGCAGGAAGATGGCGGTTTCTTTCGCGCCAATGGCAAGCGCGTAGCACGCGATGGTCAGCGCATAATACCTTTTCGGCGACGCGGAAGCGCGAAACGCCAGGTAACTTCGCAGACCCAGCAGAACGAACAACCCCGCCAGCAACTCGTTCGATGCCGAAATCCACAGCACCGGCTCGGCATGCACTCCGTGAACGCCAAAGAGAACGGCAGCCAGCGCGCCAACGCCAGTGCGCTGCGTCAACATACTGACAATATCGGCGACCAGCACGGCCACAGCCAGGTAGAGCGCAAAGGCGACGACGTGATACCCGATCGCCTCGAAGCCGAAGAGTCTGGCGCATGCGCCGATGAAGAGATCAAACACCGGGCGATACCAGCCGCCATGCGGGGCGGTAAGCAACAGCGGCAGGTCCTCAAGCGACAGAACCAGGTTGCGCTGGATCACTGCCCAGTCGTCTGCCAGAGGCGCATTGGTGAAGCCTGAAAGATAGATGGAAGACCCCGCAAGGGATGCGAACGTGAACAGCAGCAGTCGGCGGATCATGCCTCGTCCTGCGCCGTTACGCCCTGCGCGCCAGAACGTTCAGGACGCCAAGGAACGCGACCGCCGCCACGACATGGAAAATGATCAGGATCAGGTAATCCGTTCCAGTCCCTCCCATAGGCATCGCTGATGGATTGGCGGCGCCTGCCAGGTTGGGAATGAGCGACACAACAAATGCGATGACGCCGATGATATTGTAGGTTCGGAGCGGGTTGGCGGCGACGCGATTGACCGCTGCCAGCACGCCGACGCCGATCAGGGTAAAGAGTAACGTGAACGTGATGATTGGTCCAAGTGTGAACGGCATAAAATCCGGCGAAAGCGGCACAATTGCGCCAAGAATGAGGCGAGCAATCACATTTGCTGCAACTGCCGCTGCAACTGCCGCACCGCCTGCTTTGAGCAACGTTGCGTTCGAGAGGCGAGTCTGTGCCAGGGTAGACATACCGCAGGCTCCCCTTGTGTCACGATCCAGGAATAGAGAGTGCACGAGCAACTGCGCGCACGGTCATTATAGCAGACGCCGGGCGACGTTCCAGGGCGGATGCGACCGTCACCGACGGGTGACAGAGGGTGCAGGCACGATGCGTCAGGACACGACGCTCCGGCTGCCAGCGATTGACATCGCCCCTGACGAACCTGCAGCCGATCGTCCGCCTGGGGGACGGAAGCGTCGGCGCCCACTCGCGGTGAGCATGCCGAACCGCGCGCAGTGAGCGCGCTGAACCGCGATCGGACGCCCGGCGGAACGACTGCCTGATGCACCCGCCGCTCGTCGAGGGTTGGGGGGCAGTCGCCAGCCGAGGCGCCGTGCGGCAGGGACGCGCTTGCCTGCCGCGTGACAATGCATGCCCGGACCCGGATGACGGGATTTCCCGTAGTTAGTGCGCCACGTTGAGTATCCGCCGGGGCTGGATGAGCATGCCATTGGTGACGGTCGCCGGGAGGTTCCCGGCGCTCATCTTTACCGATTGGCGTCGAGACATGTCTGTATCTTGCGGTCGGCAATGGCAAATGCGCCCTCGACCGACACCACTCCACGCACCGCAGCATCGAGCGCGTCGTTGATGGCAGAGGCGACGGGTCCAGCATAGACGCTGCCGCATGCCGTCGGATAGCGTGGCGGCGCAATACCCGCCTCGCGCCCGATCATGAAAGCGCGCATATTTGCTGGCGGTGCAGGCAGTTGCATGATCGTCGGATCGTCGCTCAATGACAGGAGCACAGGCGTGCCCAGGTACGCAGCCGTCAGCGCGCGTTGCGTTTCCGGGGCGATGAAGAGCTTCACAAATTCCCATGCCAGTTGCGGATCACGCGAGGCGCGCGTGACGGCGAAGCCATACGTCCCAATGCCGGTGAAGCGTCCTGCCGGGTGCGATGGGACCAGTTGCACATCCCAGGCGAAGCGATCGCCGATCTGATCGCGGTACCGCTGCGCCACGCCGGAAAATGAGAAGAACGCGGCGCACTTTTGTTCCACAAAGCAGTCGCCGCTGCCCGCCGCCGGTCGCGCGGCGATCTTGTGCGTGAGCCAGAGATCGACGTATCCCCGCAGTCCCCTGAGCGATTCGGGCGAACTCAATGTCGATTGGGCGCCGTCGGCGCTGAGCGCGTCGCCGCCAGCGCCGCGCACCCACGGCAGCCAGTAGACCCACCAGGCATACCCGTTCAGGCTGGCGTTCGTGAAACTCAGGCAGTCCACCCCCGGCGAAGCCTCCTGCAACCGCTTGCACGCAGCGATCAGGTCGTCCCACGTCCAGGCGTCGCCCGGCAACGGCGCGCCAGATTGCTCCCACAGCGAACGGTTGTAATACATCTGAATGGTTTCGAGCGACACCGGAATCATGTACAGTCCGGGACGGTTGCGTGAGCGTCCGAGTTCCAGCGCCATGGGATGCACGTCCGCCAGATTGACGCTGCTGTCGCCCCTGGCGAATTCTTCCAGGTCAATGATCAGATTGGACTCGACCAGTGACTCGGTCAGCATATCGATCAGCCAGACCACGTCGGGCACGTTGCCAGCGGCGGCGCTGCCCTGCAATTCGCTATAGTCGCCGCTCCCATAGATGAACTCAATCTGCACGTCGGGGTAGCGGCGGCGAAACTCGCGGCTGACGATCCCGATCACTCCCTCGATTGCCGGGTCGCGCACGGCGTACACGCGCAGCACGCGCGGCTCCGGCGTTGGAGTCGGCGGCGGCGGTGCAATCAACCCGCAAGATGCCAGGATCAGGGATGCCAGCGCTGCCAGCCATCCCCAACGCGCCAGGAGATGCCGCTGCAAGGGAAACATCCTTTCGTTTCAATTTCGCCTGCGCGAGGCGATGCTGCGGTGCGATTCCGGGTGCGACGCGCCTGATGAGGACGCGGATTCGCACGGATGCGACGGATGGACACGGACCTCGCTTCGCCGGATATTGTATCAGACCCCCGATTTTGAGCGGTTGATCAATACAGGCTCAGGACATGGAGAACGCCTTCCGCGTCTGATAGGAAGATCAATCTCAACCTGGACAAACACGCCTGTACCTGTGGAGCGGTCGGCGTTGGCTTCGACAGGCTCAGCCAACGCCGATTATGAGATTGCCCAACGTCTGGTTGATCTTCCTATGAGAAACTCTGTCCCTGTCAGGCGCGCCGCTGATAGCGACTGTCGCCCCTCGATCCCGTGCTATAATGGCGCACAAGAACCGCTCTGAGTGATGAAAGCGCCTGAATGACCATCGATCCGTGAGCATGACGCCTGGCATGGCGCTTTCTCCGCTGATGTGCAACTGCGCTCTTCTCTGTACTAAATGCAAGTCCCGCAACCATCATGCACAACGAACGTTTCTTAGTCACCGGCGCGCTTGGATGCATCGGCGCGTGGACAGTCCGCAACCTGGTGCGTGAAGGAGCGCCGGTCGTCGTTTTCGACCTGGCGAGTGATCCACGCCGCCTGAAGTTGATCATGTCCGACGAGGAACTGGCGCGGGTGACGTTTGTGAACGGCGACATCACCAATCTGGAGGCGCTCGAACGGGCGCTCGACGAGCACGCCATTACGCGCGTCATCCATCTGGCGGCGCTCCAGATCCCATTTGTGCGCGCCAACCCGCCGCTCGGCGCGCGCGTCAACGTCGTCGGCACGGTCAATGTCTTCGAGGCGGTCGCGCGACGCCGCGACCGGATCGGCAGCGTGGTCTATGCGTCGTCGGCGGCAGTGTACGACGTGGTTGACGCCGATGCTTCCGGCGTGGTGGCGCATGGCGCGATCGGGCATCCGACGACGCTCTACGGCGTGTTCAAGCAAGCCAACGAGGGCACAGCGCGCGTCTACTGGCAGGACGCGCAGGTGGCGAGCATCGGTCTGCGTCCGTACATCGTCTACGGTCCGGGGCGCGACCAGGGGCTGACGTCGAGTCCGACGAAGGCGATGGTTGCAGCAGCGCTCGGCAAACCGTACCACATTCCGTATGGCGGGCGCGCTGCGTATCAGTACGCCGATGATGTGGCGCGCACCTTCATCGCCTGCGCGCGTGCGCCGTTCCGAGGGGCGGCGATCTTCAACCTGAGCGGCAGCGTGGCGACAATGGGCGAGATTGTGGCGGCGATTGAGGCGGCGGCGCCAGCGGCGCGCGGGCTGATCACCTTTGATGAGAAGCCGCTTCCCTTCCCGGAGGCGTTTGACGCTGCGCCGCTTGAGCGGGTCATCGGCGCATTGCCGTTGACGCCGCTGGAACAGGCGGTCGCTGAGACGATCGCACTGTTCCGCAGGCGGATTGCAGAAGGCATCATGCCAGACAATGTCTGAGTCTGATGAACCGTCGTGAGTTTCTCCAGGTTGCCGCTGCCGCCGCTGCGTCGCTGAGCATCGCCGGATGCACTGCGCCTGGCGGCGTCCCCGCCGACCGCCTGGCGCGCCTGGCGCGCGGCGTCAATATGAGCCACTGGTTCGCGCAGGCGCCCTTCTCCCGCGCCACGCTCCAATCGCGCCACACTGCTGATGAGTTCCACGCACTGCGTCGGGTGGGTCTGACTCACGTGCGTTTTCCGCTCGATCCGTATGTGCTCTTCAGCGAACGTGATCCGGCGCGCCTCGATCCCGACCGGCTGCCGCTGCTTGATGCCGCGCTCGATATGATCCTCCAGGCGGACCTGGCGGTGATTGTCGAGTTGCACCCGGAGGATCGCTTTGTGGACCGGTTGGCGGTGGATGATGGTTTTGTGGATGCAGTTGTGCAGTTCTGGCGGGCGCTGGCGGCGCACCTCGGCAAGCGCGATCCAGGGATGCTCTTCCTGGAGGCGCTGAATGAAGCGCACTTCGACAATCCGCCGCGCTGGGAGGCGGTGTTGCGCCGTTTTCTGGCAGCAATGCGTGAAGGCGCGCCACGCCATACGCTGATCGCCAGCGGCGACGGATGGGCCAGCATTGACGGATTGGTGCAACTCACGCCGGTGGCGGATCGCAACGTGGTCTACAACTTCCACTTTTACGAGCCGTTCGAGTTCACCCATCAGGGCGCGACGTGGGGGTACGAGATGTGGCGGCACTACCGCGGCGTCCCTTACCCCGTCGATGGCGACCGGATTGCGGCGGCGCTGGCGATGATCGACAACCCGCGCGCGCGGAACGAAATCCGCTTCTACGGTCTGAGCAGCTGGGGCGCGGCGCGTATCGGGCAGCGCCTCGATCAGGCGGCGGCGTGGGGGGCGCTGCACAATGTTCCGCTAACCTGCAACGAGTTCGGGGTCTACCGGCTGATCTCCGCGCCAGCAGACCGCCTCGCATGGCTGACCGACGTGCGCACGGCGCTCGAACAGCGCCGGATCGGTTGGGCGATGTGGGATTATGCTGGCGGCTTCAGCCTGACCCGCGACGGCATGAATGACCGGTCGCTCGACGATGCGACGCTGCGGGCGCTGGGGTTGCAGGCGCCTTGAGAGCGAGCACGGATTCGTTCCTATGCCTGCGCGCGTCTCCAGCATTCGAGAGGCGCGCGCACCATCCACGAAGGACACGAAGGAACACGAAGAGCGGCGCGCCCCACTGCCTGCGCGCCTCCAGCATTCGAGCGGTGCGCGTACCATCCACGAAGGACGCGCAGGAACACGAAGAGTGGCGCGCCTGCTTCTCCGCAGCGTGGAGGAAGGGGGAGGCTCACAAGGGTAGAGTTTTTCAGGCGCAAGGGGCATTTTCCGCGTCTCGAAGCCTTTTTCTTCCTCACCCCCCTGCCCCCTCTCCAGCTCTGCTGGGGAGGGGGCGATGAGACATTCTAACGCCCAAAACAGGTGATGCAACGTAAGGGTTCGCTGGAAAAATCTACACCTGTGAGGCAGGGGGGCAGGGGGGCGGCCGCAGGCTCGCCAGGGGCGATTTCAATCGCTGGCAGCCGCAGCGTTGTTTCCTGACACATCATGCCTGCACCCGCGCTGCTACCGCCTGGTGCATCATAGCAGCGGCGTGTGGTACCATGTCTGCAATCTCACATGTTCGGGAGGGTGTATGACAGCAACCACTCCTTTTCCGGCTGTCTCGCCGTTGCGCTCGGTTGATGCTGACTGGAACTACGAGCGCTGGATGACGTTGCCGGATGACGGGAATCGCTACGAAGTGATTGATGGGGTGTTATTCGTGACGACAGCGCCCAGTTTTTTTCATCAATGGATTGTGCGTCAGATCGCGCTTCAGTTGATCGCGCAGATTGACCAGCAGGGGAAGGGATGGACAGTGTGGGCGCCGGTCGGCGTGCGGATGCCAGGTTGTGATCCGGTTCAGCCGGATATTGTCGTCGTGCGGCGCGAGGACCGTCACATCATCCATGACCGCCGCATTAACGGCGTACCGGCGCTGATCGTCGAAGTATTGTCGCCATCGAACCCTGAGACTGATGAAACCATCAAGCGCGCCGCGTATGCGCGCGCGGGCGCGCCGGAATACTGGATTGTGCGTCCTGCGTCGCGGGACGTCATCCTCTGCACATCCCCCGACCTGATCACCGGCAACTTCCTGCAAACCACCCTGATTGCCGCAGATGGCACGCTCGCCTCGCCGACGCTTCCCTTCAGTGCGCCTGTCGCCGGGTTTTTTGCCGGTTCGCCGGACGAGACGGTGTGATTGGGAGCGT
>JAUQOW010000344.1 GCA_030550675.1 Chloroflexota bacterium
GCAGCCTGACTGCGTCGCCGCGCGTGGATCGTCCGCAGGCGCCAGCTAAGGGGGTTGCCGAGATGATGCAAGCCCTGAAAGGCGTCCTGCGCAAGCGTGAAGTCGAGTTCGACTACTGTTCGCCACATACGCTAGACGGCGCTCCCCGTCGCCATCGCGTCGCTCCGCTCGAATTCGTCTACCGCGAAGGGCACACCTATCTTGACGCTTTTTGCCTGGAAAGCGACGTGCCTGACCTGGCGGGTCAATTCGTGCTCTACCGTCTCAACCGCATCGTCCCCGGCAGTGTCCGGCGTCTGCCGCAGGCGCTGCGTCGCGATTACCGGCGACCGACGTATCCGTTGCGGTACTGGCTGGCGCCAGCCGTAGCGCGGCGGCGTGATGTCGCCGAATGGTTTCCGCAGACCAGGATCGCCTATGCCGATGACGGTTCTGCGACCGTCACCGCAGAGACGGACGATCTCTGGCGGGCGCATCAGATTCTGATGCGCTACCGCGAACATTGCCGTGTGCTTGAACCGGCGCCGCTCGTCGAGATGATGCGCGCCAGCATTCAGCGAATGGCGGAATTGTACGAGATCGATTCGGTTGCGAGTCTGAGTAAGGAGATGGTATGAACGCTCATCGTTTGGGTGGATTCCTGGCGCAGTTCCTCGACTCGCGCGCTCCGCTGCTCTTCATCATCGCCTCGCTTGTGCTGGCAGTGCTTGGCAATGCGCTCTACGAGCTGGTGCTGCTGATCTTCGGCGAGCAGCCGATGACGCTGCACGGCATCATTATCGGCGCCGCACTGATATTCCCGCTGCTCTACTGGGGACTGCGTCAGGCGATTGAAACAATTGCCCGGCAGCGCCCAATGGTGAAGGTCGAGCCAGTGGAACAGATCAAGCCGCACGCCGGGTTGGTTTTGCCGGTCGGGTTGAGCCAGCACGGTCCGGAGCGGGCGATTCTGGAGTGGCATCTGCGCAGCGCGACGCTGCGCGACTGCTGGTTGATTGTGTCGCCGGAGGTGGAGAAGAGCGCCAAGCTGGGCGATCTCAAACAGTGGCTGATCGAGCAGGATGTTGATGTGCATACGATGCCCATTTCCAACGCCACATCCCTGGAGGACGCGTTTCGCGCAACGATGCAGGCGCTGCGCGAGGCGCAGACGTCGCCCAGGGCGCTTCCAGTTGCGGTGGACATTACCGGCGGCACGGCAGTAATGAGCGTGGGGCTGGCGCTGGCGGCGCGCAACTGGAGCGTGCCGCTACAGTACTATCCGGCAGTTTATGGAAAAGACGGCACGTTGCTGATCAACAGCGCCACTGCGCCGAAACAAATCGTCTTTGCAAGCACTGGAGGAACAATGCCATGATCCTGATCAATTTTTCGCATCCGTTAACCGACCAGCAGCTGGCGCAGATCGCTGCGTTCGTCGGCGCCACGCCCGAAGTGCGCGCAATCGACGCACAGATCGACCGGCAACGTCCACTCGCCGAGGTTGCTGTTGAGTTGGTGGATCGCGTCGGGCTGTCGCCAGACGAATGGCAGACGACGCCGCTGCTGATCAATCCTCCCGCCCTGGCGCCGCTGGCTGTCGTGGTGCTGGCGGAGATTCATGGGCGTGCTGGCGGTTTCCCGGCGATGGTGAACGTTCGCCCAGTCGCCGGATCGATCCCGACTCGCTACGAAGTGGCGGAGGTGCTGAACCTTCAGGCGCTGCGCGAAGCGGCGCGAAGACGGAGGTAGGCTTTGAGGCGTCGTGCTCTCTCCAGGGTTCAACGCCGCTGAGGAGAGACCAGGCTGGCGCGTTCGAGCGGCTCGATGCAGTTCCATCCGGCAGGCGACGGTCACGTTAATCGGCGGCACGACGGTGAGACGGTCGCCGCCCGGCGCGCTGGCGAAGCGCGCGCAGCGCAGCGGCGTGACCGTCACCTCATTGATCAATCTCAGCCTGGACAACCACGCTTTGGGGCGTTTGGCATTGGCTGAGCCTGTCGAAGCCAACGCCGATCACGAGATTGTTCAACATCTATAAGTTGATCTTCCTAATTGAGATGCGCCAGGCGATGCATGCTCTCGCGCACGGCGGCGTACATATCGCGGTAGATGGCGTAAACCTCGTCATACCGGGCGACAGCGCGTTCATCAGGCGCGGTCGTCATCGTGACCGTCACGCAACGCGCAACGGCGTCGTCCACGTCCCGGAAGACCCCGGCGCCAACCCCGGCGAGCAGCGCCGCGCCGTATGCCGGTCCCTCCTCAGCCGCCAGCGTCGCCACTTCGGTCGCGTAAATATCCGCCTGCATCTGGCGCCAGAGCAGACTTTTGCCGCCGCCGCCGGTTGCGCGGATCTGACCTGGCGCGATGCCCAGGCTGCGCATAATCTCCAGACCATCACGCAGCGAGAACACAACCCCTTCCATGACGGCGCGCGCCATATGCGCCAGCGTATGGCGCGCTGTCAGCCCGATGAATGCGCCGCGCGCCAGGGGATCGAGGTGCGGCGTGCGCTCGCCGCTGAGGTAGGGCAAGAAGATTAACCCTTCGGCGCCAGGCGGAACGGACGCCGCCAGCGTGGTCAGATCGTCGTAACTGAGACTCTGACCGGCGACGGCGCGCAACGTATCGCGGAACCAGCGGAACGAACCGCCAGCCGCCAGCGTCACTGCCATCAGGTGATACTGTCCTGGAACGCTGTGGCAGAAAGTGTGCAGGCGTCCCTGCGGATCGAGTGCAATCTCATTGGCATGGGCGAAAATAACGCCGCTGGTGCCGATGCTGCTGCTGACGATGCCCGGCTGCACAATGCCTGAGCCAACCGCCGCCGCCGCGTTGTCGCCGCCGCCAGCGACCACCGGCAGACCGGCGGGTAATCCGAGGTCCGCAGCGACGGCGGGGATCACCTCTCCGGTGACTTCTGGACCCTCGAAGACGCGCGGGAGCCAGGCGCGCGGAATGTCGAGCGCCGCCAGGATCTCGTCGCTCCAGTCGCGGCGGCGCAGATCGAGCAGCAAAGTTCCGGCGGCGTCAGCAGCATCGGTGGCGCTGACGCCGGTCAGTTGACGGCGGATGTAGTCTTTGGGCAACAGCACCTGCGCGACCCGCGCATACCGTTCTGGTTCGTGGTTGCGCAGCCAGAGGATCTTGGGCGCCTGGAATCCGGTGAGCGCCGGATTTCCGGCGATAGCGATCAACCGTTCGGCGCCGACGCGCTGTGTAATCTCGGCGCACTCCGCCGCGGTGCGCTGATCGTTCCACAGCAGCGCCGGGCGGATCACCCGGTCGTGTTCATCAAGGAAGACCGACCCGTGCATCTGACCGGTCAATCCCAAGCCAGCAATTCGTTCTGGCGCCACGCCAGCCTGCGCCACGACGGCGCGGAGCGCCTCGCACGCGCCGCGCCACCAGTCTTCCGGGTTCTGCTCGCTCCAGAGCGGCTGGGGTGTTGAGAGCGGGTATTCAGCGGTTGCAACTGCCAGAACTCGACCGTTGTCATCGCAGAGCAACGCTCTGGCGCCGGTGGTGCCGATGTCGAGACCGAGAAGATAGGCAGACATGGGAATGTTCCTTGCAGGTCAGCGAGGTTCCTGCTCAGAATCATACCGTGTTATCGCATATCGTCAAGGCGTCGATGGCTACCGCGCAACCAGCGGCACATGAACGAAGAAAAGGCGCGATACCCGGACCGATAGGGTCGCAGTTCCAACCGCTCCCTCGATATCGGAGATGCGCACGGTAACGGTATAGGTTCCTTCCTCCGCGTAGTCGTGGTTCAGGATAAAACGCTTATCGTCGGACAACAGCAACGGTTGCGGTCCGCTGCCGTCGCCGTAATCAACCGTTGCATTCCACGAACTTGCGGCGACTTCTTCAATGTCGGTAAACGAGCCTGTGCCGGCGAACGCATCGCCCAGACGAATCTGACGGGGTGCGTTGATGGCGACGACCGGCGGCGTGTTGACGACATTCACGGTTTGTGTTGCGCGTGTGGTCGACTCAGAGTCGCGCGCCGTGACAGTAATGGTATATGTTCCGCTGCGCTGATACTGATGGCTGAACGTAAAGGCGCCGTCGGGCGATGGCGCGAGCGGTTGTGCCGGTGTGCCGTC
>JAUQOW010000345.1 GCA_030550675.1 Chloroflexota bacterium
GGCGCAAGTTCGCTCCGCTGCGGGACGCAACAAACGGTTGAGGATTGTTAACTGAAGCGGCGCATGATCACTCAGGCGGCGTATCAGCCAGAGTTGTCAAGCGCTGTCGATCGATGATGACGACGCGTCCGCGTTGCGCCTGCACCAAACCCTGATGTTGCCAGAGATGCAAGAGGCGGCTGACGGTGTAATGACTCACTCCGATGAGATCGGCGAGATCGCGTTGCATCAGCGGGAGCGCGATATGTTCGGGATCGTCTGCCGGCAAACCGTAGTGATCCGCCAGACGGATCAGTGCGTGAGCCAGACGCTGTTCAACGTGCTCGGTCGCCAGTTCAAGCAGTTGCTGTTGCAGAGCTTCGCGATATTCGGCGAGCAGACGTAGACTATTGCTCTGAAGCGTCGGGTAGCGTTCGATCAACGTCCGTAGATCGTCTGCCTGCCATACTATCAACCGGCACGCCGTGATCGTCTGCGCTGAGAGTGTGTAGCGGGCATTGGGCAAAACCGTGCTGATCCCGACAACTTCGGCGGGACCGGATAAACGTATCACGCTCTGGCGCCCGTCAACCGCAAGTTTGTAGAGACGAATCCATCCATTCTGGATGGCGTACAATCGTGCGGCTGGCGTATCTTCTTCAAACAGAACGACGTCGCGTGGGACATCAAGAAGCCGCGCGTGCGCTGCAATGTCGGCGAGCGCCTGTGGATCAAGCCCCTCAAAAAGACGATAGCGGGTAAGATTGTCCATAGCGTATCCTTCGAGCAGGCGTCTGCTCAACGCGCTGGCTGCAACGCAACAAGACAAGGCGTTTCCAGCGATCACGGATGTCGCGCAGGCGTCATCCGGCGGAAGCGAAGGCGCATTTCTCCGCTCCCGACATCGACGCTGCACGCGCCGTAGCGTGGAGTCAAAACTTCAGGAAATTCCAGCGGTCAGCAGGGAAGGCTGAAAGAAGCCCCTGCGCTGCGCGGCGGAGGGGTCTGCGGCGGCAGCGACTGATTCAAAGGGATTGAGCGCAAAGGCGCAATTGATCCAACGACAGACAGCAAGCAGCCAATGATCAGCAGCATTGCCAGCGCCATCAGTTGAATAATTTCGGGCAGGGGCGTCTTCGGCGATGTTGGCGCGTCCTGGGTCGATGTGCGTCCGCCGAAGTCGCATACGAACAGCGGCAACGGCTGATCGAGAAGTTGATCGAGCCACGGCGCTGCCTGGCAATGCATGATACAGACGACGGATGCATGCACCGCAATGCACCAGAACAGGAAGAGCGTCAGGATGCGCACAGTTGCGCGTTTCAGCCAACGCATTAACAATCGACGCACAGGGTAGATTGCAGGCAGCGCTTTGGCTACCAGCGCAATTTCAGACATGGCGCCTCAGTCAACCCGCGCCAGGATATTGCGGATTGCGGTGTGGGACGTACAGAACGCCGGGGAAGCGATCAGCCCGCCCTGCCTGAATATCAACCATTTCCTTCATGATAGTGAACTGTGAAAGAAGGTGCAAGCAACCGCTGGTTATGTTACAAGACGCTATCCATCCGTCTCGCGGCTATGATACAATGAAAAGGGGCGTGCCGCCTGCGCTGAAGGAGCAATCTGATGAGCCGTTTTCTCGATGAGCGACGACATATGCTGCCGCCAGCGGTGACGGACCTCGCTGAGCAACTGGCAGCCGCCGGATATAAAGTGACCAACCCGCGCCTGGCGGTGCTCAAGGCGATCACTGCCCTGCCAGGCGCGTTCAGCGTTCAGGAGATCGAACAGTGGCTGGTCGAGCGCAACGAGTCGCCGGGGATCGCCAGCATCTTCCGCACCATCCGGCTCCTGTGCGATCTCGGCATGCTCCAGCGCCTCCACGGTCTTGACGATTGCCACCGTTATTGCCTGGGAAGCGGGCACACCCATCATCTGGTGTGCACCCAGTGCGGCGTGATTGAACCGTTCGACAACTGCGGCATGCAGGGGGTGATTTCCACGCTCGAGCAATCGACCGGGTACCGCATCACCAGCCACGTCGTCGAACTCTTTGGCTTGTGCCCGCAGTGCCGGGCAACTTCGGCGCAGCGCACGACGCCTCAGGCGAAGAGCCAGTTGAGCAGCAACCCCAGCAGCGCCACGTAGGCGGCGTACCAGAGGACAACCTTCACCGCGCCTGCCCGACCAATCAGGCGATTGAGCATAGCCCACTCTGGAATTGAAGAGACCGTCGTCGCCATCATGGCCGCCACCAGCGTGCCGATCGGCACAATCTGGTGCAACGCCGCCAGAATCGGCGCGGTTGATGCGGCGTTGATGTCAAGCGGCAAACCAAGCGCTGTGGCGGCGAGCGGTCCCCACCAGGCGGCGCCCGCCTGCTTCAGGCTCTCGACGAGCGTCAGGTTGAAGTTGACCAGAATGCCCGCCAGGAACCCGCTGAACAAGACGACGCCAAACAACCGCTTGAACAACGCCCATGCCTCACGGTGCGCGCGAACCAGGATGCTTTCCTGCGCCGCGGCATTGCAGGCGTGTTGAGGAACGATCTGCCGCACAAAACGCGCCGGGTCCAACCCCAGCAGCGGCGCCAGGTACGCCGTCGCCAGCGCGGCGGCAAACCCCGCGACCACATAGACCAACCCGCCGAACGGTCCGACAATCACAAACATGAAAATAATGGCGAACTCGTTCAGCGCCGGGCTGGCGAACAGAAATGCTGACGAAGCGCGCTGACTCGCACCGCCAGCTACGATGCCCGCATAGATGTTGGTAACCGTGCAGGAGCACACCGGTGTGAACATGCCCAATACCGCGCCGCCTGCTGCCCCAATCAGGTCATTTCGCCCGATCGAGCGCTCGATCCATTTCGTGCTGATGCGCAGACGCAGCAGCGTCATCCCGTAGGTCGTCAGAAAGAGAATGATCGGCAGTTTGAACCATTCGTAGATCGTGTACGACGCCGTGTATTTCACATCAAGCGGACCAAACGGCGTGGGGATGATCCATGCGGGCATCCAGGAGGTGAGCGCAGCGCCGAGCGCCTTGCCGGCATTGGCGATCGGCGCCTCAAAAACCGGTACAACATGCTTCATCTCCGCGCCCGATACCCAGGCGCTCACACTCTGGAATACGACCTGAGCCGCGATCAGCGCCAGAACGATCAGCGAAATGACCGGCATCGCGCGCTCGACGGATGCGCGGGTGACAGGAAGAACAGCACGACTGGACATATGCCCTCCGTAAATGATAGTTACTATCATATACGGAATGTATCTCACATCGTGCCCTCTGTCAAGAGAATGACGCATACTGTTGCGCCAATTGTTGCCATTCCTCAACCAGACGATCCACCGGAATGCGAAAGGGATGCTTTGTTGACTCTGCAACACAGCGCCGCCGGTATTCAAGTCCGCAGGAGTCACGCACCCACGTTTCATACCGTGCAATCCATTCGAGCAGACCGGTGAACTGCTGACGCAGCCGCAGTTGGACGTCTGGGTCGGGAGGAATGACCGCAGTATGCACCTGATCGGGAAGCCACGGTAAACGTCGTGTATCGATCCGGGGAACATATCGTGGATCAAACTCGTAGCGCCTGAGATAGACGCCGCCGTTCACGGGGCTGCCGCAAAACGCGCCGAATCCCCACAGCACGATAATCGTGCCTGACCCTGCTGTCCAGAGATACGCGCTGCTCCCGGCTGCCCCGGCTGGCGGACGCTGGCGACTGAACCCGTAGTCCAGCAGGAGATTCCCTTCAGGACGGCGAATGTCGCATCCCCAGAGCCAGCACTGGAGATGCAGCAGTTCCGCGCCGCGCTGCTGCAGGTGAGCTGGCAGCGGTTGCCAGGCATGTAGTGTCATTGGCGCTTTCCGATATAGATGATAGTTACTACCACTTCGGAAGAATGATAGTAACTCTTGGTGATTTCGTCAAATCTGGGTATGGTGAGGCGAAGCGTCAGTCGCTCTTGCCAATGACCTCTTTGTACACTGCAATGACCTGATGAACCAGGCGCTCCGGGGCAAAGCGCTCGGTCAGTGCGCGTTTGCCGCCAGCAATCAGGCGTTCGCGCAGGCTCTGATCT
>JAUQOW010000346.1 GCA_030550675.1 Chloroflexota bacterium
TGGAAGGTGCGAGGCGCGAGGCGGGCAGGGGACCGGTGGCGTCATCACTTCGTGATCCTTCGTGCCCTTCGTGGATGAGAGCGACCGGCAGGGGCGAGGGGCAGGTACGCAGGCGGCAGGCGGCAGGCGCGAGGGAAGAGGGAGGGGCGCGGCTGAATTGTCCCTTCGCGCCCTTCGTGATCTTGGCGGATAGTAGAGGTGGAAGGCGCGAGGCAAGAGGCGTACGCATGCGTTCATTCTTCCTCCACGCGATTACGTGCTGACAGCCGATCGCCAGGCGCCAGGCGCGCTTCGCGCCACGATTGATCGGGCGCGAAACGGCAGCGCACCAGCAATGGCGCGTTCCCCTTGGGATGACGGATCGCAATCTCCTCCGGCGTTACGCTGAGATCGAGCGCGTGTTCGCCGACGCGCAAACCGTGGAGCGCTACGCTTTGCCAGGTCGATGGCAGGTGCGGTTCAACCGCCAGTTCGTGACGATGTATCTGCGGGTTGAGACCGAATATCCCTTCAGTGATCCCTTGCAGGAGCAGCCCCGCCGACCAGAGTTGAATAAAGCACAACCCCTGCGGGATTAACTCCTTCAGCGTTCCCAGCGTTCCATGGCGCGCTGTCTCGCCGATAGATTGCAGCAGCCTGAGACCGATCTCCGCCTTCCCGTGACGGAACGCCGCCAGCGCCAGCAGACCGGTCGGAAGCGTCCAGACGCGCGAGTCTCTGCCGCGCGTATGCACCATGCCCCATTCGTTGACCCACTCACGCAGGATGCGATCCATCACCCGTTGCGCGCGCTCAGGGGAAGCGATGCCGGTGACAACCGGCAACACCACGGTCCAGTGACCATCGAACTGCTGCCTGCCGTCGAGGTGCAGCGAGTCGGCATACATGCCTTCCTGCTCAATCCACCAGTCGCTCTCGAAGCGCGCCGCCAGCGCGCCAGCATACCCGGCGAACCGGATCGCGTCGTGCGGTCGTCCCAGCGCCAGCGCCATCTCGCGCAGGGAGGTCAGCGCCTGGTAGAGGTAACAGACCGTATCGAGCTTGCAGGCGCCCATGCCGGGAACCTCGACCACGCCATCGCCAATCGGGTAGCCGCGACCTTCAAGCGTCGCCTCGAAATGATCGAGTCCTTCGACGCACACCGGGTACATCCGCTCCAGGAACGCCAGATCGCCGCTCCAGCGCACGTAGTCCCAGCAGGCGACGGCGAACTGCGGGGTTTCCTGAATGTTGCCCGGATGGTAGACGCGCCCATTCGTGGTAATCTCGTGCGGAACGCGGCTGCAGGCGCGCCAGGCGTACCTGCCGAGTTCCTCCAGCGCGCTGCGGGCGATATCGGTGAAGCCGCCAGCGACCACGCCCGGAACACTGTATGCCGTATCGCAGCCGAAGAGTTGCGGGTACTCCGGCAACCCCGCCAGCAGGTACGGCGCGAGCGCGGGACGATAATCAGCCGTGAGCATGCGCACATTTTGCCGCGCCACCTGCCAGAAGCGGTTCAGGTCGTGATCTGGCGTTTCCAGGCGCATCTCGCCAGCCATCGAGCGGTAGAGCGCGATCTTCGCCGACAGAGCATCGACCGCGGCGCGCAACACGTTTCCCGGCGGCGGCGCATCATCGCGTTGCACGGCGAGGCGCCATTGCAGCGCCAGCGCTTCACCGGGCTGAAGCGTCAACGGGAAACGCGCCTGCACCGTTCGTCCGGCGATGTCCCATCGCGCCGGCGTGGCGCTCGTCAGGGTCACGGTGACGCCAGCATACGCCCCTGGCGCGCGCCAGGCGACGCCATCCGGCAGGATGCGCAGTTCCGGTTCTGCGGGAGCGACGCCGCCAAACCAGCAGAAACGCAGATCCGTTTCAGCGCGCAGCGACACAGTGGCATCGATCAGAGCGATGCCATTGTTGCGCGCCAGCAGCGTGGCATAGTAGTGCGGCTGATCCTCGGCGGCGAACTCGGTCCATTCCAGCGCCAGGTCGCCGACTGGAAAATGACGGGTGACGTATGCGCCAAAGAGGTCGCAGTGCGTGGCATGGTCAAGCGGCGTGGTTGCGCCATACGCCTCCAGCGTCAGCGTCCATCCATCCAGCACGCGCAGCGGATGCGCCCATACCCCGCCCATCTTGCCGCGTAGATGCCATTCACCGAATGGGTGCGTCGCGCCGCCGATCGTGGTGATGGCGTACATGCGTTTCCCGCTGATGAACACCGGAGTCGTCGGGTGAGCTTCCGCTTCCCAGATGTCGTCATCGATGAAGTAGCGTTGAAGAGTCACGGACTTGCTTTCCTTGCTATAAAGAAAAGTTATAGCGGCTATCGCAAAGATATGATTGTTGCGTAGTATACCCTGTACTACAATCCCAGCATACACCATCTCCGCATTCCAGCGCCCCTTCTGGAACCCTGCTGACCGATGGCTGTTCGACGACGATGATGTTGCGCAAGGATGACCGTTATGCCAACCTACGGTTTCCTGATTGACCACCGGAAATGTATTGGCTGCCATGCCTGCAGCACCGCATGCAAGTCGGAAAACGAGGTTCCGCTTGGCGTCTACCGCACATGGGTCAAGTATGTCGAGACGGGAACCTTTCCCAACACCCGCCGTCACTTTCAGGTCACCCGCTGCAACCACTGCGCCAACCCGCCGTGTGTGCGCATCTGCCCGGTGACCGCCATGTACCAGCGCGCTGATGGCATTGTCGAGTTTGATCCAAAGGCGTGCATTGGCTGCAAGGCGTGCTTGCAGGCGTGCCCGTATGATGCGATCTACATCGATCCAGAGACGCACAGCGCCGCCAAGTGCCACTTCTGCTCGCACCGGATTGAACTGGGTTTAAAGCCAGCGTGTGAAGTGGTCTGCCCCGAACAGGCGATCATTTCAGGCGACCTTGACGACCCGAACAGCCTGATCCGCCAACTGATCGCCCGCGAACCGGTCACGGTGCGCAAGCCGGAACAGGGAACGGCGCCCAAACTCTTCTACATTGACGCAAACCAGGCGACGCTGACGCCCACAGCCACACAGCAACACACAACGTTTGTCTGGGCGGATGTGGCGAGTGATCAGGCGCGCATCCTTGGAGCGCAGCGCGAGATCATCCCGCTGGAAGCCGTTCATGCCGGCTCATCCATTCATCACGATCGCACCAACGGCGCCAGGAATGGCACGCCCCTTCATACTCCCGGCATGCAGGGGTTGAGCGTCGGCAACAGCGCGTTTGCGCTGGCGCGCATCGCCGGTCAGATGGTGCAAACGGCATACAATGCGCAGCATACCATCCCCTGGCACTGGCCCGTACCGGCGTATCTGGTCACGAAAGGCATCGGCAGCGGCATCTTCATGACGCTGGCGCTGGCTGCCGGATTGGGACTGGCGCAACTGACGCCGCTCTTCGCCGCCGTTGCGCTGGCGCTTACCCTGGCGTTCATCGGCGTCACGACGGCGCTCCTGATCTACGATCTCGAGAAGCCGCTCAAGTTTCTGACCATCCTCACCCGTCCGCAGTGGCGCAGCTGGCTGACGCGCGGCGCCTTCATTCTCATTGGATTCACAATCGTTGCGGGACTCTGGTTCCTGAGCGAGGCGGGCGTCGTTCTTGGAGTGTTGCCTGAAGCGATGGCGCTGTCACTGCGCCCGTTCTTCGCGTGGATCGGACTGCCCGCAGGCGTCCTGGCGGCGATCTATACCGCGTTTCTCTTTGCGCAGGCGGAAGGGCGCGATCTGTGGCAGAGTCCGCTGCTGCCGGTTCACCTGTTGATCCAGGCGCTGATGGTCGGTTCAGGAACCCTTCTGGTCGTTCGGCTGGCGCTTCCGCTGCCTGCAGGACTGGATGCGGCGCTCGTGTGGCTTTTCGGCGTTACGCTGGCGCTGGACCTGTTCGTCACCCTCTTCGGGGAGTTCGGCATTCCCCACGCCAGCGAGGTCGCCGCGCGCGCTGCGCATGCCATCAGCCACGGGCGCTATCGCCGTCATTTCTGGCATGGGAGCGTGCTGCTCGGTCATCTTGCGCCGCTGGCGCTGATTGCGCTGGCGGTTGCGCTGCCGCCTGCTGGCGATGT
>JAUQOW010000347.1 GCA_030550675.1 Chloroflexota bacterium
GCGTCGGGTTGCCCGTAGAAGTTGGGCAGCCCGGCAGCGCCGTGGAGGTTAAGGTAGAGCAATCTCCGGTTGTGCAACGCGCGCAGATCGAGGGTTTCGGCGAGGTGCGGCGGGCTTGAGGCGAGCGGCGCATCAGCGCTAAGCGCGTCGAGCACGGCGCGCGACACGTCTTTCCAGATCTCGGCGCAGTACCCGGCGCTCCAGATGTCCAGTTCAGGCGCGTCGTGCGTCCGGCGGCGACCGAAGAACTGGCGCGACCGGTGCGCCTGAGGGCGGCTGCCGTAGTGGTATGCCGTCATCCGGTCAAGTTGGACGAACAGCAGCGACGGATCGCCAGAGTTGCCGTCGGGCAGGCGTGCAACCATGCGTTGCGGCGCAATGTATGCCGCGTCGTCGGTGGCATACGGGTTGTCGGAGAGAACAACGATGTCGTCGTCGGGCAGCGGGTTGGGCAGGCGGTGGAGGGGCACAATCTCGTCACCCCCGACGATCAGCGCCGCTCCCAGGGTTCGCCCGCGTTCAGAAAGCGCGCTGGAAAGGGTGCGCAGCAGATCACGCAGCGCTCCTGCCTCAGCCGCGACAGGCGCAGCAGCCATTCCATCTGCGAGTCGGAGTGAGTCCGCATCGTCACAGTAGCAGATATGCGCCGTCACACCGCGCCGTTGCAACGCCGTCGCGTACTGCCGCAATCGTCGATCAACGGCTGCAAAGCCGTCGGCGCCGAAACGCTGCTGCAATGCCGCACGTGATGAGAGCACCACCTGAGTGAATGTGCGGCCGTCAGCATACGGCAACAGCGGCTTCGGCGCGGCGCTGGCGTCGATCAGGCGCTGACGCACTCGCTCCGCTGCGGCAATGAAGTTCTTGACCTCTGGATCGGCAACGCTCCCTGATGGCGGATCGCTGCGACCACACGCGGCTGGCGGGTGCGGCGCGGCTTCCCATCCATTGCCGCCTTCCGTCGCGGCGCCCGGCGGTACGCCCGTTTCCGGGAGGCGTTTTGGCGCTGCCATGGGTTGGGTGGTGCGTGTGTCATCGCCGATGATTGCAGACGATACCCGCTGCGCTGGTGGGCGCTCCAGATACGGCAGCACCGGATCGAACTCCTCGTGCCAGCGCACGGCAGGCGGCGGCGGAAGCGTCCAGGGGGGAGTCTCAGGCGCAAAGAAGCGGCGCGTCAGGCGTCCGTCGGGATCGTATGCCGCGCAGCGCTGACGGGCTGACGTGTCGTGCTCGTGCAGCGCGGCGTGCACAAGGAGCGCCGGAAGATGCCCCGCGTCCGGCGACGTGAGTTGTGCATATGCGCGATGCGCGCCAGCCAGATCACCGCTGCGGCGCAGCGCCTCGATATAGTACAGGCGCAGATCGTCGCGGCGCGGGAAACGCGCGAGCGCACCCGCAAGCTCAGCAACCGCCAGTTCAGCAAGACCGCGGCGCAAATACTCGACGCCCCTGCCAGCGGAGGATTGTTCGGGCGCGATGCCGGGTGCAAGCGCTTCACTGCCGAGCGGATCGTGCAGCGCCGCGCGACTCAACGCCGCTGCCGACGCTTTCTCCTGCCCGGTGCGCGCCAGTGCGCCCGCCAGCCCTGCCCAGGCAGCGGCATCGAGCGGGTTCAGGCGCAGCGCGCGCCGGAAATAATCGACTGCAACAGCGGCGTTGCCAGCGTCGAGCAACGCCTGCCCCAGCCAGATCTGCGGCGCAATCGCTTCAGGAAACACGCGCCGGAGCGCGTGCGCTGCGCGCCAGGCGGCGCCGGAGTCTCCCAGTCGCAGCGCCAGCTCAATGGCGCGCGCCAGATGCGGCAGTTCCACGGTCTCCAACTCGGCAGCAGTCATGGCAGAATGTTTCCTTTTCGATGAACGCAATCCGGAGTGTCGCCTCGCGCGCTGCGAGCTTCTGGCAATACCTTTCAAACAAGCGCACACAAAGGCGCAAAGGCGCAAAGACTCTGCATACGTACTCCATTGATGATGGCTCGTCTTTCCCCTCAGGAAATAAACCTGGTACACCTGTGCCGCCCGGTCGCGCGTTCTTTGAGCTGCGGGCTGAAGCTGAGTCCATAGAAGCCCCTTTGGGGCTTGCACGAACTCAGCCAGGACCGATGAGGATCAAGAAACACATCCGGTAGACCTGCGCTGCCCGGTCGCGCGTTCCTGGAGCTACAGGCTGAAGCCCTCGCTCAGGACATTGAAAGGTCCCTTCGGGGCTTGCACGAACTCAGCAAGGGCTTCAGCCCGCAGCACCCCGGCTCAGCCCGCGACCTCTTCATCAGAGCGCGTCACATGGTCCAATCCGGCGGCGGATCGGGTTCCGGGTCAGGCGGATGCGGGTTGGGAAATGGAACCTCGTATGTTTCGAGCGTCATGGTGTGCCTCCTCTCTCTGATAGCGCTATTCGCTCCCTGCAGCATTTCTCACAGAGATTGACGCAACGACGCAAAGGCGCAAAGTTTCGCGATCAATCCGTATGCCCTTGCGTCTTAGCGCCTTTGCGTCAGCTTTTCTGAGAAATCCTCTCAGCAGCATCGCTTTCGCCTCGTAAATGTTGCGCCACAAACGCCAGCGGTCCGAGCGTGCTCAGTTCGATCACCGCCTCGCTGTAGCCCGGACGGAGCCGAACAGCGCGGCGGAAGCGTTCGATCGCGCGACTGTACTGTTTCAGCCGACGATGCGCGCGTCCAGCCAGGAAGTGGTACTTTGGCTCATCGGGACGCTGCGCAATGGCGCGTTCAAAGGCGTTCAACGCTTCGTGGTGCAATCCGACCGTCAATGCCATCTCGCCGTAGCGCGCCAGCAGTTCGGGGTCGGACGGCGCGTGCTGCAAGGCGCGTTCGAGCGCCTGGCGCGCCTCTTCAAAACGGCGCATGTGTGCGAGCGCTTCCGCCAGTTGAATCTGAAGCGCGGCATCGTCGGGGCGCAGTTCGGCGGCGCGCTGGCTATGGATCAGGGCGGCGCGTCCATCGTTTTCGTGCGCAAAGAGACGTGCAATGGCTGAATGTGCATCCGCCGAGTCGGGATCCAGCGCCAGTGCGCGCTCAAGCAGTTCGCGGGCGGCGTCCAGGTTGCCCAGTTCAAGCTGCGCGCGCCCGAGTCGCCAGCAGTGCCCGGCGTTGTGCGGATCGCGTTCGAGGGCGCGCTCGTAGTGCCATGCTGCACGCTCGATTTCGCCCTGCGCCTCTTGAATGGCGCCAGCAACGGCGTGCAGCGCGGGGTTGTCGTTGAACCTGAGCAGCGCTCGTTCAACGGTTTCCTGCGCGGCGTCGCGCTCGTTGCGCTCCAGCAGCCCTTCGACCAGCCCCAGCCAGTGGCGCGGTTCGTCGGGCGCCAGTTGTACGGCGGCGGCGTAATGATCGATGGCTGACGGGTCGCGCTGCTGGCGGAGGAGTTCTGCCAGTTCGTAGTGCCAGGCGCCCTGGTGCGGTTCGCGTTTCAACGCTTCCTCGAAGACCTGGCGCGCCTCGTCGATGCGCCCCTGCTGTCGCAACAGACGCGCCAGCGCATAGCGGTAGTCAGCCTGGTCGGGCGCCAGGTGCACCGCGCGCGCATAGGCGCTGCGGGCTGCGTCGATCATGCCTATGCGCTCGCAGATATCGCCCATCTCTGCGTGCCAGGCGGCGACGTCGGGTTGCAGGGTCAGCGCGTTGATCAGAGCGACGCGCGCTTCCTGGAAGCGTCCACTGGCGGCGTACAGCGTCGCCAGCAGATGATGATGCGCGCCGACAGACGCATCGAGGCGCACGGCGCGTTGTGCGGCGGCGATGGCGCGTTCGCGCCGACCGGCGGCAGCGTATGCCTGGCTGAGGGCGGCAGCCGTCGGCGCGTGATCAGGTTGCAGGCTGGCTGCCTGTTCGATGGCTTCAATGGCGGCAAGCGGTTCATCCAACGCCAGGCATGCGCGTCCGAGGAACAGGCGCGCCTGCGCGTGCGACGGATCGCTAGCGACGGCGACAGTCAGTTCCGTGCGTGCAGCAGCAGCATTGCCGCCATCGAGGAGGACGCGCCCCAACAGGTATCGGTCGGTTGGGAGCGCCGCATC
>JAUQOW010000348.1 GCA_030550675.1 Chloroflexota bacterium
AAAGCGCGGATCGAAACGGAGCGCACCGGGGCCGCAGGCAGGTTGGAAACTGATCTGGCGCGTGCACATCGCCGAACCGAAGGAGGTGCTGCTGCGGATCTGCGGATGGGGTGCATTTCGCGCGCCCTGCGGGCGAAGCGCCGAAGATGCTGCTGCGGATCTGCGGATGGGGTGCCGATGTCGAGGTGCTGGCGCCGGAATGGCTGCGCAAGAGGCTGGAAGCGGAGGTGCGGAAAATGGCGCGGATGTATGGGGTGGGAGGTGGGCCCGTTCCTACAACCCGATTCTTTGCTCATCGACGTGAGGGTGAGGATCGTGAAAACTGGCAACCGCTCATCGATCATTTGCGAAATACAGCGGAAATGGCTCGTGAGTTCGGCAAAGATGCTGGTGTATCCGAGCTGGCGTATACCGCCGGATTGCTCCACGACCTGGGCAAGTACTCGGATGAATTTCAAAGGCGGTTAGAGGGCGGTCCGCGTGTAGACCACTCAACCGCCGGAGCGAAGGAACTCTCCTCTCTGCTGAAGGGTGCGCCTTATGAACCATTCGCGCGATTGCTGGCATATCCCATCCTGGGACATCATGCGGGATTGCCGGACTATGGCAATGAGACTGATCTGGACGGCGGCACGGTGTGCGCGCGTCTGAAAAAGAACGTGCCTGATTATAGCGCCTACAGGAGCGAGTTGGACCTGTCGAGCCTGTCATTTCCGCAAACGTTGCATATTCGTCCACTTAAGAGCATGATCGGAAACTATTTTCTCGGATAGAGACGATTGAGTAACATTGTCGCTGAACCGAGAGAGATAAACGCCTCACTCGATTCTGGGTCGCGGTTATATTCACGACTCGCCTGCCTCTTGCGTCCCGCCCACGCAATCGAGCGTTCCACCACGTTTCGGCAGGCGAAGCATTGAGCCTGCCGAAATGCTCAACGCTCCGCCCTTCGGCAGGCGACGCGGTGAGCGGTTCGGTAAACTCACCGCATCGCCCGTCGAAGGGCGGTCGAGCGCCCGCCCTTTGGCGACGACGTGGTGACGATCGGCGCAATCGCCGCCCATTGGTCATCGGTCAAGTCCGTCGGGTCGTTGGTTGGATACGAGCGGCGCCCTTCGACCGGCTCAGGGCGCCGCTCACGCTTCGGCATGCGGCGCGTTGAGCCTGCCGAAACGCGGTCCTTCTCCTCATCAGAACGCTCTGATCGCCGCTATCATAGTCACAAATTCGGGTTTCCGATCATGCTCTTAGAGCGCGCAGAGGTGAGGGAACGCTGCCTGCTGGAAGCGCATGTGTCTCGTGTTATGAAGCCTGTCCACGCGCAATCCGCTCCTCTACCCAGGCAAGCACAAGGGTTGCCTGGTCTATGGCTTGACGCGCCTCTTCAGGGGTCACCGGCTCCCACTCGCCGGGATAACGAGTTTGTACAGCATATTCGGACAGAGTGAAGGCGCTATCAACACTCTCAGGAACGGGTATGCCACGCACTTTCAATCGGTCGAGCAAAACATCAATCGCATGCGTTCTGGGAGGATCGTCGCCTGCCTGCAGAAGCAACGCTTTCAGCGCCTTCTCTGCACACTGCTGTGCGTGGAAACAGGCGTCTTCAGGGAGAACGCTGCGCGCCTGGAGAGCAATCCTGGCAAGCTCCAGATCAGAGCGTGCACGGCGCAGCCATGCCTGCACAACCTCACCCGGTGCGCTCATACAGCACCTTCCCTTCCTGCAGCGCAGTGCGATAGATCAATCCTGGCGTCTGACCGAGTCGTTGCACCTGCTCGGAAGTGGCGACCACAATATCCACCGGAACCATCAAACCGCGCAGAGCGCGTCGTATCCGCCAGCTGTCCTGTCGCGGATGATGAGAATGCGGAAGAACGACGAGCAAATCCAGGTCACTATCTGGCCCGGCAGCATCCTGCGCGTGCGAACCGAACAGCACGATTGTGTCGGGGTCGCTGACCTGAACAATCCGCCGGACAATTTCTGGAAGCCAATCAGCAGGTTTCATATTCTAAACGGAAAGAAATCAGGGCGATTGCCGTCTATCCTGATTGTAGCACATCGAGCAACACGCCATGACCCGTGAATACACTCCAGACGAACTCCTGCCCCTGTCGGGCATTCAGCATTTTCTGTTCTGCCGCTGGCAATGGGCGCTGATCCATGTCGAGATGCAGTGGCAGGACAACCTGCTGACGGTTGAAGGCAAACAGTTGCACGAGCGGGTCGATGATCCGTTCTTCGTCGAAACGCGTCGCGATGTCATCATCTCCTGATCGGTTCCGGTCGCCTCATATACCCTGGGACTATCCGGCATCTGTGATGTCGTAGAGTTCACCCGCGCCTCCGAGGGGGTCCGGTTGCCGGGGAGGGACGGGTTCTATCTGCCAGCGCCAGTCGAATACAAGCGCGGCAGCCCCAAGCGCGATCCGGTGGACGAAGCGCAACTCTGCGCTCAGGCGATATGCCTGGAAGACATGCTGGCAGTCGCCATCCTGCGCGGTTACCTGTACTACGGGAAGACCCGCCGCCGCGAGCCGGTCGAGCTCACCGACGAGTTGCGCCGGTTGGTGCGCGATGCAGCCGCCGAAATGCAAGTCTACATGGCGCGCGGCTACACCCCGCGCGTCAAAGTGTCTAAAGCCTGCCGCTCGTGCTCGCTGACGGATACTTGCCTTCCGGACATGCAGGCGAGCGCGACCTCCGCTGCCGCTTACATCAGGCGACAGATCGAGAGCGCCTGAGAAGGCGCCCATGCCAGGAGGAGTTTTTGTGAAACGCCTGAACAACGTCCTGTACGTCACCACGCCCGACGCCTATCTCGCGCTCGACGGCGAAACCGTCGTCATCAGAAAAGACGCGCACGAGTCGCGGCGTCTGCCGCTTCACAACCTGGAGAACATCGTCTGCTTCGCCTACCAGGGCGTCAGCCCGGCGCTCATGGGCGCCTGCGCCGAGCGCAGCATCGGGTTGACCTTCCTCGATCCCAACGGACGCTTTCGCGCACGGATTTCAGGAAAAACGCACGGCAACGTCCTGCTGCGCAAGAAGCAATACCGGATATCGGAGGATCGTGAGCTGCGCACGCCAATTGCCGCCTCGTTCGTGCAGGGCAAGGTCTACAACTGTCGCAAGGTGCTCGAACGCGCAGCGCGAGACCACGCGATCCTGATCGATGTCGAAGCGGTCAAAAAAAGCGTCGGCGGCGCTCAAAGACGCGCTGGCCGCCATTTCCCGCTGTGGCGGCGTCGAAGCGCTGATGGCTGTCGAAGGCAACGCCGCCAGCGTCTATTTTGGCGTCTTTGATCACCTCATTCTGCACCAGAAAGACGATTTTCATTTTGGGGAACGGTCGCGTCGACCGCCGCGCAACGCCATGAACGCATTGCTGTCATTCCTGCACGCACTCCTGACGAACGAAGCGGTGTCGGCGCTCGAAACCGTCGGGCTTGATCCGTATGTCGGCTTTATGCATGCCAACCGACCGGGACGGCCATCGTTAGCGCTTGATCTGATGGAAGCATTGCGACCGATATATGCTGATCGACTGGCGCTCTCGCTGGTCAACCGCAAGCAGATCACCGCGAAAGGATTCGCATCCAAAGAGAGCGGCGGCATTGTGATGGACGATGACACCCGCAAGATCGTGATTAGCGCCTGGCAGGAACGGAAGAAAGAGGTGATTCTGCACCCTTTTCTGAAAGAGCGCATCCCGTTCGGACTGATCCCGCATGTTCAGGCGACGCTGCTGGCGCGTCACCTGCGCGGCGATCTGGACGCCTACCCGCCATTCTTCTGGAACTGAGGAGAGCATATGATGGTGCTGATTACCTACGACGTCAACACCGAAACCGAGGCAGGCAAACGGCGATTGCACAAAGTGGCGAAAGCGTGCCGGGACTACGGGCAACGGGTGCAGAAATCGGTGTTTGAGTGCATTGTCGACGCTGCGCAACTCCGGCAACTGCAGGCCAGGCTGGAGCGAATCATCAACAAAGAGACGGACAGCATCCGCTACTACTAC
>JAUQOW010000349.1 GCA_030550675.1 Chloroflexota bacterium
TAGCCCGCGCAGGCGGGCTTCGCTTCCCGTAGCCCGCGACTTCAGTCGCCGGGCGGGCGAGCGGATAGCGGAATAATTTCTCAACCGCATTTCTCGACCGTGTGAGCCAGCAACACCCGGTGACCGTGTGTGCAATTGCGACACGCCAGGAAACCATTGGCGGCATCAGCATCACACCAGGACAGGACGTGCATCGGCTGACCGCCGAACTCGGCTACTGGCTCGCCGAGCCGTACTGGGGTCGGGGGTGGATGACCGAGACGGTCATTGCGTTTACTGACGATGCCTTCGCACGTTTGGGGCTGGTGCGCATCTCTGCTGAACCGTATGCCTGGAACGCACCGTCGTGTCGTGTGCTGGAGAAAGCAGGGTTTTTCCTCGAAGGCCGGCTGCGCGCCAGCGCCGTCAAGGACGGACAGATCACCGACCAGTTGCTGTATGCGAAGGTCAGGATATAGCGGACGCGGTCGTTTTGTTTACAACCTCGCACCTCGCACCTCGCACCTCGCACCTCGCACCTCCCACCGCTCACCTCCCACCGCTCACCTCCTGCACACAACCTGCACACAACTGCCACACACATGCTATAGAACGCATCTGTGGGTTGGAGTACTGTATTGTATGGCGTTCTCTGCGCTGCGATTCGGAGTGCGACAGGCAACGCCGATCGCGCAACCGACGACACTGGCACAACCTGACGTATGAGCACAACAACACACTCTGGAGGTTGGCATGCACAACGTTTCACCCCCCATCCCGCGACGGATCGCCAACTGGAGGCGTCCAGTCCCCGCTGCACTCGCGCTGCTCCTGACGCTGCTGCTGCTCTTCGGCGCGCTGGCAACGCCCGCATCCGCTGCTGAGAGCCGCGTCCTGCCGCAGTTGCAGGAATGGGCGAACGCCGCACCCGATGCAACACAGCGCGTCATCGTGCGGCGCGTCGAGGGCAATCGCACCGCCGACGCCGCGGTGACCCGCGCTGGCGGGCGCATCATCCGCGACCTCGGCGCCCTCGACGCCTTCGTGGCGCTGGTTCCCGGGCGTGCGCTGCACAGCCTGGGGCGGCATCCCGCCATCCGGTCTATCAGCCCGGATGCGCCGATGCGCACCACGAATGTTATCGACAGCAGCCGGCTTGCGACCTTCTACCCGGCGACCGTCAATGCGCCGCAACTGTGGTCGCAGGGGATCACTGGCAGAGGCGTCGCGGTCGCCATTGTTGATACCGGCATTAACGATAAGCTGAACGACTTCCGCGATCCGATCACGGGCAATATGCGCATCATTAGTCAGAAGCCATTCACGTCGTTCAAGATATCGTCTTCTGACAAGTACGGTCACGGCACCCACATTGCTGGCGTGGTCGGCGGCAATTCCTGCAATCGGAAAGAGAACGATCTCCGCTGTCTCTACATCGGAGTCGCCCCCGGAGCGACATTGATCGACATCAAAGTGACCGACGACAACGGGATTTCGTATGTATCGGACGTGGTCGCCGCGATTGAGTGGGTTATCAGCAACCGCACGACCCACAACATCCGGGTGATGAACCTGTCGATGGTCTCGAGCGTCGCCGAGAGTTATCGCACAAGCGTGTTGGCGGCAGCCGTCGAGCGCGCCTGGTTCAGCGGCATTCTGGTCGTCGTGTCGGCGGGGAACAATGGTCCGAACTCGATGCGCTTCCCACCCGCCAATGATCCGTTCGTGGTCACCGTTGGCGCAGTGGATATGATGGGCACGCCAGATCGCGCGGACGACCGCCTGGCGCCCTGGTCGAGCTACGGCATCACCCAGGATGGGCACGTAAAGCCCGACGTGGTCGCGCCGGGGCGGGCGATGGTGTCGCTGCTCTCGGAGCCAAAAGCGCGACTGGCCTCGAATAAGTCGCAGCGGATTGTGAATACGCATTATCTCAGGCTCTCCGGCTCCTCGATGGCAGCGCCGGTGGTGGCTGGCGTGGCGGCGCTGGCGTTCCAGGCGCGCCCAGAGTGGACGAACGACCAGGTCAAGTGGCTGTTGATGCACACGGCATACAAACTGGGCGGCGACGCCAATCCGCTGCCCGGGCAGGGCGCCGGGATGGTCGATGCCGAGGCGGTGGTCCAGTACAGCAGCGTGCCGGAATTCGCCAACCAGGGGCTGATCCGGAGCGACCTGCTGGTGACAGCAGATGGAACGAACGTGTACAGCAGCGCCAACTGGTCGACCGCCAACTGGTCAACTGCCAACTGGTCGACCGCCAACTGGTCAACTGCCAACTGGTCGACCGCCAACTGGTCAACTGTCAACTGGTCAACATCCGTTGTGGACGAGTGACCACACCTCTGCCACAAATTGCGGAGGGTTCTGGCGTGTGACGCTCGACCCTCCGCAATAAGGACGAGCATTCCTTCCGGTTACTGGGTGGGACTCATTCTCTTGCGGCGGAGGTCTAGTGGAAGTAGAATAGTGCATCGCACGAAAGGAGAACCCATGCCGACCGATCGTCCTCCGCCTCCGTCCCCTGAGGGGCTGACCATTCTGGCTGAGATGGATGCATGGCGCACCGCGCACCCCACTGCCACGCTTGCGGCAATCGAAGCAGCGCTCGACGAACGCCTCGCCGCACTGCGGCGACAGATGCTGACTGACCTGGCGCCCGCCAGCGATCAAGCGGATTGGAGCGCGCGCGCCGCCGCCGACCGTCCGACCTGCCCCGCCTGCAGCGTACCGCTGCAACCGCGTGGGACCCGGACCCGTCAGGTGCGCACCGCGGGCGGCGATATCGCCATTGCGCGCACCTACGGTGTCTGTCCGGCCTGCGGCGCCGGGTTTTTTCCCCCTCGATGACGAACTCGCCCTGCTGCCCGGTCGCCTCGCCCCGACGTTGCATGGGTGGTTGGTGCGCCTCTCGGCCGCGCTGCCGTTTGCGCAGGCGGCCGCCCTTTTGAGCGAGATCGCGCGCACCCCGCTGAGCGAAGGCACGGCCCAGCGCCTGACCTATGCCGCAGGCGATGCGGTGGCGGCCCAGCAGACGCTGGAGGCGGACCGCATCATCCGTGAGGCGCCGTCGCCCCGGCCGGGCCCGGAGTGCCTGCTGTTGAGCGCCGATGGCGCGATGGTCCCGCTGCTCGGCGGCGCGTGGGCCGAGGTCAAGACGCTGGTCGCTGGCGAGGTGCACGCCACCATGCAGGCGGATGCGCCGCCGACGGTCCGGACCGTGGCGCTCAGTTCCTTCTCGCGCCTGGTCGAGGCGGAGACGTTTACCCGGCTCGCAACCGCCGAAACGTATGTCCGCGGCGTGGAACGGGCGCAGCGCGTGGTGGCGGTCAGCGATGGCGCCGAGTGGATCCAGAAGCTGTTTGACCTTCAGTGTCCGCACGCCATCCGCATTCTGGACTTTCCCCACGCAGCGCAACGCCTGAGTCAGATCGCGGCGTCCATCTGGGGTGAGGGGAGTGCGGCGGCCCGCGCGTGGTCGGAGACGCAGATCACAGCGCTCAAACGGGATGGTCCCGCCGAGGTGCTGGCGGCGGTCGCAGACGTCGCTGCGGCGCATCCCCAGGCGACCGGCGTCACGGAGCACGCAGCCTATCTGACGAAACGGCGCACCCTGATGGACTATCCGACGTATCAGGCGCAGGGGCTGCCGATCGCCAGCGGCTGTGTCGAAAGCGCGAACAAGCTGGTGGTCGAAGCGCGGTTGAAAGGCGCTGGGATGCACTGGCAGCGGCGGCATGTCAACCCGATGGCGGCGCTGCGCAATGTGGTCTGGAGCGACCGCTGGGAGCGCGTGTGGCCCCAGGTCATGGCGACCCGCCGGGCGGAAGCGCGTGCAGCGGCGCAGGAGCGCGTGCAGCGGCGCCGCCCGCCTGCCGCTGCGCCGCCGCCGGCGCCGTTGCCAGGCGGGAAAGCGCACCCGCCGCCAGCAAACCATCCCTGGAAGCGCAAACCAGCATTGCCGGGAGGGATGCGTCACAACCTAGCGCAGCGAACCAATGCACGAGAATGAGTCCCACCCGCAATGTACAGCGCCACGCG
>JAUQOW010000350.1 GCA_030550675.1 Chloroflexota bacterium
CCTTCGAAGTAATCCTGGATCGCAAGCGCAGACGCAACCAGGGTTAATCCGGCGAGCGCGAGCGCTGCCAGCGCCAGCGACAGCGGCGTCAGGCGCGAATGGGGATAACGCCGCGTTTCAATCAACCGCGCCGCTCCTGCGGCTGCAATCAGCGGCGCAGCAATGACCAGCGCCGGGTAGTAGGCGACAGGTACGGCAGCCAGCATGATTGCTGCCAGCACCGCCACACGCCACGCCGCCAGGCGGCGCTGCGCCAGATCATCGACCGCCGCCAGCCCGACGGTGAGCGCCAGCGCCAGCAGACACCAGGCGGACGTCTGCATCCCGAAGTTAAAGTAGCCGATCCAGAGCATGAGCGACGTCAGCGCAGTAAGTGTGGCGCCCAGGAATGCCGCAATCCGTCCTGCCCCCATGACGGCGCGCAACCAGACGTACACCGCTAGCGCAGCGAGCGCGCGCATAAACGCGATAACTGGCGCAAACGACGTCAGCGCGCTGGCGCCGCTCAGGATCATGACCATTCCCTGGAACACCGAAAAGCCAAGGGTCAGCCCGATCCGCGGCGGATGCGCCACCAGATCGCGCAGGAGACTCTGCGGCGCGTCTGGAATGCGCGGCAGGGGATAGTCGATCAGATGCTGCACCATCGGCAGGTAGGACTCAGTATCCCACCCGCGCCCGATAATCGTCGGGTAGCCATAACTGAGCAGCGGCAGAATGCCAGTCAGCAGCGCCAGCAGCGGAGGGATCAGCGCCTCCGGTTGGGCGCGCAGCCACGCCAGCGGTTGCGGCGGTCCTCCTGAACGCCAGGCGAGCGCATTCAGCGCCGTTGCGCCGATCAACGCGACAACCAGCGTCCAGCGCAGGTTCAGCGCCAGACTCGCCAGCATGAACCCGCTCCAGAGCAGCGCGGCATAGCCGACCAGCGGCGCTAACGGCGCGCGGAATGACGCCAGCGACGACGGCAGTGCCAGCCGCGCCACGCCCCATCCGACGTAGCTGCACAACGCTGCCGCAGCAATCAGGATAAGGCTCAGTTCTGCGACGAGCGGCATGGCAAGGGATTACTCTGGCGATTGGCGGAGAAGCGCTCTGTCATAGATATCTGCGAGCGCCAGGGTGCAGCCGATGGCGGGAAGATGCACAGCGCTGCGAAGGTCGGAGGTTTCAGTAAAGAGCCATTGATAGTCAGAATGACGCACGAAATGTTCAACATGCGGCTCATGCTGCGATACAAGCATATACTCTTTCAATGAAGGAATAGACCGATAATACTGCGATTTTCGACCGCGATCGTGCTGTTCAGCCGATGGGGAGAGCACTTCAACGATAAGCGTGGGATTGAGAAGTGTATCCTGATGTTCATCCTCGTAGCGAATCTCGCCGCAAACAACCGTAACATCGGGATAAGTATAACTGTTATAGGACGCGATTTTCAGTCGCATGTCACTGGGAAATACTGTGCAGTCGCGCTGTCGAGTTTGAGCATGCAAACTGGCAATAATGTTGGCAACGATGATATTGTGCGTGGCTGTGGCGCCAGCCATCGCAAATACATCGCCTGCAACGTACTCGTGCTTGACGTTGCTGCTGCGTTCGAATGTAAGATACTCTTCAACTGTCCAGGATCGCTTTGGTTGAGCCGTCACAGCTTTTGAGATCCAATGTTATCACGCGAAGGCGTAAAGGCACAAAGACTCTAATCACAAAGGCATAAATGCCAGCACACACTTCCTCTCAGTCACGCCTGATCCGACAGCGCCTATCATACGGGGAAACGAGCAGTCATGCAAGCAGCGGATTATCTCATTCGCCCGCTCGCATACCGGATTATCATCAACCTGCCCATCAGTTCTCGGTTCTCAGTTCTCGGTTCTCGGTTCTCAGTTCTCGGTTCTCGGTTCCTGGCACTCCCCCAAATTCTGGTATGATAACAGTAGTCTACCGTTTCGCAAGCCAGGAATCGACCAATGACTTCCAATCGTTTTGCATTCTTCAACGGAGAATTTGTCCCAATCGAGCAGGCGCAGGTCAGCGTCATGACCGCAGCGCTAAACTATGGTCTCGGCGTTTTCGAGGGGATCCGCGCCTACTGGAATGCAGATGAGAGTCAGTTGTACGTCTTCCATCTCCGCGAACACATGGAGCGCCTGCACCGCTCATGCAAGATTATGTTCATGGATCTCCCCTACAGCGTCGATGAACTGTGCGACCTGACTGTGGAGTTGCTGCGGCGCGAGGGGTTCCGCGAGGACGCCTACATTCGTCCGCTGGTTTTCAAGAGCGATCACACGATTACCGTCCGGCTCAACAATATGACCGATGCCTTCGCGTTGTACGCTGTGCCCTTCGGTCAATACATCCCCGGCGCGGCGGTGCGCGCGTGCGTGTCGTCCTGGCGGCGCATCGAAGACAACATTATGCCGTCGCGCGCGAAGGTATCCGGCGGATACGTCAATTCGGCGCTGGCGAAGACTGAAGCGCTCCTCAACGGCTATGACGAGGCGATCGTGCTTGGCAGCGACGGGCATGTCTCTGAGGCGAGCGCGGCAAACCTGTACATTGTGCGCGACGGCGTACTGATCACGCCGCCGATCACCAGCGACATTCTTGAAGGAATCACCCGGCGCGTGGTGGCGCAACTGGCGCAGGCGGAGCTGGGCGCGCCTGTGATCGAGCGACCCATCGACCGCACCGAGTTGTATGTGGCGGAGGAAGCTTTCTTCTGCGGCACCGGCGCCGAGGTCAAGCCGATCATCGAGATCGACAGGCGACCAGTGGGAAATGGCGCAGTCGGCGCAATCACGGCGCGCCTTGTTGAGTTGTACAGCGCCGTCGTGCGTGGACGGTTGCCTGCCTACCGCGCCTGGTGTACGCCGGTGTACCCCAACGGAGGAGTGTAACGATGGCTGAAGCATGGCTGATCGAAGCGGTTCGCACTCCCATCGGGAAGCGGGGCAAGGCGCTGCGCGAGATGCATCCGGTTGATCTGCTTGGTCAGCACCTCGCAGCGTTGCTGACGCGCACTGGCGTCGATCCCGCCGCCATCGACGACGTCATCGCTGGATGCGTCGGTCAGTCCGGGGAGCAATCCGCCAATATCGCGCGCAACGCCTGGCTTGCCGCCGGTCTGCCCGAATCAGTCCCGGCGACCACCATCGACCGGCAGTGCGGTTCGAGCCTTCAGGCGATCCATTTCGCAGCGCAGGGGGTGATGGCAGGCGCGTACGATCTGGTCATCGCCGCCGGCGTCGAGTCGATGACCCGCGTGCCGATTGGCGCTTCGATTGCAGTTGGTCCGGGCACGCCGCTCAGTCCGGGTCTCGCGCAGCGCTACGGTCTGGAGCGCGGATGGTTCGACCAGGCGCGCGGAGCGGAGTGGATGGCGCGCGAGTGGCATTTCACGCGCGAAGACCTCGATCAGTATAGCCTGCGCAGTCACCGCCTGGCTGCCGAAGCGCGCGCCTCTGGTCGCTTCGCAGCCGAAATCATCCCGGTCACGCTGCCGGACGGGAGCGTATTCGACGTCGATGAGGGCATTCGCGCCGACACGTCGGCAGAGCAACTCGCCGCGCTCAAACCTGCTTTTCCTGACCTCGAACTGATCACTGCCGGCAACGCCAGCCAGATTTCCGACGGCGCAGCAGCGGCGCTGATCGCGTCTCCGGCAGCGGCGCGCGCGTTGGGGCTGCGACCGCGAGCGCGCTTCGTTTCCTTTGCCGTTGTTGGCGTCGATCCGGTCACGATGCTGACCGGACCGATCCCGGCGACGCGGCGCGCGCTGGAACGGGCGAGTCTCAAGGAAGAGGACATCGATCTGTTCGAGGTCAACGAAGCGTTTGCACCGGTAGTGCTGGCGTGGCAGAAGGAGATTGGCGCGCCATGGGAGCGGGTCAACGTCAACGGCGGCGCGATTGCGCTGGGACACCCGCTGGGGGCGACGGGAGGACGGATCATGGCGACGCTGCTGCACGAACTAGAACGGCGCGGCGGTCGTTACGGGCT
>JAUQOW010000351.1 GCA_030550675.1 Chloroflexota bacterium
TGCGCGAAGTCGGGCGCTATCGGGCGTTCACCCCTGTCCCTGGCGCTCCGCCAGCGCTTCCGGGGATCATCAGCCAGCGCGGCGTTATTCTGCCAGTGGTGGATGTGCGCCTCCTGCTGGGTATGCCAGCGGTCGAGGCGACGCGCGCGACGCGTCTGGTGACCGTCGCACACGAAGACATCGACATGGCGCTGCTGGTTGACGCTGTGATCGATCTGGCGGCGGTTCCAGAGGAAGCCTTCGCGCAACCGCCCGCCGGTCTCGACCCGGCGCGCGCCCGGTTTCTTCGCGCCGTTGCGCTTCACGAAGACCAGACCGTGGCGCTGCTTGATATTGGGGAGATTGTTGCTGCGCTGCGGGAGGCGTAGGAGAGGTGCGCGGCGTAAGCTGAGCCGCAAGCGGGACAGCGGGAAGGTTGCAGGTTGCACATGCGAAGGCGGTGCGTTGAACGTTGCACGTTGCATGTTGAACGTCAGTTCTTAGTTCTCAGTTCTCGGTTCTCGGTTCTCAGTTCTCGGTTCTCAGTTCTCGGCTCTCAGTCCTCGGTTCTCAGTTCTTGGCTCAATGCTGCTCATCATTCACACAACACGACACCGCTACATTGTACCGCGCGAAGACGTGGCGACGCTCCGCGCCTTCAACTGGCGCACCGAACGCGAGCAGGCGGAGAACGAGGATCGAGCTTCGCTTGCAGTCGAGTTGGGACCGCTTCTCGATCCTGTCGATGTCAGCGACAAGCAGCGACGCCATGCCCTGATCGTTCCTTTGCGGCGACGCACGATTGCGCTACTTGTCGATGCAGTGGATAACCTGGTTGATCATGCCATCGTTCAGCCGCTGCCGCCGTTGCTGCGCGACCGCTTGCGCGAACCATGGGCGACCGGCGTGCTGTTGATCGACGAACAACCTGTCGTGCAACTCGACGTGCGGGCGATTGCGCGCAGCATTCTGCTGAGGAGAACACGTGACACTCAAGAGAAGTGAGCGGCGTATGGAACAGGTCTCGAATCGCCAGATGTTTGCCAGTGTGATCACCAATCCGCAAAGTCAGGACGAAGACCGCGCCAGAGTGCTGACGCATCTGACGCTGGTGTTTGGCGGCGTCGCGGGCGTCGGGTGCGTGCTGGTGATCGTTCTTGCGCTGATCGGCATTATGCCTCAGCAGGTGGTCGGCGCCGCCTTCGGCGTCATGGCAATGGTAACCGCAATCGTCGGCGGCACGCTTGGCGCGCTGCGCGCTGGCAAACATGCCGCAGCATCGAATATCTTCCTGTACGGTTCGCTCATCTATGTCATTGGCATGATCTATCTGGCTGGCGGCACGTCCGGTCCTGCCGGGATCGCGTTCCTGTTTCCGATTGTGGTTGCCGGTCTGTTTGGGCGCGCCGCCGAGAGTCCGCGTCTGTTCGGGGTCGCGCTGACGTCATATGTCGCACTTGCGATTGCCGAAACCGCTGGCGTTATTCAACCTCAAAACGAACTGCCGGGACTGCCGCGCACGCTGGCGTTCATTATTTTCTTCACCGCCGTTGGCGGCTTGCTGACCTACGTCGCGTCGCTCTGGTCGACGAGCACGATGCGCTTTCTCGAACAAACCCGCGCGCAGTCGGAGGAGCTGTACGAAACCAATCAGCGGTTGATCGAAAAAAATATCCAGCAGGTTGAACTGGGAAGCGAGCTTTCAGCCGCCGCCGCCGAACTGTTGCGCGCTTCGCACGAGCAGGCGAGCGGCGCGTCCGAACAGGCGAGCGCTGTTTCCCAGGTGAGCACGACCATTGAGGAATTGGGTTCAACCGCGCGTCAGATCGCCATCGCTGCCGAACAGGTGGCGGAAGCGGCGCGCCAGACGCTCGAAAACCTGAGCGAGGGACAGGAAGCCGTTGATAAGAGCATTCAGGCGATGGACCGCATTCGCAGCCGTATGCAGGACGTGTCGGCGCGGGTGCTGAACCTTGGCGAGCGGTCGCAGCAGATCGGCGAGATCATCGATCTGATCAACGATCTCTCCGATGAGACGCACCTGCTGGCGCTCAACGCCGCTATCGAAGCCGCAGGCGCCGGCGAACACGGTCGTCGGTTCGCGGTTGTGGCGGCTGAGGTGAAGAGTCTCGCCAATCGTGCGCTGGTCGCCGCCAAAGAAGTCAAAGGCGTCATCGCTGAAATTCAGCAGGCGACCAACGCAGCCGTGCTGGCTGCCGAGGAGGGCGGCAAGGAGGTCGCCGCTGGCGTCGAACTGGCTCACAGCGCCGGTCAGGTGATGGATGCAATTGTGATGGCGGCGGAGCGCACGGCGCAGAGCAGCGCTGAAATCAACCTGGCGACCGCGCAGCAGCAGAGCGCCAGTGAACAGGTCGTGGAAACGATGCGCGAGATCGCCGACGTGGCGCGTCGTACTGCGGCAGGCGCCCGGCAGGTGCAGGACGCTGCGCAACGCCTGACCGCCATCGCCAACCGGTTGCACGGTCTCTCGCAGGACGGGAGCGAGGCGAGCGGCAGGAGATGAGACGTGTATGGACCTGGCGTCGTTCTACAGCCAGTTTCGTGATGAAACGGCGGAAAATATCCGCATCGTCACCGAAGGTCTCATGGCGCTCGAAGGCAACGGGCTGGAAGGCGAGGCGCGCCGTGAGCGGATCGACGCCATCTTTCGCGCGATGCACACTATCAAAGGCTCGGCGCGAATGCTCGGTCTGGAGGACATTGGCAAAGTTGCGCATACCTGTGAGCATATTCTGGCAGCGGTGCGCGACGGACGGCGCGCGCTTGATCGCTTCCTGACCGATGAACTGTTGAAGGGAAGCGATGCGATCCTGGAGTTGCTGGCTGCCGCAATCGATGGCAAGCCAGCGTCAATCGACGTTGAAGCGCTGACGAACCGCCTCGGTCGAGGGCATCCTGCGTCTTCAATCGAAGCGTCAGCAGCGCCCTCGCCTGAACCATCGCAGTCTCCAGGTGATGAGGCGACACCGCAGCCTGCGCCGAAAAGCGTGCGTGAACGTGCGCGTCAAACGGTGCGGGTGCGGGTGGATCGATTGGATCGGTTGCTCAACCTGGCGGGCGAATTGTCGATTGGCAGACAGATTGAGGAATCTCACCTCCAGGCGCTGGAGGAGTTGAAAGAGTTGCTCGGACGTCAGCAACGCGCAATGCTGACCATTGAATCCGAACTGCGGCGTTTGCGTCTCGCGCCAACCCAGCGCGAACTGTTTGACCGCGAGATGAACAACGCACTCAACGCTGGCGAGCGCGCTGATTCTATCGTTAAGTCGCAACTCGAACGCATCGGTCAGCATACGGCGCACAAAGCGCAGTTAATCGACGACCTCGAACAGGAGGTGATGGCGATCCGTCTGACGCCGGTGGCGACTCTCTATGCCAACCTTCCGCGCGCTGTGCGTGAACTGGCCCGCGATCTCGGCAAGGAAGCGTCGATTACACTGATAGGTGAAACGACCGAACTGGACCGGAAGGTCATCGAGGCGCTCGCCGATCCGATGGTGCATCTGATTCGCAATGCTATCGACCATGGCATTGAGCCTGCTGAAGAGCGCGAGCGGTTGGGGAAGCCGCGTCAGGGAATGATCGAAGTCGCTGCTCAGGCGCACGGCGGACGGGTGTTGATCAGCGTGCGCGACGATGGGCGCGGCATGGATCCGCAACAGTTGCGCGAGACCGCCGTGCGGAAAGGGTTGATCGGCGCCGATGCTGCAGCGTCGCTTTCGGACCAGGAAGCGTTGGAGCTGATTTTCCTGCCGGGCTTTACCACGGCGAAAATTATTACCGATGTGTCGGGGCGCGGCGTCGGCATGGATGTGGTTCGCACCAATCTCGCTGAGATTGGTGGTGAAGTGCAGATCGAATCGCAGCCTGGCGTCGGTACGACGGTGCTGCTCTCGTTGCCGCTCACGCTGGTCACCACACGGGTGCTGCTGGTTGAGGCGGGCGGTCAGTTATTCGGGTTCCCGGCATCAGGGTGCCAGGGCGTCGTATGGGTGC
>JAUQOW010000352.1 GCA_030550675.1 Chloroflexota bacterium
CTCCTCCTGACCTTCACCGCCGTCACCCCCCTCGAACTCGACGACAACGCCGGGGCTGCGGTGCGCGGCGCGATCGTCAATGCGTTGCTGGGGCGCTTCTGCGCCAACAAAGAGGCGCCGACCTGCGCCGACTGCCCGCTGCTCAACGTCTGCCCGGTGGCGGCGCTCGTCGCTCCCATGCGCGACGCTGGCGAAACCGGCGGCGATCAACGCCCCCGCCCGTATGTCACCCGCCCGCCGCAGCCGCGCCGCTATGCGCCGGGAGAGACCCTGACCTTCGGGCTGGGGTTGTTCGGGCGCGCCGCTGAACTCTTTCCCTACCTCGTCATGGCGGCGCAGGGGATCGAACTCCAGGGCCTGGGACGGCGCCTTCAGGAAAACAATGGTCGGCGCGGCGGGGTGCGCCTCCAGTCCATCGACGCCATCAACCCCCTGACGGGCGCAAAGCAGCCGCTCTTCCGCGCCGGTCAGCGCCATGTCCAGACGCCCGGCGTTCCCATCGGACCAGCGGAGGTCGCGGCATTCGCCGCCACCCTCCCCGACGACCGCCTGACCATCCGGTTCCTGTCGCCGATGCGCCTGATCGACGACGGGCGCCTGGTCAAACGTCCGGCGTTGCGCCCGCTCATCCAGCGGCTCGGCATCCGCCTGACCGACCTCTCCGCCGCGTATGGCGGCGGTCCGCTGCCAGCAGCCGACGCGCGCGCCCTCCTGCCGCTGGCGGAGCGCGCCGTCCTGAAGCGCGACAATACCCGCTGGATCGACATCATCAGCTATTCGCGGCGCACCCGCGAACGCACCCCGATTGGCGGCATCGTCGGCGACGCCGTCTTCACCGGCGACCTCGGACCCCTGCGCGAACTCCTGGTTTGGGGCAGCCTGGTCCACGTCGGCAAAAACGCCGTCAAAGGCGACGGCTGGTACACTGTTGAAGGTGGGAAGGTTGAAGGTTGAAGGACGACTGGCGAGTTGAAACAGAGGATGGTCAGATTAAGTGGGAAGGTTGAAGGTTGAAGGTGAGAGTCCCCGACCCTTGAGGTCTCTACCGTTGACTGAGGTCTGTCATACAACCTCTCCAACGGAACAACTCACGCTCCTGTCTGGACGCGGTGCGACCTCAAGGGTCTTGGCGGAAGAGGACCCCGCGCCCCTTGAGGTCTGCGCCATGGACCGGGACTGGGAACGGCATCTCGCTGGCGCAAACGAAAGGCGCAAAAGTTTCGGTTGAACAGGCTGGCGCAAAAGGGTGTGTAGCGCAACGCTCCATGCTCTCCGTGTCTCTGTGGTGTACATACGGTTGCAGGTGTTAAGGTGAAACATGAAAAAGAGAAGCGTCGCGCAACGCTCCGTGCTCTCTGTGTCTCTGTGGTTCAAATATGGTGGCAGGTGGGAAGGTGAAGCAAGGTACGAGACAAGGGCACGAGGTAGAGGTGGGAAGTCTAACCCCTAACCCCTAACCCCTAACCTCTGGTTCTCAGTTCTCAGTTCTCAATTCTCAGTTCTCATACTAATGCGCGGTCATTCGTGCAATACTGCGATACGCATTGCGCGTTTTCCAGGCGAACCGGATGCCTGACCATCTTGTACGACGGAGCGCCATTGAGTATCAGTTCTCAGTTCTCACAAAGGAGACACGTTCATGCACCTCATCGTCGAGCAATTCGGCGTCTTCATCTCAAAGCACCAGGGGCGCATTCGCGTTATGAAAGAGAAAGAACGCCTCGCAGAAGTGCCGATCATGCACCTGGAGCAAATCCTCATTTGCAGCGACGGCGTCGGTCTCAGCAGCGACGTGGTGCGCGCCTGCGCCGAGGAGGGCATTCCTATCCACTTCCTCAACGGCGATCACGGCGGCGACTATGGCACGTTTATGCACAGCGGCATCACCGGCATGGCGCTCACCCGCCGCGCACAGTTGCGCGCTGGCGACGACGAGCGCGGCCTGATCCTGGCGCAGGCGTTCGCCAGCGGCAAAATCCAGAGCCAGGCGAACATGCTGCGCTACGCCGCCAAGAATCGCAAAGAAAACGATCCCGACCTGTACGCTGACCTGATGCGCACCACCACCGAAATCCTCGACGTCCTTCCGCCGCTGCGCGCCGTGCGCGGCGTTCTCACCGACGAAACCCGCGCTGCGCTGATGGGCTTCGAGGGGCTGGCAGGCGCGCACTACTGGGCAGCCGTCGCGCGTATCATCCCCGCCGACCTCGGCTGGCCCGGACGCGAAACGCGCGGCGCGCGCGACCGCTTCAACCAGGCGCTCAACTACGGCTACGGCGTTCTCCAGTCGCAGGTGCGCACTGCCCTCATTCTCGCCGGGCTGGACCCCAACGCCGGCTTCCTGCACGCCGACCGACCGGGCAAACCGAGCCTGACGCTCGACCTGATCGAAGAGTTTCGCCAGGCGGTCGTCGACCGCACCCTGATCGGACTGGTCAACCGCCAGTTCGAAATTGTCCAGCGCGACGACGGCTTGCTTGATGAAGAGACGCGCAAGCGCATTGTCGAGACCATTCTCAAGCGACTGGACAGCGCCGAGCCCTACGAGGGCAAGCGTCAGCCGCTGCGCCACATCCTGCAGAGTCAGGCGCGCCACATCGCCACCTTCGTGCGCGGCGAACGCCCGACCTACGAACCGTTCGTGATGGGATGGTGACGCCATGCGCTGCCTGCTGATCTACGACATCCCCGACGACCGCACGCGGCAGAAGATCGCCGACGCCTGTCTTGACTACGGACTACAACGCATTCAGTACAGCGCCTTCAGCGGCAACCTCAGCCGCACCCACCAGCGCGAACTGATGACCGAAGTGAAACGGCGGCTGGGCAAAAACGCTGGCAACATCCAGCTCTTCACGTTCCCGGACGACATCTGGAACGCGCGGCGCGTCATTGACCAGGGAGGAAGCAATGATTGACGACACATTCGAGGTGACCGACCTGCGACAGTGGGCATACTGCCCGCGCGTCGTCTACTACCAGTACTGCCTGCCCGACATCCGTCCCATGACGAAGCTGATGATCGCCGGGATGGAAGAGCACCGGGCGGAAAGCGGGCGCGAAGAGCGGCGTTCGCTGCGCACCTACGGGCTAAAACAGGGCGAACGCTTCTTCGATGTGCCCCTGCGATCCGAAACGCTCGGACTGCGCGGGCGCGTCGATCTGGTCATCGCCATTCCCGACCGGCAACACGCCACTGAGGTCGTCGTCGTGGAATACAAAAGCACCGAAGGCAAAGCCGCGCCGCACGTCAAACTGCAACTCACCGCCTACGCCCTGATGCTCGAAGAAGCGTGGGGCATCCCGGTAAAGCGCGGCTTCATCTACCACATGCCGGAGCGCAAAGCCGAGGCGGTGACGATCAGCGCCGCGCTGCGGGAACGGGTGCGCGCCGCAGTCGCCGACATCCGCGAAACCGTTGACCGCGAACGCATGCCAGCGCCGCCTGCCTCGCGCCGGCAATGCGCCGTCTGCGAATTTCGCCGATTCTGCAATGATGTAGTGTAGGAGGAAGAACTGAGAACCAGGAACCAAGAACCAGAAAACCAATCCGTATGAATCCGTCTCAATCCGCGCCGATCCGTGTTCATCACACGCTATGCTCATTGAGCGATCAATGCAAATCTGGAACCTGGAGGATCAAAGCGCCTGATGGACTCTATCCCCTGTCTATTGGCGACTCTTTCGCAACTCGCTGGCTGCGCACCCAAAACAGCGCGTCTCAAAACTGACGTGTCAAGAGTTTTCATGTACGTTTTGCTCGTCAGAAAGGGAAGGAACGCGCTTCGCAACTTGACGCGGTTTTCAAACAAAAATCGAGTTGCGAAACAGGCGCGGTCATGCTATGATCCGGGCGACATGCAGGCGCAACAGGAAGGCTCAGGAGCGACGAAGCGCTGCCATCGCAACGAATCACACAGGCGAGAGGGATTGCGGAGGCGAGGATT
>JAUQOW010000353.1 GCA_030550675.1 Chloroflexota bacterium
AGATTGTCCAATACCCTGGTTGATCTTCCCGTAAGCAACGGGCTAATGCCCTCAGATGCCAAAACGTTCTCCTCTCCCCCCAGCCTTTCAAGGATAGAGTTTTTGGAGTGCGAGAGGTGTTTGCCGCATCCTGACGCCCGTTTTTGCCCTCACCCCCTGCCCCTCTCCCGCAGCGCGGGAGAGGGGAGCGTTTTGGCGTTCTGATGCCTGAAACGGGCGATGCAACAAGAAGGCGCGCCTGAAAACTCTACACTTGTGAGCTCCCCCTTCGCCCCTTGTGGGAGAAGGGGGCAGGGGGATGAAGGAAAACAAGCGTCAGGACAGACAGGGACATGCCCGAAACATCTACCCGTCCGGGGTCCCTGGCGCTTCAACGACGGTATGGTAAATCGCCTCGATCTGGCGCGCTGCGCGTTCCCACGAGAGGTCGCGCACGGCGCGCTCGCGCACGCGCCGTCCCAACTCTTGCGCCCATTCCGGCTGAGCGAGCGCCAGTTCAATCTTCGCCGCCAGGTCTTCGACGCTGCCGTAGGCGGCGTAGATGCCGCAGTCTCCCAAAAATTCGCGCGCGACTGGCGTATCGAAGGCGACGACCGGCAACCCCATCGCCATATAGTTCCCGATCTTGCCGTTTCCTTCCGTCCGGCTCATCTTTGGCGCGACCGCCACCTCGCCGAGCGCCAGGTAGGCGTGCAGGTCACGGTAGAAAATACGCCCTGGCAGGGTGACGTGGCTTCCCACACCGAGCGACTCGGCGTAGGCGCGATAACTGGCCGGGTCGGGGTGCCCCATAATCAGGAAATGCACATCCGGTCGATGAGCGGTCACGATCCGCGCTGCCTGGATCAGATGATGCGTTCCCTGGTATGGCGCGAGCAGTCCGATGTACACCACAATCCGCCGATCCTGCGGAATGCCCAGTTGACGGCGCAGTTCACGGCGCTGCGCTTCCCACTCCGGCGAGCCGTCAAACGGACGGAAACGCTGAGTATTGACGCTGTCCACCACCGTGTAGAGCCGGTCGGGACGCACTGAACCATCGCGGCGCAGCAGGTTTGCGGCGTTGACCGTCGATGTAATGACAGCGTCGGCGTTGCGATTGATCCAGCGTTCCAGGCGCGTCAGCAGCGGAAAAAGCGGGTTTGTGCGCTTGATGAAGCCATGATCGAGCATTTCGCTGGTCATGCTTCCCTGATAATCAAGGATGAGCGGAATGCCCAGCAGACGCTTCAACGCCAGCCCGATGAAGGCCGCTTCGTGGGTATGGGCATGAATAATAGTTGGACGGATCTCCAGCGCAACGCGCAGGCTGCGCCACGCCAGCCCGACATCCAGGTACAGCTTGTGGCGCGATGATCCGACGACAGCGCGGCGGATCCAGGGCACATCCCACGAGCGACGGATGTCGAGACCGGGCATATCATCGCCGTTGTGGTAGGTCGCCAGCACCAGCCGATGCCCGAGTTGCTGAACGGCTTTGGCTTCCTCCCAGATGCGCACGTGGTTGCCGTAATCCGAAAAAAAGCTGGTCGATGCCAGCATCAGAATCGTGTAAGGCACAGGTTATCCTGAACAGAATCAGACGGCAGGCAGTTGCGCCAGCCAGGTTGGCAATTCACTGATGTGTGATAACGTCGCGTATCTGCCGGTGATCGTTCCTTCGTCGGTCACACGTTCGTGTTCCCAGGTCAGGCGGTATGGAATGTAAACGGCATTCCCGCCGACTTCGATCACGGGAAGGATATCAGACTTTAGCGAATTGCCAACCATTAAGAAGCGGCGCGGATCGATGCCATGCCGTTTCATCACGGTTGCATAGGTAGCAGGCGTCTTTTCGCTGACAATCTCGATATGCCGGAAATAATCGGCGATGCCGGAGCGTGCGATTTTGCTTTCCTGGTCGAACAGATCGCCCTTGGTGATGATCATAAGCGGGTACGAGTCGCTGAGCGAGGCGATCGTTTCGCGCACCCCCGGCAGCAATTCAACGGGTGCGCGCAACATATCGCGGGCAAAATCGATGATCTGACGAATCTCGTGCGCCCCGATCCGCCCCTCGGTGATCTCAATTGCGGTTTCGATCATCGACAGAGTGAACCCCTTGATCCCGTACCCGAAGAACGCCAGGTTGCGCATTTCGGTTTCGTACAATCGCTGATCGATCGCAGCGACATCCTGAAACGGCGCGAGCAGGCGTTTGAATTTCTCCTGGGTGAGCGAATAGAGGTTCTCGTTGTGCCAGAGCGTATCGTCGGCATCAAACGCGATGGTGGCGATCATACGCTGCTGCCAATATCTCGACGATATGGCGCACCTGCATCTTCGAGCCGCGGCGCCGCAAACCGCTTTCGAGTTGCAGATGGCAGCCGGGGTTCGCAGTAACGATAACTTCTGCGCCGGTGGCTTCCGCATGGTTCAGTTTGCGTTCGCCAAGGCGAGTCGCCATGTCGGGCTGTGTGATATTATAGATGCCCGCCGATCCGCAGCAGAGCGACGCCTCCTGCATTTCACGCAGCGTGACGCCAGGGATGGCGCGCAGCAGTTGACGCGGTTGGGCGCTGATGCGCTGCGCGTGCACCAGATGGCATGGCTCCTGATATGTCACTGTCAGGTTCAGCGGGCGCATATCGGCAGTGTTCAGGTCAAGCGCCGCCAGGAATTCCGTCACGTCCTTCACTTTTGCGGAAAAGCGATTAGCGCGCTCCTTCCACTGCGGGTCGTCGTGGAGCAAATGTCCGTATTCTTTGAGCGTCGAGCCGCATCCGGCGGCATTGACGATAATGGCATCGACACCCAACCCTTCAAACGCCGCGATATTCCGGCGCGCCAGGTCGCGCGCGCCGTTCAGGTCGCCGCCGTGGGCGTGGAGCGCGCCGCAGCACCCCTGATCCGGCGGCAGGATGACCGTGCAGCCATTCTTGCGCAGCACCCGAATCGTCGCCTCGTGCACATCGGCGAATGCCGTGGACATGATGCAGCCGGTGAGCAATGCAACAGTAAAGCGTTCTGCGCCTTCCGCCGGGAGGACCTGACCTTCGGGAACGGTAAACCGGTCGCAGATCGGCGGCAGCAGCGCCTCGGTTTCATCGAGCTTGAGAGCGCGAAGCGCGCCGCTGCGCCGCGCCAGCGCCTGGAAGCCGCTCTTCTGATAGAGCCACATCAGGCGCGAGAAGAGGCGGAACAGGTCTGGACGGCGGAAAAGGACGCCAAATGCGCCGAAGCGGAGAAGACGCACGAGCCAGGGATGCGGCGGGAGGCGTCCATCAGCCTTTGCTTGCTCGATCTGCGTGCGCGACGCTTCCAGAATCTGCCCGTACAGCACGCCGCTGGGACAGACGGCTTCACACGCGCGGCAGTTGAGGCAGGCGCTCATCTGCTCCTGAAAGACCTCGCTCTCCATGCCAATGCGCCCATCGGCGACGGCTTTCATCAGGTAGATGCGCCCGCGCGGCGAGAATTGCTCAAGCCCGGTCTCACGGTACGTCGGGCAGGCGGGCAGACACAACCCGCAGTGAACGCACGAATTGATTACGGCGTCGCTGGGAATATCAGGACCGGCGAAGGGAACCCTGGCGGTAATGTCGTGCTCGGCGATCATGGCGCTGGCGTTGGCATCTGGAACATTCATCATGGCGTCGTCGCGGCGCGGGCTGCGGCGCGTTGTTTCTGCATGACGTAATGCATGCGTTTCCCGGCGCTCGTATCATACCGTCTCTTGGCTCATTGTGCAAACTGACAAGAGTCATTCCCGCCCGAAGAACGCCATGTCGAGCGTTCGGAGGGAAACATTCCCGGAAAGAGTGCGAAATCGCGATGATATGATCGAGCGAGGGGGAAGAACAAGGGAGGCGCGCCGACGAATCGCGCGAACGAATAAACGAAGCTGCGCCCTCCTGCGGCTATTCGTCGCTTCATTCGGGTATTCGTCGACAGCCTCCCTCGCT
>JAUQOW010000354.1 GCA_030550675.1 Chloroflexota bacterium
AAGAAAAATATCTGAAAGAGGTCGTGCCAGCGCTGATGCAGGAGTTTAAGTACCGCTCCGTTATGCAGGCGCCGCGACTGGAGAAGATCGTGTTAAATATCGGGCTTGGCGAGGCGATCCAGAATCCCAAGGCGCTCGACGCCGCCGTGTCCGATCTGATGGCGATCGCCGGTCAGAAACCGGTCATCACGCGCGCCAAGAAGTCCATCGCCGCCTTCAAGGTGCGCCAGGGGATGCCGATCGGCGTGATGGTGACCCTGCGCGGTCCGCGCATGTGGTCGTTCCTTGATCGGTTGATGAACCTGGTGCTGCCCCGCCTGCGCGATTTTCGCGGCGTCAGCCGGCGCTCGTTTGATGGACGCGGCAATTACTCGATTGGTCTGCGCGAGCAGATCGTGTTCCCGGAGATCGACTACGACAAGGTCGATAAACTGCGCGGTCTTGAAGTGGTGATTGTCACCACAGCGCCTGACGACGAGCAGGGGTATGCGCTGCTCAAGCGCCTCGGCATGCCGTTTCGTGATTAGTGCGGGCCAGGAGCGTCAGCCTGTTCGCGGCGCTGACCAGCCCGGATTGTTGATAAGGAGAGTCAGGTTTGGCACGAAAGGCATTGATTGTCAAGGCACAGCGGCCGCCAAAGTATAAGGTGCGGGCCTACAACCGCTGTAAAATCTGCGGACGTCCGCGTGCATATATGCGCAAGTTCGGTATGTGCCGCATCTGCTTCCGCGAACACGCTTTGCGCGGGTTGATTCCCGGCGTGACGAAATCGAGCTGGTAGCAGGCGTGCACAGATGAACATTGCCATCAGTCGGAGATAAAGGAGGACCGCAGTGAGCGTGAATGATCCGATTGCCGATATGCTGACTCGCATCCGGAATGCGTGCATGGCCCGCCACGCAACGGTGTCGATCCCGGCGTCGAAGATGAAACTTGCCATTGCGCAGATTCTGAAGCGCGAAGGTTTCATTCAAGACTTTACGGTGCAGGAAGGCAAGCCGTACAATACGATTGTCATTACATTGAAATATACTCCTGATCGGCGACCGGTGATTACCGGGCTGAAGCGCGTGAGCAAGCCGGGATTGCGCATCTATACCAAGCGCGCCGATATTCCGCGCGTGCGCGGCGGGCTAGGGTTGAGCATTCTCTCAACGCCGCGCGGCGTGATGGCTGGGCACGAGGCGTGGCGGCAGCGCGTCGGCGGCGAGGTTCTCTGTTACGTCTGGTAAGCAGCGCTGAGGGGTGTCATTATGTCGCGTATTGGAAAAAAACCGATCCCGGTGCCACGCGGCGTCGAGGTGACGATTGCCGAGGGGAACCTGGTGACCGTCAAAGGTCCGAAGGGGACATTGACGCAGCAATTGTCGCCGGAGATGATTATCAAACATGAGAACGGCGTCATCACGGTTGCGCGCCCTTCGGACGATAAACGCCACCGTGCGCTGCACGGCCTGACGCGCTCGCTCATCGCCAATATGGTGACCGGCGTCACCGAAGGGTATCAGCGGGTGCTGGAAATCACCGGCATCGGCTACCGCGCTGCACGTGAGGGAAAAAATCTGATCCTTCAGGTTGGCTTCTCTCATCCGATCCGCGTCACGCCGCCGGAGGGCATCGCCTTCGAGGTGATGGAACGCCGCAGCGCCAATGAACCGCAGGTGGTCGTGGTTCGGGGCATCGATAAACAGAAAGTCGGCGAGGAAGCGGCGAAACTGCGCGCCCTGCGCCCGCCGGAGCCGTACAAGGGGTATGGCATCAAATACCGCGAAGAACGGGTGCGCCGCAAGGCTGGCAAGGCAGGGAAAGCGCGTTGATGCGTTCCGTCTTTTCGTGACTCAGTGGCAGGGGATGGCAATCTCTGCCCCAGGGAGCATAGCACTATGGCTAAACGAACACCGCGAGAGCTGCGCCTTCGACGCCACCGTCGCGTGCGTAAAAAAGTCAGCGGCACGCCGCAGCGCCCGCGACTGTGCGTCTTTCGCAGCAACATGCATATCTATGCACAGGTGATTGATGATACGGTCGGTCGAACGCTGGCGGCAGCCTCGACCGTTGAGCCGGAATTGAAGGCGTTGCTCGCCGGGAAGACAAAAACCGAGCGGGCGAAGGTGGTCGGCGCTGCGATTGCTGAACGCGCTCGAGCCGCAGGCATCGAGTATGTTGTGTTCGATCGCGGCGGATACAAGTATCATGGGCGCGTCCAGGCGCTCGCCGATGCAGCGCGCGAAGGCGGATTGAAGTTCTGACGTGCAACGCTGGAAGATGTTCGCACCATGTGCGGGTTGGCGGCGCTGGCTCGCAACACCGCCTTCGCCGTACCCTCAAAGCCTCAATGGAGTGGAACAGTGATTAAACGACGCATTAATGCGGACGAACTCGAGCTCGAAGAGCGCGTGGTGCAAATCAACCGCGTCTCGAAAGTGGTCAAGGGCGGACGCCGCTTTAGTTTCAGCACCATTGTCGTCGTCGGCGACGGGAAAGGGCACGTCGGCATCGGCATGGGGAAAGCGGCTGAGGTGCCTGAAGCGATCCGCAAGGGTGTGGAGGCGGCGAAAAAGAACCTGATCCGGGTGCCGCTCTCCGGTACGACGATTCCGCACGAGGTGCAGGAGGAGTTTGCCGCCTCGAAGGTGCGCCTGCTGCCAGCCGCTCCGGGAACCGGCGTTATCGCTGGTCGCGGCGTGCGCCCTGTGCTCGAGATGGCGGGCGTCAAAGATGTGCTCTCGAAACGCTATGGCAGCAATAACCCGATCAATGTGGTGAAGGCGACGTTCAAGGCGCTCAGTTCGTTGACATCGCTCGAAGAACAGGCGCGCATGCGCGGCCTGACGCCGCGTGAACTGCACCTGCGGCGCGTGCGGCGCGAACCGGCGCCTCAGGAGGCCTAGCCGATGTCTCGATTGAAAATCACGTACCGCAAAAGCGCAATAGGATACAGTCATGACCAAAAGGCGACCATCCGATCGCTCGGATTGCGTCGGCTCAACAGCGTGGTCATCCACGATGATACGCCGACCATCCGCGGCATGATTTTCAAGGTTCGCCACCTGGTCAGCGTTGAGGAGATTCCGGATAACGACGCGCCAGCAGCCAATCCGGGCGATGACCTGCAGCGCATCGAGGGCATTGGTCCGAAAATTGCGCGTGCGCTCAACGCGGCTGGCATCACTACCTTCGCGCAACTGGCGGCGCTTGAGCCGGCGCAGATCAACGCCATCCTGCGCGATAGCAAGATTCGCCTGGCGTTTACCGAGACCTGGCCCGAACAGGCGCGCCTGGCAGCCGAAGGAAAATGGGACGAACTCAAGGCGCTGCAGGCGCAGCTTACTGCCGGTCGGCAGGCGTGATGGGAGAAGCGATCATGAAACTGCATGACTTGAAGCCAGCGCCCGGTTCTCATCGTGAACGCAAGCGAATTGGCCGCGGCATCGGCTCCGGCAAGGGCAAAACCGGCGGCAAGGGCATGATGGGTCAGAAGGCGCGTTCCGGCCCCAACCCGTCGCCCGCATTCGAGGGCGGGCAGATGCGCATTACCCGGAAAATGCCCAAGATCCGCGGGTTCAAGAACCGCTGGCGCGTGGAGTACCAGATTATTAATGTCGGTCAGCTGAACGATGTACCGGACGGGACGGAGTTGACCATTGAGGAAATGGTCGAGCAGGGATGGATCCATCCGGCGAAGCCGGTCAAGATCCTCGGCGACGGCGAACTGGAGCGCAAACTGACGATCCATGCGCACAAGTTCAGCGCCAGCGCGCGCGCGCGCATCGAAGCGGCAGGCGGCGTCGCGGTCGAAACGCCGTGGATCCCTGAGCGTCGCAGCCGCAGCCGGGGACCCAATCCGCCGCGGCATCGTCAGAAGGCTGAAGCGGCACGGGAGGCGTAGGGCGATGGCATAATCGCCTGTCGCCTGCTTGACGCGAGGAGAACGCGACATGCT
>JAUQOW010000092.1 GCA_030550675.1 Chloroflexota bacterium
TCGTGCAGGCGCCGGTGATCGACTTGGTCATCGAGGCGATCCAGCAGACCGTATCGACCGTCATCGGCTCGCCGGTCGCCAGGTTGCGCTTCCCAAAAGCGCCTTCATACAATACCTCATTGCGATCTACCACAACCGCCACGACTCCCGGCACATCTCCTCGTTCGACGGCAGCGCTCAAGAGATCGTCCACACGCTCCTTCAACGACATTGTTGAGTCCTTTCTAGATCACGAAGGGTTCCGATGTCGGGATCGGCATTCCGAGACCTGCCCCCGACTCTGATGGAGTGATCTTCGTATGCGCCTACGTCACCTGCGCTGTTCCCACCCCATCGGCTGGCGCGGGTTCCGCCGGAGTGACCGGCTCGCTCTTGGGATGCAGGACTCGCGGCAGCACCTCGTCCATGTGCTCGACCAGAACGATTTCGAGTTGTTGGCGCGTTTCCTCCGGCAACTCGCGCAGGTCGGGCGCATTCGCCTTCGGCAGCAGCACCGTGCGCACCCCGGCGCGTTGAGCCGCCAGCAGCTTTTCCTTGACTCCGCCAATCGGCAGCACCTTGCCGCGCAACGTGATTTCGCCGGTCATGGCGACATGTTTGTACGCAGGGCGCTCGGTCAGCGCCGAGATCAGCGCGCTCGCCATCGTAATGCCAGCCGATGGTCCATCTTTTGGTACTGCGCCAGCCGGAACATGGATGTGAATATCGCAGATCTGGGCAAAGTCAGTCGGAATATTCAGCGTCCGCGCCCGCGATCGCGCATAGGTCAACGCCGCGCGCGCCGATTCTTTCATGACATCGCCGAGTTGACCGGTCAGCGTCAACTGACCATTGCCCGGCACGACGCTGGCTTCGACGAACAGCACATCGCCGCCGGTCGGCGTCCACGCCAATCCGGTGACCACGCCGACTTCATCCTCGCCAAGCAGCAGCTCGCTACGGAAGCGCGGCGGTCCCAGCAGTTCATCGAGGTCGGGCGCATCCACCTGTTCTGGCAACGGCTGACCTTCCGCCGCGCGCGTCGCCATTTTGCGGTAGATGGCGCCGATCCGTCGCTCCAGGTCGCGCACGCCCGCTTCGTGGGTGTATTCGCGGATGAGACGTCGGAGCGCCGCTTCGGTGATTATCGGCGCGCGCTCTCCAAGTCCCTGCTCGTTCCGCTGGCGCTGGATCAGGTAGCGGCGGCAGATCTCCAGTTTCTCCATCTCGGTGTAGCCAGCAAGTTCCAGCAACTCCATGCGGTCGAGCAGCGCGGGCGGGATGGTATCAGAGCGGTTGGCGGTGCAGATGAACAGCACGCGACTCAGATCGAACGAGACATCGAGGTAACGGTCAACGAACGCTGAGTTCTGCTCCGGGTCGAGCACCTCCAGCAGGGCGGCTGCCGGATCGCCCTGGAAGCCGACGCTGAGTTTATCCACTTCATCGAGCATGAAGACCGGATTGTTGCTGCCGGCGCGGTTGATCCCCTGGATGATGCGCCCCGGCAATGCGCCAATGTAGGTGCGGCGATGCCCGCGGATCTCCGCCTCGTCGCGCACGCCGCCAAGCGCAACGCGCACGAACTTGCGCCCCAGCGCACGCGCAATCGAGGTTCCGAGGCTGGTCTTCCCGACGCCGGGAGGACCGACGAAGCAGAGGATCGGACCGCGCGCACTGCCGCTGACATCCTGCTCAAGCCGCAACTTGCGCACCGCCAGATATTCGATGATTCGCTCCTTGATGCGCTCCAGATCGTAGTGGTCCTCATCAAGCACCCGACGCGCCTGCGCCAGATCGAGGTTGTCTTCCGTGCTGACATTCCACGGCAGGTCGAGCAGCCAGTCCAGGTAGGTGCGCGCAACGACATACTCGGCGGCGCCGGGAGGCATGCGCTCCAGGCGCGAGATTTCGCGTTCGGCTTCCTTGCGCGCCTCTTCGGGAAGGTTCGCCGCCTCCAGGCGACGGCGCAACTCGGCGATCTCGGCGGCGTGCTCGTCCGTTTCGCCCAACTCGCGCTTGATCGCCTCGAGTTGCTGGCGCAGCACGTACTCGCGCTGGCTCTTCGACATCTCTTCCTGCGCCTTGCGCCCGATCGTCAGGATCTCACGTTCGCGCTCAAGGAAACTGAGCACCTGGCGCAGACGTTCCTGCACATCGAGCGTATCGAGCACGAGTTGCTGATCTTCCGGCTTGAGGTTCAGATTTGCCGCAATCAGGTCCGCCAGCATGCCGGGTTGCGCGGTATTGGCGGCGACTATCGCCAGTTCGTCGGGCAGCGTCGGGCTGAGTTGAATGATCTGCTGGAAGGCGGCAAGCGCCGCGCGCGCCAGACCGCTGACCTCCACCGACATCACGGCGGGATCGCGATGAATGGCAATGCGCGCCTGCGGATACGGTTCGGTGACGATCAGTTGCATGATCTGAATGCGCGCCTGCCCCTGGACCAGGATCTGCACCGCGCCGTGCGGCAGGCGCAGCATCCGGATAATCAACGCCGCTGTGCCGGTGCGCGCCAGCGCCAGCGGATCAAACCCCTCGCCAGGCTGAGTGCGCATAAATACGCCGACCATCTTCGTCGAAAGCGCCGCCTCATCGACCAGTTTCACCCACATGTCGCCGCTGACAATAAGCGGCAGGAACATGCCGGGGAACAGCACGACGTTGTTGAGCGGCAGAATTGGCAGCACTTCCGGGATGTCGGGCGGGTTCTGGTGTGGTGTTGGCGCACTCATAGTTCACCCTCCCGATGCACTTGGACGACAATCTGGCGGACGCCGCGTCCGGCGAAGGGGAGCCAGATCTCCAGCAAGCCGTTGTTGAAACGCGCGCTGGTTCGATCAGGGTCGATCGGGCGGTCAAAGGGCACCTCGATCTGAAACGCGCCGGAAGCAATCTCCATTCGATGCATACGGCGCAGGTCGTGGGGCAGGGCGATCTGCCGCACGCCAGCGATGCGCACAAACTGCGGATGCGCTTCGATCTGCACATTTGACGGCTCGACGCCAGCCAGCTCGACGACCAGCAGCATCGCCTGTTCGGTCTCAAACACATTCACGGCTGGCGACCAGGGACGCATATCGAACGGCGCATACGGCATGCGCATGCGCAAGATACGAATCGAGGCGTGGGGATTGTCGTCGAAGATCATGCGCACTCTCCTGGGCTATTGATGGAAACAGTCTCTAATCCCAGCACCCTTTGAATAAGCGCACACAAAGGCACAAAGATTCTGCGTATGTACTCCGTTGATGATGGCTCATCGTCCTTACCCTTGCAATCGTGTGATACGAGTCCAGAGGGTGCTATCCGCCATGTCGGTACGATCGCGCCACATACCAAAGAAATCGACGTCCTTCGAGTCGGCCTGGGCGTCACGCTCTTTGGATGGCTCTTGAGCGTAGCGAAGGCGTAGAAGAGCGATGAAATCCGCTGCTAACCGCTGCGCTTCCGGCGGCAATGCCACCAGGTCGCGCAGCACCTGTTCCTGGTTCATCATAGTCCTCTCACAATCACGGCAAAACGTGGCGTCTTTCTGAATTATACCACTGCTCATGGCGCGGATGACCGTCACCTGGGCGCGTGGGGCGCACCCCGGCGGGGCGCAGGTGCAGATGACGGTCACCTGGGGGTGAGCAGCAGACATACCCCGGCAATCCCCGACCACTGCGGGGCGCATCCGGCAACGGCGTAACCGGCAGTGGTGACAGTCATCTCTTGGCGGAGCGCGGGGCGCAGATGACGGTCACCTGGGTGAGCAGCAGACATACCCCGGCAATCCCCGACCACTGCGGGGCGCATCCGGCAGCGGGGCATCTGGCATTGACGACCGTCATCTGACCAGGTGCGCCGCACGCTGCAACATCGCCAGGTGCTGATCGACGTTCGTCAATCCCATTCCCATCGTATTGAGGCAGAGATAGCGCGCGCCAAGCGCGCGCCAGGCATCAACATACGCCTGCCAGCGATCTTCCGCAACCGAGCGCAGGTTCAACTGCGACTCGATGCCAATGGTCGATGGGTCGCGCCCGGCGTCGCGGGCGTACCCGGCGAGGCGTTCCAGCGCAGCGCGGGTCGCTTCGTCCGGCGGGCGGAAGGTGATCCAGCCGTCACCGATCCGGGCGACACGCTTCAGGGTCGCCTCGGCGTACCCGCCGATCCAGATCGGGATGGATCGGCGCGGCGGCAGCGGGTTGATGCCCGCCGCCTCGATCGTATGCCAGCGCCCATGAAAGGTGATGACTTTTTCCGACCACAGCGCGCGCAGCACCGCGATCTGCTCCTCACTGCGCGCGCCGCGATTGTGAAAGTTCTCACCCAACGCCTGGTATTCCACCTCATTCCAGCCAATGCCGATCCCCAGGCGCAGGCGTCCGCCGCTCAGTATATCGACCTCCGCCGCCTGCTTGGCGACCAGCGCCGTCTGTCGTTGCGGCAGAATGATCACTCCGGTCACCAGACCGATCGTCGTGGTGATCCCCGCCAGATACCCGAACAGGACCAAGGGTTCGTGAAACATCGACTCGCTGGTGTACGGTCCGCTCCAGCCGGGACGAACCGACGGATCAGCGCCGAGGACATGGTCGTATGCCAGAATGTAGCGATAGCCGAGCGCTTCGACCGCCTGTGCGTATGCGCGGATTGCTCCGGGATCGTCGCCGATTTCGGTTTGCGGGAAGACGACGCCGATTTCGAGCGGTTGACTCATTTCCATTTGCCTCCACTGCAAGCATATGCTATAATCCGCATCAGTGTTCGAGCAGGCAGGGCGCCAGCGTTCGCCCTGCTCTCTTTGTGTAGACCGGGGTTACGCAGCAATGTCACAGCAGATTATAGAAGAGATTGAGCGCCGCTACATGAAGCAGGATGTTCCCGAATTCAACGTCGGCGACACGGTGCGCGTCGGTGTGCGCGTCGTCGAAGGGAACCGCGAGCGCATCCAGGAGTTCGAGGGGGTCGTCATTCGCAAGCGAGGCAGCGGTCTCAACGAGAATTTTACGGTACGGCGCATCGCGTCGCACGGGATCGGCGTCGAGCGCACGTTCCTCGTTCATGCGCCGCGCGTCGAGAGCATTCAGGTTGTCCGCCGCGGCAAGGTGCGGCGCGCGCGCCTGTTCTACCTGCGCGGTCTCACTGGCAAAGCGGCGCGGATCAAAGAGCGACGCTAAATGCTGGCAATGGTTCGTTCTCTATGGCACTCAGCGCGCCCGTGGCGCTCTACGCGCGTCTGATACGCTGGGCGTTTGCGCGCTTTTACCAGGAGTTCGCCTGGACATACGACGCCGTCGCGGCGCTGGCGTCGTCGGGGCAATGGCATGCGTGGACGCTGACAGCGCTGGAGTTTGCGCGCGGCGCGACGCTGGAACTTGGCTGCGGTACGGGGCATGTGCAACTGGCGCTCGCTCAGCGTCGCGCAGGTTTTTTCGTCGGGCTGGATCGGTCGCCGCAGATGATCCGACTGACCCGGCGCCGGTTGGAACGGGCCGGGTTTCGCGCGCCGCTTGTGCGCGCCGATGCGCGCGCTCTTCCCTTCGAATCCGAATCATTCGACGCGGTCATCGCCACTTTTCCAAGCGACTATATCGCCGAAGATGCAACGATCGCCGAAATCCGGCGCGTCCTTCGTCCCGGCGGAATGGTCGCGCTGGCGTTGTGGGCGCGCTTCGCCGACGATTCTCCCTACGCGCGCCTGGTTGATGTCGCGTACCGCGTGACGCTCCAGCGGTCGCCGCGTCCGGCGGCGCCTGCAACCTCCGCAGCATTGCATCGTTTCGGCGAACGGCTTGAGCGCGCTGGCATTGCGATCTCATTCAGAGAGGTCAGGGCGCCGGGCGGAATGGTGCAGTATGTTCTGGGAACGCGCCGGGATTCGCAATGACAGGACGTTCGCCAACGGTTGAGGAAGAGCGGGCGCTGCGCGCCGCCGGGTATCGCGCCATCGCCGGGGTTGACGAAGCCGGGCGCGGATGCTGGGCGGGACCGGTGGTCGCGGCTGCGGTCATTCTGCCAGAGACGGTAATCGACACGCCAGCGTTGCTCGACGGCGTCGCCGACTCAAAAACGCTGACCCCGGCGCAGCGTGCAATCCTCTTCGAGCGCATCACGAATCTGGCGGTTGCTTGGGCAGTCGGAGCGACTCCAGCGCATATGATCGACAGCCATGGCATTCTGCCCGCCACACGCCTGGCGATGCAGGTGGCGCTCCTGCGCTTGCCGCATCCCGCTGATGCGCTGCTGATCGATGCGGTGCCGCTTGATGGCTGGCCCCTGCCGCAGCGCGTGCTGATCAAGGGCGACGCGCGTTGTTTATCAATCGCGGCGGCATCAATTGTCGCCAAAGTGACACGCGACCGCTTTATGGAGGCGCTTGGACGACACTGGCCCGAATATGGCTTTGCCGCGCACAAAGGATATGGCACTGCCGCGCATCAGCATGCGCTGCGCCGCTATGGTCCCACCCCGCAACACCGCCTGACGTTTCGCCCGTTGTACGAGATGGCGCTCGATGATGCCGGACGCATGGCGTTGCCGCCGGAAACAGAAGGAGATCACCCATGACCCTCAGCCTGAGCGCCAGCGAATATGTGCGGCATCTGCGCCGCGCCGGACTGCGCCCCACCGAGCGCCTGGTCAACAACATCCTGCGCTGCGGCGATGCCGCCGTTGATCCGCTGATCGACATGGCAACCAGCGTTTCGCTCTTCTCCGAAGAGCCGCCGGTGATCTACGCACCGATCCATGCACTGCGCCTGCTCGGTGAACTGCGCCCGCTGCGCATGATCGAGCCGCTGCTGAAGAGCGTTGACGCCGCGCTCGACAGCATGACCCCTGCGCGCGAACTCTGGCAGTACGAAGTGCCGCAAATGATCGGGCGGATCGGCGCAGCGGCTGTGGAAGCGCTCTGGGCGTTCGCCGACAATCCTGCGTACACTCAGTTTGAGCGCGACGGCGCACTCCTGGCGCTGGCATATGTTGCGGCAATCGACGAAATCGCGCGTGAGCCGGTCGTTGCTGAAATGCACCGGCGCCTGATGCAGAGCGACGACCGTGCGCTGAATGCGGGGATCGTGCGCGCAATGGCATACCTTGGTCTCGCTGACAAGTACAGCGACGTCATGGCGCGCTACCGCGCCGGTGCGGTCGATCAGGAAAGCATGTCAGCCGCTGTCGCGCGTCAGATGCTCCTGACGCCGAGAACATCCAGCATAGCCGACAATGCGAAACTCTCATTATGGGAACGCTACGACAGGTTCGGACCGTTCCCGGAGTCTGAATACGACGATTTCGACGACAACGAGGAGTAATACCCGTGCGACCGGTTGATAATCTTCACGTTCTCGCCTTTGAACCGCTCACCCCGCCGCGCGTCCTGCGCGAGCGCTACCCGATTACCGAAACCGCTGCACACACTGTCTATGAAACGCGGGAAGCAATCAAGCGCATCATGCGCCGCGAAGATCAGCGTCTGCTGGCGGTCGTCGGTCCCTGTTCGATACACGACACTGACGCGGCGCTGGAATACGCCGGACGCCTGGTGCGTCTGGCGCGCGAGATGCGCGACCGAATCGTCATCGTTATGCGCGCCTATTTCGAGAAACCGCGCACCACGATTGGCTGGCGCGGTCTGATCAACGACCCGCACCTCGACGGCTCGTTCGATATGAACGAGGGATTGCGACGCGCCCGCGAACTGTTGCTGCATATCAACGACATGGGGCTGCCAACCGCCACCGAAATGCTCGACCCGATCAGCCCGCAGTACATCACTGATCTGATCAGCCTGACCGCTATCGGCGCGCGCACGGTCGAGTCGCAGACCCACCGCGCCCTCGCCAGCGGACTCTCGATGCCAGTCGGCTACAAGAACAGCACCGACGGCAACGTGCAGGTGGCGATTAACGCATTTCTGTCGGCGCAGCGGGCGCATTCCTTCCTCGGCATCGACCGGGACGGGCAGAGTTGCGTGGTGCGCACCACCGGCAACCCGGATGGGATGATCATCCTGCGTGGCAGCAGCGCCGGACCGAACTACGATGCGGCAACCGTGGCGCGAACTGAGCAGGCAATGAAGGCGGCAGGTCTGATGCCGGCTATCCTGATCGATTGCAGTCACGCCAATGCTGGCGGCGATCACACACGCCAGCCGCTGGTCTGGAGCGAGGTGCTGCGCGAGCACATCGCCAGCAGCAATGCAGTCATCGGCATGATGGTCGAGAGCAACCTGTACGAAGGAAAACAATCGATCCCCGCCGACCGTTCACAACTGCGCTACGGCGTGTCGGTGACCGACGCCTGCGTTGGCTGGGAAACGACCGAACAAATGTTAATTGAGGCGTATGAGGCGTTGGGAAGATAAAGGCGGAGCGGTTGAAGCCAGCAAGGTTAAGCGCGCCTGTAGCCCCTCATTCGTCCCTGGTTTGTGTACGAGACGCCCGCCATAACGCGATGATCCGATCCGGCGATGCTGCATCCGTCGCATCGGTGCAACGCATCGCCGCCGCCAGCGCCAGACTGCCCAATTCCGCCGCTTCATCCAAAGCGGCGCCAGCGCAGAGAGCCGCCGTTACCGCTGCCACGGCGCTATCACGCGCACCGATCAGGTTGACGGGACCTGTGACCGGAATGGTTGGCGCGTGTGTCATGCCCTGATCGTGAACGACGAGCATCCCGCGCGCACCTAGCGAGACGATAACAGGCTTGCCGGTGCGGCGACGCAGTTGCTCGGCAGCCTGCCCGGTCAGCGCCAGCGGCGGATTGCTGCTGTCATCGGCATACACAGCGCGAACACATTCGCGGGCAGAGGACATGAGGATGACGTGCCTGAAGAGCCCGATGCGATAGCGTGAGGTCGCCAGGAACCAGACGTCCTGATGGCGAAGAGACAGATTGGCAATCTCCAGGCGAAGACGACTCGTGATGACGCCGCATTCTTCTTCGGGAACATGATCCACAATCACAACGGCATGGACCTGCGTCGCCAAAGCGCGAAGGCGTTCGATCAACGTCGTTGTCGTAGAAGCGGCGAGCGGATCACGTGAGCGAATATCGAGTCGCTCCTGCTCATACGGCACAGAGGTTCCACTGGCAATCACCGGCTGGATTGAGGTCGGCGTATACCGATCAGCGACGACGATCATCGGACGCTCATCGATGCCGCGCGTCCGCAAATGACGCCGAAGTTCGTACCCTTCGCCATCGCCGCCGATGACGCCGAGCGTTGTTACTGCAACCCCGAAAGCGCGTAAGGCGGCGGCGATGCTCCCCGCAGCCCCAGGCGCGACATCCACGCCGACGACCTGGTGGGCGCGGAGACCTGTCTCCTCAGCATACTCGACGCGCGTGGGGTCGATCAGCATGCGCTGGTTGAGCGCAAAATCGCCCACCACCAGCACACGTGCATGCGCGCTGCGCAAGAGCAGATCCTGAAGCCTGCCGTCGTCCATATATCACATCCTGCCAGCGCTGATCCTGATACGCTCTCGCCAGTAACTGGAACGGATTCCTCACCCTTATCATGAGAGAGGATAGTAACACAGATCCAACCCGACGTAGAGAGGCGCATGGGACGGGTAGGGTCGTAAGGCAGAAACCGCCGTCTCGCTGCGGGCTGAAGTCCTCTCATGCCCGAACCTGCACAGGATTGATCCGACCCGAATCAGGGATGATCTCCCTTCACAATGGACTGATCGATATGGTACACTTGTAAATAGAATGAAATAATCTTTTCAGGCTGGAAGGCGCAATTATGTTGGGAACAGCATTGCGGCTATTACGTCTCACTACCGGCTGGATTTGCATCATCGGCGGTCTGATCCTATCGATTTCTCCCATTCCGTTTGGCTTCATCATTGTCATCGCAGGCGTTCTCCTGGTCGGTCCGCGCGATCGCGGGCTGCGCATGGTGCGCGCCTGGTGGAATCGGGCAATTCGTTCCCTGGCTTCCTCGTCCATCCCCGCTGTAGCGCTGGCAGCGCAGCGTATCATCGCCTTTCAGTCGTCGATTGAACATCGAATGCATCAGTGGATGGCAACTCGCTCAACTCCGCGTGTGGCGCCCCGGCGCGCTGCGGCTGAGGAATGATCCGCCTCACGATCTGCGCCTCAGCCAGTACCACGCCGAGGGCCAAGTCGTATCACAGACATGAGTGACCCCGTACTCGACGCGCTCGACTTCAAAGTCGGGCGCGAATAGTTGCTCAACAACTCCTTTTGCAATCCAGCGCGGCGCCTCATTCGAGGACTCATCATGTAAATGCGCAAAGAGCAGATAGACGCCTCCAGGTCGCGTCAGACGCGCGACCTCGCGGGCGTATGCATGCAGTTCTTCCGTTGTCATTCCATGCATGCAACCGACATCGATGACCAGATCGTATGGTTCGCGCAAAAAGGGAAGGCTGGTGACCGACGATGTGAAGAGGCGCACTCGACTCGACGCGCCAGCGCGCCGGACTCGCTCCTCAGCCCGCGCAATCGCCTCAGGAATGAAATCAACGCCATCGACAGACCAGCCGCGCGCTGCCAGATAGACGCAGGCGCGCCCTGTGCCGCATCCAAGATCAAGCGCTCGCCCCGGCGGCAAAACGTCGGCAATCGCCATAACTTCCGGCGGCGGCAGATCCTGATCCCAGGGTATTTCACCGTCGCGATATCGCTGCTGCAAGCGGTGAAAGCGCGTTATCGGGTCGGTCATGCGTCTGCTCCTTTCCCGACGTTTGCTATTATACGACTGTCATCTCAGAGATTATACGACTGTCATCTCAGAGGAAGATCAACCTGAACCCGGACGACTATGCGTCTGTGGAGCGATTGGCGCTGGCTTCGCCAGGCTCAGCCAGCGTCGATAAGCCCGCGCCCAACAACTGGTCGCATTGGTTGCGATCCGGCGGCAGTCATCTTTAACCGATGCGCTATAATAGTGCGAGAAACGAGTTGTTGCCTTTGCGAGCCGGTATGGATGACGAGGCTGCCCTGATTAATGGGCTGCGCCAGCGCGACCCGCAGGCGTTTACCACCTTTTTTGAGACATATGCCGACCGCGTGTACCGTCTGGCATATGGCATCGTTGGCAATGAAGCCGACGCTGAAGAAACGGTTCAGGCGACCTTCATGTCGGCGCTCGAAGCCATTGACCGCTTCGAACACCACGCACGCCTCGGTACATGGCTCTATCGCATCGCCTATAACCATGCGCTCATGATCCTGCGCCGACGGCGACCCGAAGAATCCCTGCCCGATACAGACGACGCACTGCCAATGCCATCGGCGCTGACGGACTGGAGCGCGCTGCCGGAGGATCGTTTGCTCAGTCGCGAGGCGCAGGAGATCCTGCGAAAAGCCATCGCGGAACTGCCAACGACTCTGCGCACCGCGTTCGTCTGTCGCGACATTGAAGGGCTTTCCACCGCTGATTGTGCACAGATCATCGGCATCAGCGAGGGGGCGCTGAAGGTGCGCCTCCATCGGGCGCGCCTGATGCTGCGTGAGCGCGTCAGCGAATACTTCGGCGAATGGGTGACGCCGGGAAACGGCTAAACGCCGGAGGACATGACCATGACGTGTGAAGAACTGATCGCTCACCTGTCGAGTTATATCGACCACGAGATGGACGCCGCTCTGGTCGCCGAGGTACAGGAACACATCGCGCATTGCCGCAACTGCCGCGTCGTACTCGATACCACGCAACGCCTGATCGTGCTCGTCCACGACGAGGGGCGACGCATCATTCCCGCCAGTCAGCGCAGCGCCCTGTTCGAGCGCCTGCAACAGGCGTTCCTCAATCGCCCGCAGACACAATCACAGAGCGATCAGCACTCGTCGGAAGACAGCGCCGTGTAACGCGCAACGAGGCGTTCGCATCTGAGTCTATGAAAGCCGTGCTATGCCCGGACCAACCATCGACCTGACGATCTACGAGAACGAAGAAACGTTGCTTGCCGGCTTGCGTCGCCGCGATCCCGATGCATGCGCCTGCCTGATCAAACGATTTGCGCCTCTGGTCTACGCCCAGGCGCTGCGATTGCTCGGCGACGCGGATGAAGCGGAGGGGGTGCTGCAACAAACCTTTATCAAGGCATGCGAGAAACTCGACACCTACGAAGGACGCAGCGGGCTGGGGAGCTGGCTCTACCGCATTGCCACCAATGAAGCGCTCATGCACCTGCGTCAGCATTCGCCGCGCATCGATCTCGACGATGTGGCCGAGACGATCCAGGCTGATGAAATGCCGCAGCGCCTGAAGCCATGGACGCTCGATCCGGCGGCGGCAGCGCTGAATAGCGAACTGCGCGCCATGCTAGAGCAGGCGCTGGCGGCGCTTCCTGAAACGCTGCGCGTTGTCTTTGTGCTGCGCGATATTCAAGGGCTGAGCACCGAAGAAACTGCTGCTGCGCTTGGTCTGGGCGAAAGCGCCGTCAAGGTGCGATTGCATCGTGCGCGGCTGCGTCTGCGGGAATTGCTCGCCGCATATATGCAAGAACATTGAGCGCCAGTGACGCTGGCGCACGGAGGTCCGCTATGGACGCCCACCCCCATCGACACGACGATCCCGAGCATTGCCGCGACATCCTGGCGCAATTGAACGATTATCTCGACGGCGAACTCGCTGCATCGCTCTGCCGCGAACTGGAACAACATCTCGCGGAATGCCCCGATTGTCAGACAGTGTACGATACGTTGAGCCGCACCATCCGCATCTACCGCGCATTACGCGACGTTCCGGCTCATTTGCCGCAAGGGGTTGAAGACCGTTTGATGCATCGCATCAAGGTTTCACTGAATATGGAGAAAACCTGATGATACGAGACATTGAGGCATTTCGTGCGTCACTGAGCGGCGATGCGCCGCCGCCTGGTCTCAGTGGCGCATTGCAGGCGCTGTGGTACGACGCTCGCGGCGACTGGCACGCCGCGCACCGCGCTGCGCAGGACGACGAGAGCATCGACGGCGCCTGGGTGCATGCCTATCTGCACCGCAAAGAAGGCGATCTGGCAAACGCAGCGTACTGGTATCGCCAGGCGGGCAGACCGGTCGCCGTCGGGTCGCTCGACGCTGAATGGGAACAGATCGCGCGCGTATTGCTGCTGTCGGAGGCGTGATCAGGCACGCGCAGTCTGCCCGCCCACCCGGCGGACGAGGTGATCTGTTCCTGCTCGCGTCTTATAGGGAGATCAAATAAAACCTGGATTATCGAGCCTGTCCCTTCGAAGCGGGTGGCGTTGGCTTCGACAGGCTCAGCCAACGCCAACCGTAAGGTGGTCAACGCGGGCAAGAAAGTTTAATGTCTGGTTGATCTTCCCATCAGGATTGCGAGCAGAACAAAAAGCTTCGCCTGGCGCCCCTTTTGCCTCTCGTCTCGCGCCTCACTCTAGAAATACCTGCTCAGGTTTTCAAAAATCTGACCAATATCACCGGCATCGCCCTGCACCAGGATGGTGCGCGAGAATGTGGCGATCTGCTGCAGGGCTTCGGTGTCAGCATCGGCGCCGTATGCCACCGGAAAGATGCTGATGCCCGACTCCTCAAACGCCAGACGCACTTGATCAAGCGTCGCGCGGCTGGCATTGTCCTGCCCATCTGAGAGCAACACAATGGCGCGAATGCGATCATCATCGGTTGGCGGGAGGCTGTCGAGCGCCTCTTTCCCATCGATCAGCGCATCGTACAGCGCTGTCCTCCCCTGCGCGCGCATGACGGCAATCGCATCATCGAGCCTGATACGCACCTCCGACAGCGGCGCCGGCGGTACGACCAGACGAGATTCGGTCGAAAAGGTCGCCAGACCGACGCGATCATCCGGCAGGATGCGGCTCAGGAAGGTTCCAAGACCGGCTTTTGCCGCTTCCAGTTTCTCGCCCTCCATCGAGCCGGAGACATCAACGACGATCAGGATATCGGCGCGTTTGCGGTTAAGCGACCAGGCGTTCTTGGCAGCGACGATCACTTCAGCGGGAGGGACGGGCAGCACACTCTGAACCCCCTGCGGTTGCACGCCATACGCTGGACTGATCGGGTCCGCCAGGGGCACATTCACATTTGCCGGACGGAACCCGTAACTCATCGCCAGGCGCTGGCTCTCTTCGGTGAGCAGGAAATCGTAAAACAGTTCTGCGGCGCGCTGCTCCTGCTCTGAGGCGCTCGCCATGATAATGAAGGGGTTGTCGTGCCAGAACGTCCCTTCACGCGGATAGATCGCCACCAGCGGCGTCGGCGGGTTTTTGTTCTTGTTGAAGTCGATCAGCGTGACTTCCTCCATGGGGAACGCCGAAATGTAACCCATCCCGAATTTCCGCATGTTCTCGCTGAAGACAAGAGTGTTGTAGCCGTAGTGCTTAATGCCCTGCCCCAGTTTGCGGATGAACTCCTGGCTCTCTGGCTTCTGAATATCAGCGACGGTCAGGTCGCGCTGTTTTCCGGTGGCGGCGTAAAACTCCGCCAGCAGCGTCGAAAGCGCCGTTGTGCTGATCTCCGGGTCAGTATGCCCCCAGCTAAAGCGCCCCCACTCAGGATGCCCGTAAGCGCCCCATCCCTGCGGGTTCTCTATCAACGCCAGCATGTCCGACCAGCCAATCGGCTTGTCGGGCCAACCCATCGCCTCCGCCATCGGGCGCCACATCGAGATGACCACCGGCGTCAGAACCAGCGGTTGACTCGAGACGGCCACGTTCGGATTGCCGCTTTCGTACTTCAACACCTCCAGCCAGGTTGACGCCGAGGGAGACCAGATGGTGGTCTTCAACTGGCCATTTTTGATCTCGGTGCGCGCCGCGCCACTCGACTTGTTGATCCCTTCGACGATGACCGGGCGCCCATTGACCTGTGCGCGCGAGCGATTGAAGGCGGCGATGCGATCCTTCAGCCACTCGTCCTTCTCAGGGCTGTAGGTGATGGTAATGGTGATGGCATTAGCGGGCGCGCCGCCGCTGCCGGTCAGATCGCCGCACGCTGAGGCGATCAGTCCAACGATGATCAGGAGGACAAGTGATGGGTAAGATCGCATCGCATCTTCCTCGTAACAAGAATCTCTCCGCGTGCGGAGCCGTTGCTGCGGCGTTCATCACATTCGCGGACGAATACGCTGAATTTCTGGACGTATGGATCTATTGCGATGCAACGGCTCTGCGTGGTGTGGGACACCAATGGTGCGCTCCGCTCTGCCGCCTGCTGTGGACGCACCCCCGTGCAACCGTCCACCCGCTTTGGGCGTGCCACTGGCGCGGGCGTGCCGCCGGCACGCCCCTACTAACCATCCACCCGCTGTGGGCGCGCCACCGACACGGGCGTGCCAGCGGCGCGGGCGTGCCGCCGGCACGCCCCTACTACACTGCGCCGCTGCGCGCCAGGGCGGTGTCGAGCACTGCCTGGAAGGCGTCCATGTCTGACTTTAGATCCGCCAGGCGTCGTGCGACCTGACTGGTTGCGCTATTGGCGCTGGCAGCGTCGGCAGTGCGCAGACGCACCGTTTCCGCCAGCACGTTGTCGAGGCTGGCGCTGATGTTCTGTAATTGTGCACTGATACGCGCGACGTAGGTATCCAGGTCGCGCACATTCTGGATTTTTTCCAGCCGCGCCCGACGTGTTTCCTCCAGTTGCGACAGGGTGTATGGATCCTGTATAGCGCGCATTTGCTGGTCGATGGACGCCACGTCCTGCTCGAGTCTCCGGCGATCAACAGACGCCAGGTAGCGTTCGATGATCTGTCCCTTCTCTGCCAGAATGTATGCTTCCTCCACCAGTTCGCGCCCCTGGTCGGCGATCGGCAGCAGGAGCCGCGCCAGCGGACCGCCAGCCTGTGCGGCGCTGCGGGCGATCTCCTGCTGGGTGCGTTCAATCGCTTCGATCTGCGCGCGAAATGTGGGGCTGGTGAGGCGCGGACGCGGCGTTGGCGGCGGACGACGCGCTGCGTCGATCAGCACCGGGTCGCGCAGGGCGAAGAAGATCATTAGCGCATACGCAAGCAGACCGAGCGGAAGCAGCCAGAGCGCGATGGTCAGCCCGGCGATGACCGCAACAACCAGGACGATGATTGCCAGCGGTTGGCGCGCCGCAAACAGGATGATCGTCGTGTTCATATGATCGACCTCGCCTCAGAAGAACGTTGCAATGTCCTGATAAATACGCTCAATGCTGCCGCGCTCGCTGGGCTTGCCGACATAACTCTTCGCCCCGGTCGCATTGGCGATGTCCTTCAGCAAGTTTACATCAGCATCGCCGCCAAACGCAACCGTGAACACTTTGATGCTGTATCCTTCGCGGTCCTGGCTGATCAGACTCAGCACGTCCTGCGCCGAACGCTGGCTTCGGTTGTCCAGCCCGTCAGTCAACACTACAACTGCGCGGATGCGCTGACCAGGCGGACTGGCGCTTATCTCCTGATACGCCTCTACCACTGTGTCGAGCAGACGGGTCGCGCCGCGCGGCGTTAATCCTGCGATGCGGTTGAGCACCTCAGCGCGCTTGGGACCGATTGGCGAGACCGGCGTCAGGACGGTCGCCTGATCGCTGAAGATCGTCAACCCGAACCCGTCGTCGTCCTGCAACTGTTCGACGAAGATGCGCAACGCCTCTTTTGCCTGTTCCAGCCGCTGCTCATCCTCCATGCTCCCTGAAACGTCGAGTAC
>JAUQOW010000355.1 GCA_030550675.1 Chloroflexota bacterium
CGACCGACGTCGGGCGAGGTGTTCGTCGGCGACACCGCCGTGCATACCCTGAACGAGAGTGAAATGGCGGTCTGGCGCGGGCGCAATGTCGGCATCGTCTTTCAGTTCTTCCAGTTGTTGCCGGCGCTCTCGCTGGTCGAAAATGTAATGCTGCCGATGGACTTCTGCAATATGTTCACGCCGCGCGAACGGCGCGAACGAGCGATGATGCTGCTCGACCAGGTCGGCATGGCCGATCAGGCGCACAAGCTCCCCGCCGCCATCTCCGGCGGGCAGCAGCAGCGCGTCGCCATTGCCCGCGCGCTTGCCAACGACCCGCCGATCATTCTCGCCGATGAGCCAACCGGCAACCTCGACTCGAAGACGGCGCAGCAGGTGTTTGCGCTGTTCGAGCGGCTGGTCGATCAGGGCAAAACCATTCTGATGGTCACTCACGACAGCGACATGGCGCGGCGGGTCAGCCGGGCAGTGATCATCGCCGACGGGCGGATCGTCAATGAGTACGTCGCGCGGGCGCTCGCCACCCTGACGCTCGATCAGTTGGGATGGGTGATGCGCCACGCCGAAATCCACACCTATGCCCCCGGCGCGATCATTCTCGAGGAGGGCGAACCCGCCGATAACTTCTACATCATCACCAAAGGCGAGGTCGAGGTCTTCATCGAGCATCCCGACGGCGGCGAGATTATTGTGAACCATTTGAGCAGCGGCGCCTACTTCGGTGAAATTGGTCTGTTGCGCGAAGGGAGGCGCACCGCCAGCGTGCGCGCCAGCTTCGCCACCGGTTGCGAAGTCGCCGTGCTCGACCGGCAGGAGTTTCACACGCTGCTGGCGGAGTCGGAAGCGACGCGCCAGGCCATTGATCTCGTCGCCAGCGAACGCGATGCACACACCCGCGCGGCGGAAGCCAGCGCGTCGTAGGTTCTTCATATGCGTCTCAGAGAGAGAGGCAGGCGCATGGTCCGGTTTTCCATCAAACAGACGATTGTCGCAGCGGCGGCGCTGCTGGCGCTGACCGGCTGCGGCGGACAGGCGACAACCGCTCAACCCACCCCCATTCCGCCAGTGCGCGCCGATGAGCGGGTGGTTGCCGAGGGGCGCGTGGTTCCAGTGCGCAGCGCCGCATTGGCGATGAACAGCAACGGCGTTGTTGCAGAAGTGCTTGTCAGGGAAGGCGACACTGTGCAGCCGCAACAGGCGCTGCTCCGGCTCGACACCCGACGGCAGAAGGCGCTGCTGGCGCAGGCGGAAGCCGATAAAGCGCGCGCCGAGGCGGCGCTGGCGCGCTTGAAAGCAGGACCGACCGAAGAGGAGATCATGGCTGCTGAAGCGCAGGTCCGACGCGCTGAAGCGCAGTTGCAGCAGGTGCGCGGCAGCGTCACCGACCGCGACATTCTGGCAGCCGAAGCGCGGCTTGAGCAGGCGCGCGCGCGCCTGGCAGAACTCGAGCGCGCCGAAAATCGACCCGAAGTCATTCAGGCGAAAGCGCGCCTCGACGAAGCGCGCGCCACGCTCGACGCCGAAAAGGCGCGCCTCTCAGCAGCCAAGACCGACGCCCGTTTGCGGATGGAGCAGGCGGTTGAAGCGCTGACCCGCGCTCAGTCGGCATGGGTGGTCGCCAAAAACGAGTGGGATGCTGTCCAGGCGGACGGCAAGCACCCAACGCTGGGGTACGGCTTGAACGAAGCCGAGAAGCGAAAGTTCTACGATGCGTTTGTGCAGGCGGAAACGGCGCTGCGCAGCGCCGAGAGCAGCGTCGAACAGGCGCGCGTCGCATACGACGCGGCTCGTCAGGCGGAGGCGGTCGGCGTCAGCGCCGCCGAGCAGCGCGTGGTCGAAGCGCAGGCGGCATACGACCGCGTGCTGCGCAGCACGAACAGGGACGAACTCGCGGCGGCGCGCGCCGACGTCGCCGATGCGCAGGCGCGCCTCGATAAACTGCGCGGCGCAGAGCGCGCTGGCGCTATCGCCGTCGCCGAGGCGGCGCTGGCGGAAGCGCAGGCAAATCTGGCGCGCCTGAAGGCTGGACCGACCGCCGCGCAGATCGCCGAAGCGGAAGCCGAGGTGCGCCGCGCCACCGCCGCCCTGCTCGCCGCTCAGGCGCAACTCGACGAAATGACCCTGCGCGCGCCGTTCGGCGGCCTGGTCGCTGCGGTCAACATCAAACCGGGCGAATACGTGACGCCTGGCACAACGCTGATCACGATCGGCGATCCGTCCGCCTGGCAGATCGAAACGACCGACCTGACCGAACTGAGCATTGTCAAAGTGCAGCCTGATGCAGCGGCAACCATCACCTTCGACGCGCTGCCCGGCGTTGAAATGCAGGGGCGCGTGACGCGCATCCGCGAACTCGGCGAGAACCGCCAGGGGGACATCGTCTATCGCGTGATCATCACCCCCAACCAGCACGATGCGCGCCTGCGCTGGAATATGACCGCGTCGGTGGCGATTGGTCAGCCGTGACGTTGAGCAGTGGGACGCCCCCACTCCCCCTTCCTCACAAGGGTAGAGTTTTCAGGCGCGCCCTCGTGTTGCATCGCTCGTTTCAGGCATCAGAATGCCCTGACTCCCCCTTCTCCCCTGGTGGGAGAAGGGGGCAGGGGAGAAGAGGGGAAAGAAGGCATCCGCACGCCCACACACTCCCCTCTCCCGCAGCGCGGGAAAGGGGCTGGGGTTGAGGGCAACAACCAGCGTCAGAACGCGGAAAGGGGCGCCCCTCGCAGGCGCCCCTGCTGGCGGGGAGGGCGGGATTTGAACCCGCGAGGGGGGGTTACCCCCTACGGCATTTCCAGTGCCGCGCACTAGACCACTATGCGACCTCCCCGTATGTGGCGGTGACGGCGTAACGTTGCGCCGTTGCGGTGCGACGATTTCGATCTGTTGCGCCGTTGCATTGCAACGGCTTCGCTCTGTCGCGCTGTTGCATTGCAACGGCTTCGCTCTGTCGCGCTGTTGCATTGCAACGGCTTCGCTCTGTTGCGCCGTTGCAATGCAACGGCTTCGCTCTGTTGCGCCGTTGCATTGCAACGGCTCTACTCTACCTGTGCACCTTCTTATTATACACCATTCCTGCCCGCATGCTACAATACCCCCGTATGGCTCGTGAAATCGTCCGCGTCGCCGCACTCAGCGACATCCCGCCCGGTCGCATGATCTACGTCGAAATCGACGGGTTGCCGATTGCCCTGGCGAACGTCGAAGGCGCGATCTACGCCTTCAGCGATTCGTGCCGTCACGAAGGCGGACCGCTCTCGTCCGGCGTGCTCATTGGCGATACGGTCACCTGCCCGTGGCACGGCTGGACGTACAACGTTCGCACCGGGAAAGCCATCGTCCCGCCGGTCGGCATCCGCATTCCGACCTACGAGACCAGGATCGACGGCGACAGCGTCTTTGTCATCGTCGACTGGCCCGATTGATGGAGAACGCCATGAACGACCCGGAGGAATTTCCGCCGTCCTGGCGCGTCGCGCGCGCCATCAACCGCGAACCCGCAGCGCCGCAACCGGACGTCCAGATCATCGGCGGGCAGCGCCTTGCTGACCTCGCACGTCCCGGCATGCGCGTGACTATCGCCTTCACCGACGCGACGCGCGCCTGCCCGGACGAGCGGCTCGTCGGCGGCCTGCTCAACGAACTCGAACAGTGCGGCGTCGCCCCTGACGACATCACCCTGATCTGCGCCACCGGTCTGCACCGTCCCTCAACCCCCGCCGAACGCCTCGCCAAACTTGGAGCGGCAATCGTTTCACGTTATCGGATCATCGACCATAACGCCCTCGATCCCGGCGGTCTTGTCGATCTCGGAACCATTGACGGCATTCCGCTGGTGATCAACCGTCACTGCGTCGAAACCGATCTGCTGCTGGCGACTGGCGTTGTCGAGCCGCACCAGTACGCTGGCTATTCCGGCGGCGCCAAAACCGT
>JAUQOW010000356.1 GCA_030550675.1 Chloroflexota bacterium
TGCTATAGTGAATACGCAAATTGTTTTGCGCTGAATCGTACAACGCAATAATGCCATGCGTCGCGCGCATGAGCGCCACCATGCGTTCCACAATCGCCTTCAATACGGTGTCGCGCTCCAGATTGCCGGTGATGTCGGACATCGTATCATACAACGCATCGAGTTGCTGCACACGACGCCACAATTGCTCATACAGCCGGGCGCGCTCGATGGCGACGCTAATGTGCCCGGCGAGCTCGATCATCAGGCGGAGATCGTCCTCCGTCAACGTCACCCCATCGATGCTCTCGATGTTAAGCGCTCCAATAACGCGATCCTGGTCGCGCAATGGCACACAGACTTCCGATACGATGTTGGGCACCGCCCCGATAAAATCGGGGTCGCTGCGCACATCGGCGACCAGAGTCGGCTTGCCGCCGAGAACGGTGCGACTCATCACCCCTTTGCCGAGCGGAATGCGTTCTATCTGACTCGAATAGCCGACCTGATGCTGGAGAATCAGGTCATCGCCATCGCGCAGATAGATACAGACCAGCGTATATCCGAACGTCGCTGCAATCGACTCAACGACGGTGCGGAAGAGAGCGGGCAGATCGATTTCACGTGCAATCGCTTCGCGCACCTGACCAATCAGGCGCAGCTCCTGAGCCTGACGCCGGGTTACCGCGTACAGATGGCGCAGTTGCTGTTCACTCTCACGCAGTTCGGCTTCAATCCGGCGTCGTTCCGCCAGTTCTTCCTGCAACGTTGTGTAGAGACGGGCGTTATCAATGGCGATCGCTGCCAGTTCGGCAAAGCGCATCAGCAGGTTCACAACCGTCTCGGCGGCTGGATGATACGATTCTCGGTACGAGACGCCCAGTACTCCAATGACGGCCGATCCCGATTTCAGCGGCACGGCGACAACCGTTCCCAGGTTTAACGTATCCATCGAACGAATGCGACCTTCCCATGCACGATAGTCCCGGACGATCATGGGTTCGCCGGTTTGCCAGACCCTGCCGCTGACCCCCTCGCCAATGCCGATCGTTCCACCACGATGCGCGGCATGCCATCCGATGCCAACCTGCATCTCCAGTTGCGTTCCGTCACGCGACAGCAGATCGATGTACCCGTCGCTTGCGCCCGCCAGACGAGTCGCATGAAGCATAATCGCTTCGAGAACATCGCGCAGGTCGAGGCGACTCATAATCGCCAGTGCAGTCTCGTGAAGCGCAACCAGGTAATCATCATCAGACGCAGAAGGCGGAGAGGCAGGAGAGTCCTGGAACGGCACGCTCTGCAATATGCGCTCAAGCTCGCGCACTCGAGCCTGAAGAGCCTCATTCTCTGCACGGAGCGATTCGATATCCATTCCTGTCGCACCTGTGACATCGTGGTCCTGGTCCGAGATGCCCGCCTCTCTCGGCAGAGCATCTCACACGTTATTGTAGCAAAAGGGCATAACGCTTCGATTACCTTGCTTCTACACACAAATCAATGTATTCAGGAGAGTATGGTACACTTGAACAAGGCGAGAACAAATAGGGAAATCGGTCGCTCCAGCGCGCCATAGCCAGCCATAATGGTTTCGGGCGTGGCTCTGTCAGCGCCATCCGAACTCAGGAATACACATACGTCATGACAATCCTGTACTTCATCCCACGCTACGATACAGCATTGATGGGAAACCGCATCCACGCCGAAGTCATTCATGCCTGGCGTGAATATGGCATTGACGCTGAGGTGATCACGCTCGCTTCCGGCATCAGACGCCTGACCAGCGAGACTCAGGAGGGGATTGTCGTTCATCGCCTGCCAGTCAGCTCCAGTATAACGCTGAAAAGCCTCAACCGCGCGCTGACGCTTTTGACCGGTTATCCATATCTTGCAGGCGCGATTGCGCACTATTATCGTTTCATTGTAACCCGGCGCTATGATCTCGTGCATGTCGAGACCGCATTTCCGCTCGGTCTGGTCGCCGCCCTCATGCCGCGTTCGATCCACCCGCCGCTCGCTGTCACGTTGCCTGGCGCCGATATTATGAGCGTGCCAGAGTTCGATTACGGGTATGCTCGTTTTCTCGCAGTGCGCACATTGATCCCATTTGTGTTCCGACGCGCCGATGCGCTGCGCGCCGACTCGCCGCAGATCCGCTCGCTGGCAGTACGGTTGGGCGCTCCACCCGCAAAAGTGGCTGCGATTCCTTACAATATCACTGCCGATAGTTATCCCCGTCCTGACACAGATATCGAAACGTTGCGTCAGCAGAGCAGAAAAGACATTTGCGCACGTTATCACCTCGATCTCTCCCGTCCGATCGTTGTCAGTCTGAATCGTCTTCACCCGTTCAAGGGGATCGAATATCTGGTGGAAGCCATTCCTTGTGTGCGTGCAGGAGGCATCGATCCGCAGGTATTGATTGTGGGACCAAACCGCCGCACGCAACGGTTTGGCGACTATGGCGCATACCTGAAGCGACGCGCAGAGGATCTGGGAGTCGCATCGGCGGTGACCTTCACCGGCGGCATTCCCCACGACCAAACAATGACCCACCTGGCAGCCGCTGATGTGGCCGTTGTTCCGTCAGTCGCCGAGTCGTTCAGCCGCGTGGTGGTCGAGGCGGCAGCGGTCGGTACGCCGCCGATCGTCACGTCCACAACTGGCGTCAGTGATTATGTCGCTGCCGCAGACTGCGGGATCGTCGTGGCGCCACGCAGCGGGGAGGCGATCGGCGCAGCGCTGGTGCGCCTGTTGAGCGACCGATCACTGTGGGAAACATATGCGCGGCGAGGACCTGCGATGGCAGCCGCGTTCACTTCGCATGCGATCGCCGGACAACTCTTGCGCCTCTATGAGCCATTCCTGTCGGGCAAAGGCGCGACGGCGCCTGCCAGGTGACGCTATGCGCATCTGCTACGTCGCCTATCCCAACAGTCTGCGGTTGCGTTCTGCCAATGCGGTGCAGACCTACGCAACGCTGCGGGCGCTCAAGGCGCTGGCGCCGGACACGCTGGCAATCGTGCCGCGCGTCGAAGCCGGTCCCAGCGCCTTCGACGGGCTGGCGCTTCACCTGCCGCGCATCGGGATCGGGCGCCTGTCACGGTTTCATCGCTCGACCCTCTGGTACTACGCTGAGCGCAGCGTCTATGCGTGGCTGGCGCTGGCAACGTTGATCGGGTTGCGACTGGTGCAACGCCGCCAATTCGATGTCATTTATGTGCGCGAGGTGATCTGTGCGCTGTGGCTCGCGCTGCTGGCGCCGCGTCTGATTGGTGTGCGTGTCGTATATGAAGTCCACGATCTGGAGAGCCGGAACCCATCGCGCGCGAAAGAGCGCTGGGCGCAACCGCTGTTGCACCTGATCGACCGCCTGACGCTGACGCAACCGGCGGCGCTCACATCGCTGACGGCTGCGTTCCGCGATCTGCTGGCGTCGCTTGGGCTGCGCGACCCGCGCGAGGTGGCAGTGCTGCCCGACGCATACGACGAGACGCGCTATGCGCCGCAGGATCGCGACGCCGCCAGGCGCGCGCTTGGACTGCCCGACGAACCGACTATTGTCTATGCCGGATTGACCTTCGCGTACCGTGGGGTTGATTTGCTGCTTGATGCGATGGCAGATGTTCCCGGCGCGCGGTTGATCCTGGTCGGCGGGCGCGACCAGGAGCGTGCGGCGCTCATCGAGCGAGCGCAGTGCCTCGGCATTGGCGACCGGGTGACGTTCGCCGGCGTGCAGCCGCAGGATCGTGTGCCGCTCTACCTGGCAGCCGCTGATATTCTGGTCATTCCTGATACGGTCACTGATGTGACCGCCTCACCGCTGAAGCTGTTCGAGTACATGGCAATGGAACGCGCCGTCGTATGTCCCGACCTTCCGGCGCTGCGCGAGATCACCGGCGGCGATGGCGCGCTGCATGTCCCGCGCGGTGATCGCGCGGCGCTGG
>JAUQOW010000357.1 GCA_030550675.1 Chloroflexota bacterium
ACGGGCAAGGGGCGTAGGGGCGCCCCCTGTGGGCGCCCGCCACGGGCAAGGGGCGTAGGGGCGCCCCCCTGTGGGCGCCCGCCACGGGCAAGGGGCGTAGGGGCGCCCCCCTGTGGGCGCCCGCCACGGGCAAGGGGCGTAGGGGCGCCCCCCTGTGGGCGCCCAAAAGAAGGAAGCACTCCTCCAGGAGGATTAGCATGATCAAACCCGCATCCATCGTCACCCACAGACGCATACGAGGACCCCGCCACGGGCAGGCGATCATCGAAATGGCGATCGTGCTCACCATTCTGCTGACCATCATCTTCGGCGGAGTCGCGGCCATTCAGGCGATTGGCGCGCATTACACCGTGAACCAGGCGGCGCGGGCGGCGGCGCATCAGGCGGCGCTGCGCGGCTCAACCGGGGGCATGGCGTATGACCGCGACTATCCGCTGGCAACTGCTCCAGGACCGGTGGCGGACGCAGCGCGCACAGCATTCTCTGGCAGCGTCTTCGCCAGTCCGCAGGGCGCCACAATCCGGGCGCGCTGTGCAACCAATCCGTGTCGGCGTTATAGCGACATCACCGTAACGATCCAGTATCAGGCAGAGGTCTGGACCCCGGTTCCCGGACTGACCGACATTCGCGTCAATCGCAGCGCCACGCGCGCAGCCGAGCAGGACACGCAAGAATGAACCTGGAGAAACGTATGGAACGACAAAAGGACACATCGCGCGTCAGGTGTCTGTCTCGCCTTCGTCGCGCAGAGCGCGGGCAATCACTGGTATTCATCGCGTTGCTCATGGCGTTTCTGACCCCGTTTATGTTCACGGTCATCGAGTTCAGTGAACGTCAGCTAGAGGTGGCGCACATGGAGGATGCCCTTCAGCAGGCGACGCGCTCGGCGGTGCAGTTGTTCGATTACGAGCGCCTGGCGCGCAATGAGCGACGCATCAATGAGGAACGCGCCGTGCAGACAGCGCAACAGACATTCGTGCGCAATCTCGGAACGGTGTTGGGGCTTGCCGAGGCGCCGGAGACGCTGGCGCAGCGCGTGACGTGGCGCGTTCTGCCGCAGGGCGGTTTGTGCCGCTTCGATAACGGGCAGACTCTGACCTTCGATCAACCGGCGGTATGCGCCGAAGTGCGCCCGACGCTGACCGGTTTCGGTCTCCTGGGATATGCGCCGTATCGTCCGCTCATTACGGCGGCGGCGACGCTTGATGCCCTGAGTCCATAGGCTTTCACAATGACAAAATAAGGAGAACACCATGTCCTCAAGTCTCTCGATGCCGCTGAGCAGTGCGCTCACGCCCAAAAAGTCGCAGATCGCGCCGGTGCTGTTGCTCATTCTCGGCATTGCAGCATCCCTCGCCGCAGCCGCCTACGGCTACATAGAAAGCCGTCGCACCGAGCGGGTGGTCATTGCCGCGCGCAATGTGGCCTACGGACAACAGATCACTGCTGATGATCTCGCTGTGATCGAATTGCCGTTGCACCGTCCAGTGCAGGTGACAGGAGTCGCCGATCCGAACGCTGTCATCGGGCAGTACGCCACCCGGCAGATTGGCGTGAACGATCTGCTGCAACCCGGCATGCTGTCGCCGAACCCTCCGGATGAGCCGGTGTATCCCAACGGACGCAAGCTGGAACGGAACATGGTTCCGGCGCCGTTCGCGCTGACAGGCGTGGGACCGGTCAGCGATCGCGATCGGCTGAACATCGGGTTCATCGCCAGCGACCCATCGTTGTGCGACCGGGCGCGGGCGGACGTGTCACTAGGGACTGTGCTGAGCGTTCCGACGACTCCGCTGGTGATGCAGGAAGGCGCGCGAGCGTATGCCTGCCGCTGGATGTCTGGCATTCCCATTCTGTACATTGAGGAAGATGTCGCATACCTGGAGATGACCCCCGCGCAGGCGCATGCGCTGCGCGCGCTCCAGGCGGCGAATGTGGCGCTCTGGGCGGAGCGCTACGGCGCAACCAGCGATCCGTTGCAGTATATGGATCGCCTCGATGCTGCCCAGGTCATTCTGCCTGACCTGACACGCCCCGTCACCGAGACGCTGCGCATTGAGCCACAGATTTCCGGCGCGGCAGCGCCGGTTCCTGGCGTCACTGCGCCGATTCCCGGCGCGCCAGCCGCATCCTCCTCCGACGAATAATCTGCGTTCCACCCATCATTGGCAGATGCCGTCGCTATAAAGCACAGGAGTCATTTCTATGACTGGTCTTTTTGTCGCCAAAAACAGCCAGGAAAACGAAACACAGTCTCTTAAGGAACGTCTGGATGGCGAATCCGACGCCACGCCTTCACCCGACGAACGCCTTGCAGAACTGCGGTTTTGCCAGGAGACCGGGCGGTTGAGCGACTGGCAGCGACCAGTTGCTGAAACGATGCGTCGCGCTGGTCTTGGCGAGGGATACACCGTTGCGGAATGGGCGGAGATTGCCTGGTACGGTCCGCTCGACTCCTGGCTGCGCCCTGGATCGCGCGTGTCCGACATCTTTCTCGACGGACCGGACCGCGCGATGGTGGTCGTTGAGGACGGGAACCGCACCGACACTAGCGTTCGCGTCGGTGACGAGTGGTTGCGCTGGACACAGCGCCAGTTGCTGTTGCGGGCTGGCTTCGTCACTGCCGATCATCCCGATGACTGGCGCAGCGACGACGGCAGGATCGTTCACGCGCTCTACGGCACTGCCGACCGACGGCTGCGGTTTGCTGTCACCCGTCCGCCGTACACGCCGGATGGCGCTACAGTCGCCGTGCGTGTGCTCCCCGCGCGCTGGCGGACCATCGACAATCTGGTGCAACACGAGACGGGTATCCTTCCGCGCGAAGCCGCCGAACTGCTGCTCGAAGCCATACGACGCGGCGTCTCGCTGCTGATCGCTGGCGGCGCGGGCAGCGGAAAGACCACCCTCATGGCGGCGTTGCTTCAGGCGATTGCCGCCGAAAAGCGCGTCATCATCATCGAAGATGCGCGCGAATTGCCGTTGCCGCCTGATGGCATGGCAGTGGAGGTGCTGCGCAGCCGCAGCAGTTTTGCCAGTTGCGTGCGCCTTGCGCTCCGCCAGCGCCCTGATCTGATTGTCCTTGGCGAAGTGCGCGGTCCTGAGGCGCTGGCGATGCTCGAAGCCGCTACGACCGGTCACCCCGGCATCTGCACGATCCACGCTCCAGATGCCCTCACTGCGCTGCGCAATCTGGAGCGGTTCGCCACCCTCGACGGACTGGCGTCGCCGGGGATTGTGCGCGGGTTGATGACGAGCGGCGCTGTGCCATTGATTGCACTGCACATCGGCAACTACGGCGGACGGCGGCGTGTCGGGCAGATGATCGAGGTCATCGTCACCAGCGGCAGTCAGGCGGGCGAGACGCTGCCGTACAACACCTTGTTCGCCTTCAATCCCGCCGCGAATCGTCTCGAGCGGAAATATCCCGTCCAGGGCGCCTGGGGCAAAGGTCGGCTCTAGAACCTGATGTTCAATCACAAGGAGCGCTCCATGGCAATCGAACTCTTACTGGTCACAAACACGCCAGGGCTGATCGAGGCGCTTGGCGGCTACAACGGCATTCTTCCCTTCCCGGCGCCGAATCTGGCGCGTGTGCGCACCCTGGTCGCCGGTGAGCAACCGCCGCCGGTGGTATACCTGGAAGACACGCGCGGCACAATTGCCGACCTGTGGGAAACCATTCACGTGGCTCAGGCGCGCGGCGTGCGGGTGTTGATCGGGCTGCAGAGCATTGGTGTAGTGCACGCTGGCGACTTCACCGATGCGGGGCTGGCAGTCGCTACGGCGCGCGACCCTGAAACTCTGGCAGCCTGGATCGCGCAGCAACTCGGAGTCGCCAGACGACTTGCGGCGCGCCAGGTGACGATCGCCGTCGCCGGAGCGAAGGGCGGCATTGGGAAAAGCCTGGT
>JAUQOW010000093.1 GCA_030550675.1 Chloroflexota bacterium
GCAACCGATACCGACGTTCGAGCCACTGGAGCGCCTGAGTAGTGATCAGCGTCAGCGCCAGGTAGAGCAGCAACGCGACGCCAAAGGCGAGGAACGGCTCGAAGGTGCGCGCACTGACCTGCTGCGCGCGCCGCAGAATCTCCGGCACGCCGACGGCGAACACCAGTGTGGAGTCCTTCAGCACCAACGTCGCCTCGTTACCCCACGCCGGCAGCGCCAGCCGCAGCGCCTGCGGCAGCACAACGCTCTGGATCGCCTGTAAACGACTCATGCCGATCGCGCGCGCCGCGATCATCTGCCCTGGCGGCACCGCCTGCAACGCCCCGCGAAAAATCTCGGTCTGATACGCTCCCGAAGCGAACCCAAGCGCCAGAGCGCCTGCCCAGAAAGGCGAAAGATTGACATAACGAGAAATGACGAAGAAGAGAATAAAGATGATGACAATCACCGGCACTGCGCGCACGACGACGCTGTACGCGGAAACCGTGATTTGAAGAGCAGGGTGACCGTAGACGCGCGCAACTGCCATGACCAGCCCCATGGCAAGACCCACGGTTAATGCCACCGCTGTCACGCCGATGGTCACCCACAAACCCTGCACGATGAAATTGAAGGTCGTCAGCAGGTTCTGCAACAATTCCATCGCCTATGGCAGACCATGCTTTTCTTCCAGCGCCTTAATGGTGCCGTCGTCGATCAATCCCTGAATGATGCCATCAAGTTCCGCCTTGAGATCACTGGCGCCTTCAGGGATAGCAATGCTCTTGCCGCCCTCAGCGGTCGTCTCGGTGACGAGCAGCACCTTCAGGTTATTCTTTTGGGCGAGTTCCAGCGCCGGCTCGGCATCCATCAGCACCAGTTGGAGTCGTCCGCTGGCAAGATCGAGCGCCGCCTGGTCAGCGCGTTCGTAACTGAAAACCTTATCCGCAGGCGTCAGACCCGTGGCAACCAGATTTTTCTGGATCCAGCCCTCCTGAACGGTGCCTGTCTGGACGCCAATAATCAGCCCTGCGGCATCCTCCGGTTTGGTCATGATAATCGTGGAGTCGCCAGCGCCGATGAAGGCGTCTTTCGTCATGCGGTAGGGGATGGTGAAATCGACCTTCTCGTCACGCTCGGCAGTCGCCTGCATAGCGGCGATCACGGCATCAATCTTGCCCTCCTGAAGTGATGCGATCAGCGAGTCGAACGGCATATCGCGGATTTCGACCTCAACGCCGAGTTTTTCGCCAATGGCGCGGATAAGGTCCATGTCGAAGCCGACAAAGTTGCCGTTAGCGTCAATTGACTCGTAGGGCGGGTAATCTGCCGAGGTGCCGACGACGAGTTTGCCAGCCGCCCGGATCTGCGCCAGTTTCCCTTCTGCCTGGGCAGGGGGCTGCGTTGGCTGCGCGGGGGGCTGGGTCGGCTGTGCGGGAGGCTGGGTCGGCTGTGCGGCGGGCGTCCCGCCGCAGGCGCTGATCGCCGCGATGACAGCGATGAGCGCCAGGATAGTCAGAATCTGTCTTTTCATGAAACTCCTCCTGAAATGTCGTGTCCGCACATTGCACGGAACGAAGGACACAGCGAGGCATGTGATAGCGCACAGGAAGTATAGCACAGGTTTAAAAGCAAACAGCGAGGACCAGAGGCGACCGCCGCTTCATGCATCGGAACGCCCCAACTCCCCCTGCTCCCCTTGTGGGAGAAGGCGGCAGCTCACAAGGGTAGAGTTTTCAGGCGCGCCCTCGTGTTGCATCGCTCGTTTCAGGCATCAGAATGCCCTGACTCCCCCTTCTCCCACAGCGTGGAAGAAGGGGGTTGGGGGGATGAGGGGAAAAAAGCATACCTCCTCGTCATCGGCGCTAACCTTCGCTCAAAGTGCGCTCTGCCTCCAGGATCAGCGCCCAATCCGGTCCGCCGATTGGCGAGATGAACGTTGCAATCTCTCGATGATACGTCCCGACAGGATATGTCGCGCCATTGCGCGGATCGAACCAGGCTGCGGTGACTTCTCCGCGCAACAGACGCAGATCTACCCGCAGTGACTGACCTGCCAGCGGGAAGTAGACCAGTCCATACGTTCCTTCCCTATCGCGGGTGGCAACGGGATGCGCGGCGCGAACGGGATTAATCCGATCGTCCTGGTCTACAGGCAGTGAAATGGGCGCCACATCCGGCAGCAGGTCAGGCGCGGGTACGCGAGTGAAGTACGGGTGCGAGAGCATCAGGTTCTTCAGATGGATCAATTGTCGCGCTCCCGGTCCGTAGATCGCCTCGTCCCAGGCAGGCGACGGAAAATTCATCGGCGCATATTTGGGCGACCACATTTGCCAGACTGAGTGACTGCCATATGTGTGTCCGCAGGCGCCCGCGAACACCGCCCGATACGCCTGTTTGCGCACGTCGTAGTCGGTAAAGCGACCATATTCTGGTTTCCAGGATCGCAAATACGGATCAACCGGGTGATGCTCGTAGTTTGGTTCGCCGTCCAGCGCCGGTTTAATCGGCGTGCGCTCATAATCGGCGCGGATCATTTCCCAGTTCGGCGCATCCATCAGGCTATGACCGGATTGCAGCATATTCATTGAGAGCCATTCAGCATCGTGGAGCGTGGTCGAGGAACTCATTCCGCCGGTTGGATGGTACGTAATGAATGGCGCGAACCCCAATCCTTCTGCAATCCCCGCCGCCATCGCCGACCACACCGCTTCGTAGCCAGCCGCCGGACGGTCGCCGCCGAGGATCCAGATGACGTTCGTATCGTCCCGATAGCGCTCGCCGAGGTATCGCCCGTAGATACGCGCATTCTCGACATTGAAGATGACTGGTCCAATGCCCCACAGGCGCCCATGGACTTTGTCGCCCCACGTCGGCAAGAGACCCATGTAGAGTCCTTTGTCGGCAGCCATGCGAATGATGGCATCCACGTGGCGGAAATAGAACTCATTCGGTCTGGTCGGGTCGTCGCCAAGGAGCGGCGTATGCCCCTGCGCGTTGGGAGTATGCAGTCCGTCCAGCTCCGCCAGCACGACTGCCTGAATCAGGTTGAACCCCTGCTGGCGCCGCACCCCAAGGTAATGTTCAGCTTCCGGCAAACTCAGTCGGTGAAAGAGTTCCCAGGCGGTATCGCCAAGCCAGAAGAACGGGTCGCCATTTTCGGTCATGAGAAAGCGTCGGTTCGTGCTAACCTGAATGCGGGGCAGAGACATTGGTTTTCTCCGTAATGCTGTTGGCGGTGACGCATTCGCTATCAGGATCGCGGAAACGGATCGCCTTTCGACGTCGCTGTCTTAGCAGCATGCACGCCGAGCGCCGTCAGTTCATCAGCATTCGCCCTTCCGAGAGCGAACATAACCTGAACTCTATGAGGAGGACATGGCGGGCATGATTGTACCACAGCCGCATCCTTAAACCGCCTGATAGTGAGATTACATAAAACCTGGATAATCGAGCCTGCTCCTTTGGAGCGGTTGGCGTTGGCTTCGACAGGCTCAACCTGCGTTGGCTGAGCCTGTCGAAGCCAACGCCGATCACGAGATTGTCCAATAGTTGATTTTCCTGTGAGGTGACCGTCACCGCTGCGGGATGGGACGCAGACCTGGCGTTGCGTCCATACCCGGGCGCCGGGCGTTGCACCGCAGGTTGCGCCAGGAGGCGATGGTCACCCGGAGGAAGGCGACGGTCCTCACACGTGGAGAGTTTTTTGGCGAGCCATCGTGCTGAATCGCCCGCTTCAGGCATCAGGACGCCAAAACGCGCCCCTCTCCCGCAGCGCGGGAGAGGGGCTGGGGGTGAGGGCAACAACAGGCGTTGGATGCGGCAACCACGCAGCGGCTTTCGGCGTCAAAACGAAGACGCCGGGCGTGTCGCGGTGAGGGCAACAACAGGCGTTGGATGCGGCAACCACCCCTCGCACCCCACAAACTCTACACCTGTGAGGGATGACGGTTTGCCACGATGACCGGGCAGGGTGGTCTGGCAGCCTATGGCGCATTAGCGGAGAGAGACCACAAGCGGCAGGTGCGTCTTGCATAGCGGGCGAAGATGATCTTCTTTCAGGAGCACAACGCCCTGCAGCGGCGCCAGCGTAAAGCGATCAACCAGGGGAGCCGCTTCAGGACGTTTGAAGTTTTCATGTTCAAGCACGCGCGCTCTCCCAAAGGGTATAGCAATATCACCCTGGCGCAGCGTGGGATTGACCGCGACCCATCCTCGCTCAAACTCCCGGATCCAGACGCCGTTTGTCAGTTGCCTGGCCGCTCCCAACGGCGTGCCGAGATGGAGATAACGCGGATCGTATTCGTCGAACCAGTAGCTGCCCCGGTACTCCCAGAGCGAGAAATAGAAGTACGCATTCCTGCGATGAGGCTCATAGCCCAACCAGTAACTGCCCAGGCTGTACCATAGCCATCGCCAGCCGGTCTGGCACACCCCGTCTGCGCACCAGGTGCGTTCCATAGCGTCAGGACCGTTGCTGGCGCTGTAGCCAGGGGGAAGGTTGACCGAAATAATCGCGTAGTTCGTCGCTTGCTGGAGCGCCTGCAATTTTTGCGTCCATGCGCGAAGATCAGTTCTTCCCGTGCATAAGAACCCGCATTCTTCCATCGCTGTCACTCCCAGCCGCTGATAGAGAGCAATTTCCAGCGGACCGACTCTCCATGCATTGAGTCCGAACCGCAAATCACGCTGCCGGTAGTATGAGACGGCCCGCTCCAAAAATGCGTCATAATGCTGACGCCAAAGCGCATGGTTGTAGGCGCCGTTCTGGTAATAGGTCGATGGGTGATCCATTCGAGCACAGCGCTGTTCACTGTAGTTATACGCACTCTCTGCACACCAGCCATTAGCCCAGGATACGCTATACTGCATACCATCAGCAAAAATGCCATCGGTCGCGCGGCCATTCATGCCATTGATGCGCTTAACCCAGATGTCTTCGTAGTTTCTGGTGATCCAGTACTCCTGCCAGTTCCTGTTGCCAATTTCCATGGCGCGTTCGACAGGATAATTCAGACTGAGCAGGTAATCGCCTGAGTCTATCCCTAGCGCCGTCCAGCGGTCCTGCGTTCCCTTGCCATGATGGGTTTTTATCCACTCCCATCCATCGCCTACCGCCCCCCATGTGCTGGTTATGTACTGACCAGGTCCCATGCGGTACAGGAGAATCTGCGTGTTCGGGCTGAGATCTTTGATGGCGACAAACGCATTATCCGGGTTCTCACACCAGTTGCGTGTTCGATGGCTGTGCGGCCCGGTCACAAGCAAATGAAACCTGGCTGCTTCTCTGACTGGATGGCAGTTGCCGGAACGATGTCGTCCAAAACTTCCGTAGAGGACGTCGGCAGTGTAGACGAATGGGAGGGGGTGACAGGGCAGACCAGCCGTCGACGCCAGTGACGTCGGAGCGCTTGCGGGTTCTAGAACCACAGATGTCGGATCGACTTCGACTCCTGGCGAGGCGGCAGGTGTTAATGTTTCCTGGGCTGACGGTGACTCATACAGCTTTTCCTCTTCCGGTGAGGCGGCAGGTGTTGATGTTTCCTGGGCTGACAGGAATTCGCGCGGCTTTTCCTCCGCTGCAATCGTTCCGTTTACCAGCAGGGTGAGAAGAAGGAGGATGAAGATCAGAATCGCTGATTTGGCAAGCGCTTTCATGGCGACGCCTCTCATAGCGTAAGGTCGCAAGTCCGGGAAGATCTGTACTCCTGTCGTCACGTCGCGCGGGTCCGATCCGGTCGAACGCCCGATTGAGCGAGCGCTGCAGCGCTCTAAGAGCATACTTCCCGGCGACGCTGCTTGTGCGCACGTTCCGCGATGCATCGTATGATCTTATTGATACACAATCAATAGAGAAGAGGTACTATGGCATACTACGAGTATGCAACAGGATTTGTGTTGCAACGCAACGCGGGTGTCGCGTGAAGACGGACGAAACGACGCTACAGCGAGGCGACTCAGAAGCGGCTCACCCTCTGAAAAACGCGCCATCGGCGAAATAGCACCGGCAGAGCGACGCCTCGGACCCTAAGGCGACCGGCTCCGCTGCGGGACAGGGGCGAAACCGGGTCTGCGCCCGCTGCTGGGAGAAGCGCACTGCGCCTGGGGCAGCCAGGCTATGCGCGAACGCAGGGCAACAACGCATGGCATGATACTATAGCATCAGGTTCGGAAAGCGACGCGGCAACAGCAATGGATTTCACCAATCAGGTCGCAATTGTTATCGGCGGATCAGGCGCGATAGGCTCGGCGGTTGTGAGGATGCTTGCGGAGCGTGGCGCCAGGGTGGTTGCCGGGTATTATCAGAACGCAGCGGCGGCGTTGCAGGCGGTTTCCGACTGCCAGGGGATGCGCGGCGAGGTAATTGCGCTTCAGGTTGACGTCCGTGATCCACAATCGGTTGAGACGCTGGTCAGTTCTGTTACTGAAGCGCATGGACGTCTGGATGCAATAGTATTCTGCGCCGGAGCGATGCGTTTCATGCCGATGGACGCTATCAGCGTCGCACAGTGGCGCGATGCGCTGACGTTGCATCTCGATGGCGCTCGGAACGTCTGCCATGCGGCGCTGCGCCGGATGATGCGGCGCCGCTACGGCAGAATTGTCGCCGTCGCAGCGCTTCACGGGTTGGCAGGCGGTCCGCAGCAGGCGGATTTTTCAGCGGCCACCGGCGGTGTGTTGGGGCTGGTGCGGACGCTGGCGCGCGAGGCGGCGCCCTGGAATATCACGGTCAATGCCGTTGCACCAGGTCTCATCGAAACGCCGCAGCTGGCGACAATCCCGGAGGAGATGCGTCGTTGGGGTCAACAAGTGATCGCACTGCGTCGTATCGGGCGTCCAGAAGAAGTGGCGGCAGCGATTGTCTTCCTGGCGTCGCCGCTTGCGTCGTATATCACCGGGCAGACGCTGGTGGTGGATGGCGGATGGCGAATGGCGCCATAAAAAAACCCTTCGCGCAACATGCCGCGAAGGGTCCCTGAAACGTATTGCCCCAGGGACGCTGAAAAGGTTCTGAACTTCAACTTCAGGATCTACCGATCGGCTACCGCGACAGCGCTTTGCAGACGGCCAGCTCCTCTGTCGGGGTCGCAACGCACTTCGCGCTTCATTCCCCCTGCGATAGTGCGGGCTTTACCGCTGGAACCCTGCGCCGACTCACACAGCATCCAGTGTTTCATCAAACACCTGGCGCTTGCTTGTCGATCTCCCTGGCGTTTCTGATCTGCCATTTCCCTCGACTTACGGTCGCCCCCGTCATCCTGACACCTGTGGGTAGCGCCGCTTGCCGCGCAGGATCATCGATCCGTTTGTCAAAGTTCAGTTGCCCTTTTCGTTCCCTGGGGTGTTAACTGCATGATAGCATCCATGCGCTATAAGTCAAGAGGTTCTTAAATCGTTTCTTAACGATATATCAGGCGGCATCGGCGAGAACTCGTTCGGCGACGGCGCGTCCCGAAAGGAGCACCAGCGGAATGCCGCCGCCCGGATGGGTGCCGCCGCCAACGAAGTAGACGCCGCGCACTTCGCGGGCGCGCAGCGGCGGGCGCAGAAACGCCGTCCAGGGATTGTTCGACGCCAATCCATAGATTGCGCCGCCAGGCGCATTGTACCGCTCATTGATCGTCGCTGGCGTCCAGATCTGCTCGAACACGATATGCTGGCTCAGACCCTCCAGTCCCATACGCTCCAGTTTGTGCAGGACCAGGTTGCGGTAACCAGTCGCTTCGCGCGTCCAGTTGACGCGCGGACTGAGCACCGGCGCATTAACCAGCACGAACAGGTTCATATGTCCAGGCGGCGCCAGCGATGGATCAGTCACCGATGCTGCACAGATGTAGATTGTCGGGTCGGGCGCGGGTGTGTGCATGTCGACGATTGCCGTAAACTCGGCGCGATAGTCGGACGAGAAGAAAATGTTGTGATGCGCCAGTTCCGGGTAAATGCGATTGACTCCCAGGAGCAGCACAAACCCGCTGTACGACGACTCAAGCCGCGCCAGGCGCGTTGCGGTCTTTTCGGCGCCGGGTAGCAGGCTGGCATAGGCGTAGCGAGGATCAGCGTTGACGATCACCTGAGATGCAGCCAGCCGCGCGCCGCCTTGCAGAACCACGCCGGATGCAGCGCCATTGCTGACCTCAATGCGTTCGACCGGCGCACTGGTGCGAATCTCCACGCCGAGATCGCACGCCAGCGTCGCCAGCGCACGCGCAATCTGGTACATCCCGCCAGAGACATGCCACGCGCCCTGGACGAACTCGACATAAGGAATGAGGTTGAACGTCGCTGGCGCCCGAAAGGGCGACGAGCCGTTGTACGAAGCGTAACGGTTGAACACCTGGCGCAGATACGGGCTGCGAAAGAAACTGCGGACCGCCTGGTCAACGGTGCGAAACGGGTCGATCTGAAACATCCCGCTGAACAACTCAGGCGTCAGCAGATCGCGCACGCCGTCGAACGGTCGCAGCAGAAACGGACCTTCTGCAGCGCGGTAGATGCGTTCCGCATATGCGAGAAAACGGAGAAAGCCTGCAACATCGGCAGGTTCGATGCGCGCGATCTCTTCAGCGAGACGGGGCAGATTCTGATAGGCGTCGAATTGCGTACCATCGAGCCAGCGATAACGGCAAATCGGTTCGAGTTGCGTGATGGTCAGGAAATCCTCCATCCGCCGTCCTGCTGCGGCGAAGACCGAACGCAGCACCCAGGGCATGGTCAGCAGTGATGGTCCGGTATCGAACCGAAATCCATCGGCTTCGACCAGGTTCAGTTTGCCGCCGACACGTTCATTCTTTTCGAGCAGCACGACGCGCCGACCGCGCGCCGCCAGATGAACGGCGGCGGATAATCCCCCAAGTCCGCCGCCGACGATGATGATCGGGAGGTTCATATGAATGTCCTTTTCTGGAACAGGCGTGTTTGTGAATAGTGTATCATAGGCGAAGGGGTTGAAGGTAGCGACGTTGCGATGCAACGTCGCCCAGCGTGGCGCAGCAACGCCGCCGCCAGGCAGCGCAACGATCTGCGTCTCTGTGGTTCAAAAACCTCATCTAAGCCATAAACAACCATGAACCATTTCAGCTCTCCCGCATCAGGCACGATTCTCCACCCCTGGCATACTCGCATTCGCGCTATAGTGCGTTCGCATGCCTTCCTTCTGACTCTGCTGGCAGGTCAGTTCGCGCTGGTGCAGTTGCTCACCGGTCCGCAGTACGGTGATGCGCCGCGCAATATGCACTGGGGCATTCTGATCGTTGAGAACCCGGCGTTCCTGGTCGGCGCTCCCGACACCTACGAGCGCATCAAGGGTTTCCCGCCCGATCCGCCGTCGCTTGCGCCGCTGGCGCTCTATCGCTTCCCGCAGGGCGGGCTGCACCGCTGGTGGGGTCCGCTTCCGCCGCTGATCTTTGCGCTGGTCTGGTTCGCAACCCGTTCGTACACCGCGCTGCACCTGGTTGTTCCGCTGGCAGGCGCGGGGGGCGTGCTGCTCACGTACTGGCTGGCGCGTCTCTGGCTGACCCGGCGCGAGGCGCTGATTGCTGCGGCGTTTTTTGCCTGCTTCCCCCTCTTCCGCGACTATGCGACCGTCGCCTACAGCGAAGCGCTCTCGGCGCTAGCGCTGACGGCTGCGCTGCTCGCGTATGTCCGGGAGCGCACCGTCGCCACGGTCATCCTCGGCGGTCTGGCGGCGTTGATGAAACTCGACCTGCTCGCGCTCTACTTTGGCTCAGTCGGCATTGCCGCCGCCTGGTCGTTTGTGGCGCAGTGGAGGAAGGGCGAGCCTGTTGCCTGGAGCGCATGGACGCACACTCTCGCTGCGCTGGTCGGTCCGGCGCTCATCGCGTCGCCATGGGTGTGGTGGCATTATCTGGGACGTGGTGAGCGCGCGCCGACGGGCGGGCTGTCGCTTCAGCAATTCAGTCTCGTCGCGCCGCAGATGCTCGAGTTGCTGTTTTACATCCCATGGTATGGCGCGCTGCTGACCCTGGCGGTGATTGGCGCTCTCGCAGTGATTGGCGCACGCAGCGGCGCTTTCCCTGCCAATGCGCTGGCGCTGCTGCTGGCGTGGCTGGGTCTGGGCATGATTGTGCTGCTGGTGTATGCAGCGACTCCCGGTTCCGGCAACAGTCCGCGTGTCATCATTCCGGCGCTGCCGCCGCTGGCGCTGCTCGTTGCGGCTGGCATTACTCGTCTGCCGCTCGCGTGGAAACGCCGTGCAGCGTTCTATCTGATTGCGCTCTTTTCCGTGATCAACCTGGTGACCATCGGATACTACGCTGTCGAAGGGGCGCGCCTCCGCAGCTACGAGCCGGTCTGGCGGGTGTTGCGCGAACAGCCGCGCGGCTATGTGCTGACCGAGGCGTACTGGCACACGATCCTCTATGCGCGCCAACCGGCGACCTGGTTCGAGTTCGATGCGACATTCCAGCGCAACATCATGGAGAACGCCGATCATTTCGCGCGCTACCTGGATCAGCATCCAATTCGTTACGTCGTGCTGCCAGCGCGTGACGACGCCCTTGCTTCTCCTGAGGTGCGGGCATATCTTGAACGCCGCGCCAGACGCATAGAGGCGGGGGAGTTCGTGGTGTATGCCGTCAAATAGGCGAGAGTGCGAAAACTCGTCGCAACTCTTGCCGCACTCCCTTCGTCTCACCAGCGGATGCGTGTTGAGGAGACCCCATATGCTACGACCGCGCTGGCGTAAAGTATTCGCCGATGTCTGGAGCAATAAGACGCGCACCGTGCTGGTGGCGCTGTCGATTGCTGTCGGCGTATTTGCGATTGGCGCAATCGCTGGCGCCAATGCACTGCTGACCCGCGAAATGACCGCCGCATATCTGGCGGTCAATCCTGCCGACATTTCGATCTACCCCGACGCCTTCGACGATGAGTTGGTGCGCGCCGTGCGCCGAATCCCCGGCGTGGCGGACGCCGTCGGCAGGCGCACCATTGGTGTGCGCATTCAGACCGGACCGGACCAGTGGCGCGATATGACGATTTATATTGTGCGGGATTTTGAGGATATGCGGATCAACAAGGTCCTCCCCGTCGAGGGCGCCTGGCCCCCGCCGCCCCGCACCCTGCTCATCGAACGCGCATCGCTGCCGCTGACCGGCGCCAGCATTGGCGATACTGTCACCATCCGGCTGCCCGACGAAACTCTGCGTCGAATGCGGATCGCGGGAACGGTCGCAACTCCTAACCTTGCGCCTCCAATTCTGAATAACCAGACATATGCGTTCGCAACGTTCGGAACGCTTGAATGGCTTGGGCAACCGGAGTTCTACGACGAGTTGAATATTACCGTGGCCGGTGATCGCTTCGATAAGGAGCATATCGCGGAAGTTGCGACGTTGGTGCGGAAAAAAATCGAGAGCGGCGGTCGCACCGTTTACTTCACCTATCTCCCGGAACCGGGACGCCATCCGGTGCATCAGGTGTTGCAACCGTTGTTCCTGCTGCTCGGCTTCCTCGGCGCACTCTCGCTCTTCGCCAGTTGTTTCCTGGTTATCAATACGATTTCGGCGCTGCTAACCCAGCAGGTGCGGCAGATCGGCGTGATGAAGGCGATTGGCGCACGCACGCGCGACATTGTGGCGATGTATCTGGCGAGCGTGCTGCTGCTCGGCGCGGTGGCGCTGCTGCTGGCGATGCCGCTGGCATACCTGGTCGCCGCCGGTCTGACGATCCTTATTTCTGGAACGATGAACACCGACGTGACCAGCCTGGCGATGCCGTTGGAGGTCTGGCTGCTCATGATTGCCGTCGGTCTGATAGTGCCGCTGCTCGCGGGTATCGTTCCGGTTCTCCGCGGCGCCCGCGTAACGGTGCATGAAGCAATCAGCGGCTATGGGTTGGGCAAAGGGCGCTTTGGGCGCAGCCGCATCGATCGTTTGCTGCAACGCGTCCATGGGCTTTCGCGTCCGCTGATGCTGTCGCTGCGCAACACCTTCCGCCGCAAAGGGCGGCTGGCGTTGACCCTGATAACGCTCACGCTCTCCGGCGCCATCTTTATGTCGGTCTTCAGCGTGCGCAATTCACTGTTGCTGACGTTGGACGATGCCTTGAAATACTTCAATTTCCATATCCTTGCCATCTTTGGCGGCTTCTATCGCACCGATCAGATTGAACGCGAGGCGCTGGCGGTCCCCGGCGTCATCGCCGCCGAAAGCTGGGGGTTCGATACCGTGCGCCGGGTGCGTCCCAACGGCACGGAAAGCGATGCGCTCACGATGTACGCCGTGCCTGCGGAGACGCGCATGATTATTCCGACTGTCCTCGAAGGACGCTGGCTGCTTCCCGACGACGAAAATGCGCTGGTGATCAATTCGAGTGTGCTCGGTCTCGAACTTGACATTAAAGTTGGCGATACGGTGACGCTGAAGATTAACCGGCGTGAAACAGAATGGAAGGTTGTCGGCATTGTGCGCGGCATTGGCGGGGAGGCGATCCTGTATACGCACTACCCGTACTTTGCACGCATGCGCGGATTTACCGGGCGCGCCGCTGCCGTAACGTTACAGATCGATCCGCCTGATGCCGCGAACCAGCAGCGGGTGGCGAAGGAACTGGAAGCGCACTACAAATCGGTCGGCATGCGCGTGGGCGGAACCCTGACCCTTTCATTGCTCCGACAGATGAATGAACTCCTTTTCAATATTCTGATCGCATTTCTGCTGACAATGGCGCTGTTGCTGGCAACGGTCGGCGGGTTGGGCTTGATGGGGACGATGAGCATTAATGTGCTCGAACGCACTCGCGAGATCGGCGTCCTCCGCGCTATCGGCGCCTCGAATGGCGCCGTGTGGAACATCGTCGTTACCGAAGGGATCATTATCGGTGCGCTGAGTTGGGCGCTGGCGATGATCGTCGCCGCGCCGCTGGCGAAAGCGATTTCCGATGGCGTCGGTATGGCTTTCTTCCAGACGCCGCTCACTTTCTCATTCTCCATCAGCGGCGCGCTGATCTGGCTTGTGCTTGTGATAATCATCGCCGCCGTCGCCAGCCTGCTGCCAGCGTACAATGCCACGCGCCTCACCGTGCGCGAAGTGCTGGCGTATGAGTGATTTTTGGTTCGCTCAAGAACCGCCATATGCCCTATCTCGAAACAGGACTAAAGTGAGATAGCGTAATTCCAGCGCATAACGTATACTTAAGACAACCCTTTCTTCCCCTCCTTCGCCAGAAGGTCCCGGTTGCTGCCGGGGCTTTCTGGTTTTTCGATCCCGAACTGGATGCGGATGATTGGGCACGGATTGTCGCGGATCGAGACGGATGCGCACGGATCATCCGTATTCCATCATCAACCAATCCGTCTGAGTCTGTCTCAATCCATGCGCATCCGTGTGCTACGCTCGACAGGCGCGTGGTATCATACGACCAGTCAATTGCACGAAGCGAGGTGGGCAATGAGCAGCACGACGGTAGAAACCGCGCCGATTGTCTACCCTGACAGCGATGGGATGCCCATGGCGGACAATACAAAGCAGTTTCGCGCCATTGTGACCATCCAGGGGAACCTTGAGGCGCTCTTCCACGACCGCGCCGACGTATTTGTGGCGGGCGACCTGCTCTGGTATCCGGTAGAGGGACGTCCCGACATCCGCCGCGCGCCGGACGCGATGGTGGTCTTTGGGCGTCCGAAGGGGGACCGCGGCTCGTACCGCCAGTGGGAGGAGGACGGGATCGCGCCGCAGGTGGTGTTCGAGGTGTTGTCGCCCGGAAACACGCTGACCGAGATTGCGGCGAAGTTTGAGTTCTACGACCTGTACGGGGTGGAGGAGTACTACCTGTATGACCCGGAGAGCGGCGACCTGAGCGGGTGGCGGCGCGAGGGGGGACGGTTGCGGGTGATTGAGAAGATTGACGGGTGGGTCAGCCCGCGCCTGGGGATCACCTTCCGGCGCGAAGGGAACGAGGTGCGCATGTATCTGCCAGACAGGCGCCCGTTTCTGAGTTTCGTCGAAGTGCAGGAGCAACTGGAACGGGAACGGCAGCGCGCCGAAGCGGAACGGCAGCGCGCCGAGGCGGAGCGCCAGCGCGCCGAGGCGGAACGGCAGCGCGCCGAGGCGGAACGGCAGCGCGCCGAGCGCCTGGCGGCGCGTCTGCGCGCATTGGGTATTGACCCGGAGGCGGACGCGCCATAACGACAATGCCGTGCAATGCGCAGAGACGTTGCATTGCATACGTTGCAATACGTAGAGACGTTGCAATGCAACGTCTCTACGTATTGCAACGCATTGCAACGTCTCTGCGTTTTTTCACACACTCCTATCGTATGACCAGCGGCAGAACGACCGTGTATGTTCCGCCGGTCGTTGCCTCGGACGTCGCCGGTCCGTAGATGTGCGTTGAACCGTCAGCGGTCTCTTCGACCAGCCAGTAGGTGTAGCGCACGCCTGCCGTCGCGGTTGTGTCGTTCCAGACGTATGCTGCGCCGCCGCTGGCGCTTCCCGCCGCCGGAATGAGGCGATCGGTGATGCGCACGGCATCGCTGCGGCTGCCGCTGGCGCTGCGCTCGATGTGGAAGCCGCGCGTTCCATATTCCGCCGCCGTCTCCCAGCGAATGACGATGCCGTTCACGCCGCGCTCAGCGCTGAAGCGCGTCAACTGGATGGCGGTCGGCGAGATTGGCGATAGCCCCAGGTACCACGTCGGATCGATCTGCCCTGGCGTCAGGGTAAAGATCGGCGTCCGGCCGGTCACCGGGTCGGCGTCGCTGTCGTTGCCCGGATCGCTCCCCTGGCGCGGCGGGCTGACGTAGTAGCCGGGCGGGACGCTGAATGCAATCTGGTATTCGCCCGGTTCGACGTCGGTGAACATGTAGTACCCATTTGCGTCGGTGATCTGCGTGGCGACGAGCGTTCCGTCGCTGCGCAGCAACCGCACCTCGACGCCGCTGATCCCCGGTTCACCCGCTTCGCGGATGCCGTCCAGGTCGCGGTCGAGCCACACCAGGCTGCCGACCGCCGCGAGCTGGTACAGACCGATGTCGATGTCGCGGCGCTCCTCGCCGGCGCTCAGGGTGATCGGGTTGCTGCGCCGCGTCGCGCGGTCAATGTCCGAGTCGAGCGCCGGATCGCTCCCTGCTCCGCGCGGACTGATGCTGCGCCCCGGCGTCGCGCCAACGCCCACGCTGTACGTCCCGGCGGGCAAGCCGTCGAACAGGTAGTTGCCGTTCAGGTCGGTCGTGGTCGTGATCAGCAGCGTGCCAGTCGAGTCGTAGAGCGCCACGACAATGCCGCTGACCCCCGTCTCTCCGGCGTCCTGGACGCCATTGGCGTTGGCGTCGTTCCAGACGCGGTCGCCGATGCTGGCTGTGCCGCGGTAGCCGAAGTCCACATCGGTGCGCGCCTGCCCGGTGCTCAACGTCACGCCGGTGACCACGCCAGGCGTTCCGATGCCGTCCAGGTCGTAGGTGGCGCTCACGCCATTGGGCAGGGTGTCAGTATCGACCCGCACGGCGTACGTTCCAGCCAGCAATCCGTCAATCAGGTAATTGCCGCTGGCGTCGGTGGCGTCGAACGGTTCGTTCGGATCACGCACGCCGTTGTTGTTCAGGTCAAGGTAGACGATCACGCCGCTCAGACCGGGTTCACCGGCATCCTGCACGCCATCGCCGTTGCGGTCGAGCCACACGCGGTCGCCGATGCTGGCTGTGCCACGGTAGCCGAAGTCCACATCGGTGCGGGTCTCGCCCGCTGCCAGCGACGCGGTCGCCGCGTGCGGCGTTGTCGTGGCGCTGTCCAGGTCGTAGGTCTGGCTGACGCCAGGCGGCAGCGTGGTTGGAACCACGCGCACGGTGTATGTTCCGCCCGCCAGACCGCTGAAGAAGTAGAAGCCGTCCGCATTGGTCGTCGCCGTGGGTTCGCCGGCGTCGAGGGCGCCGTCATCGTCCAGGTCGAGATAGACCGTCACGCCGCCGATCCCCGGCTCACCGGGGTCCTGCACGCCATCGCCGTTGCGGTCGAGCCACACGCGGTCGCCAAGCCCGGCGTCCGCCAGTTCGCCGAAGTTGTAGTTGATGCCGTCGGTTCCGGCAGGCAGGACGATGTTGCCGATCACGTCGTTGCTGACGAGCGTGCCGACCGGTACGCCGCCGATTGTGCCGACGCTGTCCAGACCGTCGCTGTAGATCAGCGGCTGCGTCTCGCTGATAGTATATGTGCCCTCCAGCAGGTTCTCGAAGCGGTAACTGCCGTCCGCCAGGGTCAGCGTCGTGGAGACGACATTCCCCAGGCTATCGAGCAGGGTGACGGTCACGCCGCCAATGCCGCTTTCACCCGTGTTGAACACGCCGTCGTTGTCGCTGTCCACGTAGACGAAGCCGCTCAGGGTGCTGAGGGTTTCGCCAAAGTTCTGTCCGGTCAGACCGGTCAGCGGAACTGTGACGCTCAGCGTGTTTGGCGTGGAGCTGCCGTAGCCGGTCGGCTGCGTCTGCTCGATGGCGTAGTCGCCGGCTGGCAGGTTGTCGAAGCGGTAGCTGCCGTC
>JAUQOW010000094.1 GCA_030550675.1 Chloroflexota bacterium
AAGACCGCGAGTCAAGCAGGTTCCCGCCCCAAGACCCTTGAAGTTGGGCGAGGCGCGCGGAGCAGAAGGGCGCGTCCAGAATTGCCAGCAGCGCCACGCCGCAAGCCAGCGCTGCGTCGCCCTCTGGCGCCGTCCCGAACCAGAGGGCGACGAGCACGCTCCGTCCGGGACCGGGGATCTCCAGCGCCTGCACTGGATCGCGCAGCGGCAGCGCGGTGCGAGTGCGCATGTGGTCAATGACGATGCGGATGCGTTCGTTCATATCGTTCTCATGGATGACGGGCGCACGGGCGCTGATGATGCCGGACAAACGTGGATGTTCACTGACGGCGACGGCGAGACTGGCGATGATAGATGCAGGCGTAACGAACGGACACCATCTGAACAAGCCGCTGGCGCAACCATGCCCGCCAGCGCGACCAGCGCGGTCGCTGCGCCAGTATCAAGGCGGGATCCAGCAACGGGTACACGTACTGGACGCGCCCGTCTGCGTCGTAGAACGTAGCGAGGGCGCATGGAACCGGCAGTGTGAGGACGCAGAACAGCCCCTCAGCGATCAACGCCTCGATCTGATGACCGGCATCCGTCGTGATCCGCACCGCGCTGGCTGCCGGGGGCAGCATGCCATAGATCACCCGGCGTCCTTCGATGTCGGTCGTTGTAATCGTGCGTGGACCGCCGCCAGCGACCGTCACCCCTCCGCGCATGGAGGTCTGAACCGACCAGAGACCGCTATCGCCAAAGCGCCGATGGAGTGAAAACACCGTCTCATCGACGGCAACCGTCAGGATGGCATCGCTGAGTTGATAGCGCTGGCGCATGCGTTCGCGGTTGAGCGTGTGAACATCAGGATTTTGGTTGAACATAGCGTTGCTGACATCTTATGATCGTGATCGCACACTCGACATCCACGAGAGCTACGGTTCATAGGTAAAGGTGAACGCCCTGGAAACTACGTTGGGGGTTGTATAAACAGTCCCGTCGCTAGCAATAAAACTTCCGACTGCTCGTGTGCGATACCGTGTCGTTCCATAATCATACCCATAGCGATCAGTCTCTACTGAAAGAAAGAAACTACTTTTGGCGTCAGACTTGCATCCGAGATCTGCCCAGTATGGAGCAAATAAAAACCATCGTTCAACTTGTACACATACGGTTAACGATTGCTGAATAAATATCCCCGAACATAATTGCGATGCGACGGTGCTAACATTATGTGTATGAAATGTCGGATCACTTACGACAACTTGACACGAGACCGAAGAATTTAATTCCTCTGCTCCTGCCTCCGAAAGTTGTTGCCCATCTGGTGTAGAAGAGTATGTTTACTCATTAACATACTCTTCGGGAGGATAAACCGGCGGCGGCAACACCTGAAATACAGTGTGATGCGCCTTGCCAGGGTCTTCCGCCTGGTCTGGCGATTGCGCAGTAGTGATCCGAAGATGGCTGATCGACAGGACCAGCGCGCTGAGAAGGACAAGACCAAGTCGTGCTGTAATGAAAGCGTTTCGTTTCATTGCATGACCTCACTTATGACTATAGCGTCTGTGCAGACTGAGCGCCGTTTGCTGGCTTTCTGTATCTTGCCGACGCCCCAGATATGTCGGAGTCTACAACGACGATAGAGCCGTGTCTATTAGGGAGATACCCTTAATTGGGTAGAGTCTTTTTTAAGGGAAACACCCTTAGGTGAACGTCGTTCCTCCCCTGGATCGACTGCCTGCCATCACAGACGATCCGCGTCCATCAGTCGCACCCAGCGAATCCGCGTCCCCTTCCGCTGCTTTTCACCGGGAACAACGCGCCGATGTGCAGTACATGAGCGTGAAGGGCAGAATGCTCTGAGAGTCAGCGCCTGCGTCCGGGTTGCCGATGTGCCGCTTCTCCTGCACCGCATGCCCATCCTGCCATATCCTCTAGCGCACCATCCAGGACGGCGCCAGCGCGTCCTATTCCGGCGTTATGGCAATGAACGCGCAATGTCGGTAACTTGTTCACTTGTGGCCAGGCAGCGCGCTTGGTATACTAGGAGGCTTCACCAATCGGGAGTATGACGATGTTGAACCCGCCAACTGGACGGTCAAGCCCGAGTCATTCATGAGCGTGCGGCGAAGGAGGACGCTATGCCATCAACTGATCGAACGCTCTACTGGTCGATTGCCGGTACGTTCCTCGGCATGGGATTTGTAGGGTTTGGATTCGGACTGCTTCCGGCGCTGCTGGGGCTCGGAATGACCATCTATGGCGTTTGGCGATCTGGTCCGCGCGGACTCTGGATGGTCATTACGACGGCTGGCGCCATTCCGGCGCTCATACTCCTCCACCGCTACCTGACCGTTGATCGGACGCACGTCGTCCTCGGTCCGCACCATCTCGCCAGCGTCGTGGCATTCGGGTTGCTCATGCTCGCTGGCTTCATCTGGGGACGGCTTGATCGTCGGATAACGTGAGCAGTAAGGCATCGGCATTAAACCCGTATGCCAGACGCCTGCCGCGTGTGGTCCAGGATGGCGGTCGGGCGCTGACGGGCAGGCGAGGAACCTATGCAGGCGTTGCGGGCCGTGCATCGCTTCCTGACACAGGGCGAAATCGGGTTGCGCTGGCTGCTGCTGTTTCGCTGGGCGGCGCTGATCGGCGGCGGGTGGACGATTGCGAGCCAGCCGGGGCAGGGAACGCGCCTGCGCGTGCAGTGGCCATTCCAGCCCGTGACGTTGGAGGAAGGGTAGCGGACCAGGCGACGGAGACGAGGCTGCAGATGGTGCGCATACTGCTGGTGGACGATCACCCGCTGGTGCGAAGCGGGTTGCGCGCAGAACTCGAAGCGTGCCACGGGCTGCAGGTGGCGGCGGAAGCCGGAACGGCGGCGGAGGCGCTGGCGCGCCTGGCAGCCGAGCGTCCGGCAGTGGCGGTGATCGACGTCCAGTTGGGCGACGGCTGCGGGATCGATCTGGGGCGCCGGATTGTGGCGCAGGGTCCGTGCGCCGTGGTGCTGCTGACCGCATTCGACTGGGATGTCTACCTGGTGAAGGCGTGGGAGGCGGGCGCGGCGGCATTTATCGCCAAGAGCGCCGATAGCGCGGCGCTGGTCGCGGCGATTCGGAAGGCGGCTGACGGCGAGCGCGCCTTCAGCGACGCGCAGCGGGCGCGCATCGCCGCCTGGCAGCGTGATGTGGCAGGGCGTCTGGCGCTGCTGAGCGAGCGCGAATACGCTGTTCTGCGCCTGCTGGCGGAGGGGGCGACCAATCGGGAGATCGCCGCAGAGCTGGGGCTGGCGGTCAAGACGGTCGAAGCGCACGTGCAGGGGGTGCTGCGCAAACTGCGCCAGCCGTCGCGGCGCGCGGTGCAGGGCTGGGCGCAGCGGCGCCGGATTACCTCATATGGACGACCAGATACGCACCAGAGCCGCTCCTTGGAATGAACATGAAACGTCCGCGCCTGCTGCTGCTCGATGAGCCGACGAATGCCATCGACCCCGATGGTCGCCAGAGCATCTATGCGTTGTTACGGGAACTGCGGGCGGAAGGCATAACGATTCTGTTGACCAGCCATAGCGCCGAGGAGTTGAACACGCTCTATGACAGGGTCTTCGTGATGCGCAACGGCGCCCTGGCGCCGGCGTGAATTGCCAGTCGCCTGCCAGCAAACATACCAGTGCATCATTTGTGGTACACCAGTGCACGGCGTTGCGGCGCTGCGCCATCGTAGCGCGCTGGTACACTGCGCCGTTGCAATGCAACGGCGCAACGGGTGATGCACCCTCCCTCGTTACCCTTCCCACCTGCCACAGGCAACGTTCAACGTGCGGGCGCGCCAGCGGCACATGTGGGCGCACCAGCGGCACGCCCCTACCTTTCACCTTCCCGCCTTCTACCTTCAACGCTCGCGCCTTGTTCCTTCTCTGGCAAATCCTTGCCGCTTCCCTCTTGATCTCTGCGCCAGAGGCTGCTATACTGCGAACAGGTGTTTAGCATTTGCGTTCGGAGTGTCATGCGCCCGCTTCGCGAAACCCGGGAGTCGCTCAGTCTGCGTTCGACTGCCGCGCCGTCGGTCGCTGCGCCGATTGCAGTGATCGGCAGTCCCAACTCCACCACTCACTTCACCGTCGATATCCTGGAAACCGCGCGCGACCGCGCGCTCGATCACGCCTGGGTCGTCTTTGAAGTCACCGAACGTTTCAATGGCAAAACATACCGCAAACGCGCGCTCTGTCAGTTGGGCGGGATCGTCACGCGCAACCGCTGGCACGAGGACCCGGTGATTCGCGCGGTGATCAAGCGCCAGGGCGCGCTCCCCGCGCTCTCCGGCGAGAGCGACCTGACGGCTGCGCAGCTCTCGGCGCTTGGCGTCTTTCTGCTCGATGAACAGGGGCGCGTGGTGCGCCGCACGACCCTCTCGACCCCGCCGCCGTCGGGGACGCTGGTCTACCCGGCGGACGCCGCCACCCTGCAGGACCTGGTGCATACCGAGCCGGGGATTTTCTATGCCGGGCAGTCGCCGGGGGATGGGTTGCCGGTACCGCTCACGCTGCGCCATTTTGGTCCGACCGAGCAGGGCGGGTTCGGCGAAGCGGTGATGCTCGGCATCTTCGGGCAGACGCGCAGCGGCAAGTCGATCCTGGCGGCGCAACTGCTCGCCGGGTTTGCCGCCAACCCGCAGATGGGCATTCTGGTGATCGATCCGCAGGGCGAGTTCGGGCGCGACCGCTTTGCCGCCGGTGATCACCGCGTCGATTTCAGCATCCGCCGCCTGCTCGCCGGTCTGCGCCATCGCCGCGAAGTCATAGCCCTGACAACCGACGATGTGGCAATGGAGGGCGCGGAAGCGTTCACTGAACTGCTGCGCCGCGCCGGGTTCTTCGATAGCCTGGGATTCAAGGGCGCCAACAAGGAACGCGAAGCCGCTGAACGGCTGGCAGGCATGCTCGTCGAACTGACCGACCCCTCCGGTCGGCGCCGCCCCATCCGCGACCTGACAGCCGCCGATCTCCCGCTGCTCGTGAAGGACCTGGCGCGCTTCGCTGATGTGATCTACGCCACCCGTCCCGGCACCGTGCCGGGAGAGGGGCAGCGCGCCGCCGACGTGCTGGCGCGTTACAACCTCGACGAAGCTCGTCTGCGCCGCCTGTGGAATGAGACGCTTCAACGCTTTCGCACCGAACCGGGGGGACGCCGGCCGCTCTCGCAGGTGATCCAGCAAGTGCTGGCGGATCGCGCCATCGTCATTCTGTCGTTCGCGCAGGAGAATGTCGCCGAGACGCCCTACTTCCTGCTGAATGAAATCCTGACCCGCCTGCGCCAGGTCATTCACCGCTCGTTTCAGGATGGGCGCGCCTCAAATGCGCTGGTGCTGCTCGACGAGGCGCACCTGTTCGCCGGGGAGCATGCCGACGATACCGGCGACGGCGCGCGCACTCGCTCCCTGCTGGCGCAGAGCATCCGCATGACCGGCAAGTACGGCGTGGGCTGGATGTTTATCACCCAGACGCTCCACGACTTCGACAAGACCATCCTGCGGCAGTTGCAGGTCAAAATCTTCGGGCAGGGGTTCAAGCTCGGCGCCGACCGCGAGTACGTCGAGACCGAACTGGGCAGGGAGGGGTTTGCCCGTTACTGCTCCCTCCCCGACCCGAAGCGCACCGGGCGCTATACCTTCATGGTCACCGGTCCAATCGTGGCGCTCGGCAGCCTGGGAACGCCGCTTGTCCTTCAGGGATTCCGCAGTGTCGATGATTTGATGCGGGCGAATGGGCACGTGTTCAATGTGGGTGAGACGTGAGGGGTGGTTGAAGGTTAAAGGTGGGAAGGTTGCAGGTGTATCGCCCGTAGCGCTGTTGCCGTGCAACGGCGCACCACCCAACGCGGGGACGCTCGCAGTCGGGGCGCCCACGGAGGGGCGCCTGCGGCGGGCAGGCACGGGGGCCTGCCCCTACAACCGAACGTGCACGGTAGGGGCGCCCCTCTGTGGGCGTCCACGACGGGCAGGCACGGGGGCCTGCCCCTACAACCGAACGTGCACGGTAGGGGCGCCCCTCACAAGGGTAGAGTTTTCAGGCGCGCCCTCGTGTTGCATCGCTTGTTTCAGGCATCAGGACGCCCCAACTCCCCCTTCTCCCCTTGTGGGAGAAGGGGGCAGGGGGGATGAGGGGAAAAAGGCATTGGGACTCAGCAAACACCCCTCGTACTCGAAAAACTCTACCCTTGAGAGTAGGGGCGCCCCTCTGCGGGCGTCCGACAGAGAAAGCCCCTGTGCCTTTGCGCCTTTGTGTGAGTAATAGTCAGGTTGCGGGCAGCAGGACCTTGCAACTTGCCGGAATGTCCTCGAAGACCGCATAATCGTAGCCGCTGGTCGGCGCCGCTTAGACTGCGCGCCCCTGACCGTCGATCACCCGCGCCAGGTGCTGATTGTTCAGGTTAGCCCGGTTTAGCGGCGTCTCGCCCGGCAAGAACTCGATGCTATCGTCGATTGTCGGGTTATTGACCAGGTCGCAACCGCGATGTCGATGCCGCAGATGAGCGGGATGAGTGTGCGGCATTGGCAACGCTCTGCCCGTCTCCGTCGCCTTCCGCGTTACGCCGGTGGTATACTATGAGGGAGAAAAACAGCAAGGATGGCACATTAGACGTATGACGGTCCAGTACGATATCGGTCTTTCCACCCACACCCGCCAGCACACCCGCTTACCCGAACCGCTCCGCTTTCCGCCAGGCTTCCTATGGGGCACCGCCACCAGCGCACATCAGGTCGAAGGGCAGAACACCAATAATCAGTGGTGGGTCTGGGAGCAGCAGGGACGCTGCTGGCACGGCGACGTTTCCGGCGATGCCTGCGGTTGGTGGCGCGACGCAGAAGGCGACCTGGATCGCGCCGCTGCCCTTGGCACGAATGCTCACCGCATGTCGATCGAGTGGAGCCGCATCGAGCCGGAAGAGGGGCGCTTCGACCGCCGCGCGATCCGTCGCTACCGCGAAATCATCGGCGGCATCATCAAACGCGGGATGACGCCGATGATCACGCTCCACCATTTCACTAACCCGCTCTGGATCGAAGCGCAGGGCGCCTGGTTGAACCCGGCGACCCCCCGGCGATTCGCGCAATTCGTCGCATACGCGGTCGAAGAACTGGGCGACCTCTGCAACCTCTGGTGCACCGTCAACGAACCGACAGTCTATGCGGCGTTGAGTTATCTTCAGGGCATCTGGCCCCCCGGACGACGCAATATCCTGCAGGCGCTGCGGGTTTTCGCCAATCTCATGCGCGGGCACGAACTGGCGGCGCAAACGGTGCGCAAACAGCATCCGGCACACCGCGTCGGCATTGTGCATCACAAACGGATCCTCGATCCCGCTTCGCCTGCCAGCCACGATGTGCTGACGACGGTGATGTACGATTACCTGGTCAACGGATTGGTGCTGCGGCGGTTGCGCGAAACCTCCGATTTCTTCGGGCTGAATTACTACAGCCGCGACCATATCGCCTTCGACCTGCGCCGACCGTATCATCTGTTCATTCGCCGCTTCACGCCGCCGCACCTCGAACAGAGCGACGCAGGCATGGAGGGCGCCTTCGGCGAAATCTACCCCAACGGTCTGTACCGCGCGCTCAAACGGGTCTACCGCTGGCTGAAATTGCCAATCTACGTGACCGAGACCGGGCTGCCGGACGAGGACGACAACCAGCGTCCGCGCTTCCTGCTCAATCATCTGGAGTCGGTGCATCGCGCCATCCAGGAAGGCGTCGATGTGCGCGGCGTTTTCATCTGGTCGCTGGTGGACAATTTCGAGTGGGCAGAGGGATGGGGGCTGCGCTTCGGGCTGTACGCGCTCAACGAGCGCACCGGCGAGCGGCGGATGCGCCCCTCAGCCGCGCTCTACGCCATCATCACTCGCGCGAATGCGATCCCGGCGCCGGGGGCGCTGTGAGAGAAGAGGTACGAGGCGCAAGGCAAGGGGCGAGGGGCAAGAGGCAACAGACGAACCATCATCATCGGCGCAGTTCATATACAAACTTTGCGCCTTTGCGCCTTTGCGTGCACTCAGGGCGATCCTAGCCCCAATACCTTTCAAATAAGGAGGATGCGTCATCATCAACGGGACTGAAGCGCGGAGTCTTTGCGCCTTTGCGCCTCTGTGTGCGCTTAAGGCGATCCTAGTCCCGCTCCACGCGGTCGACCGCCAGCGCGGCGATCTGTTCGCCCTGGGCATTGGGAAGGTAGACATACTCGCCAGCCAGCCATTCCGCCAGTTTGCGCGCTTCGCCGCGGCTCAGGTAGGTGCGCTGCGTGTCCACCACAATCGTCTGAATACCCGCCGCCACGACCGCGCGCCCCAGCGTTTGCAGTTCTTCGGCAACCCCTTCACGGCCAGCGCGTAACCCGACGTTCGCCCGTCCGTCGGTGAGCAGCACCAGCACTGTCTGCATAATGCCGCGTGCGCGCGCCTGTTGCGCGACCTCGATGGCTGCCAGGAGCGCCGCCGCCAGCGGCGTGCCGCCGCCGGTCGGCAGCAGATCAAGGGCGCGACGCGCGAGTTCGACGCTCTGCGACGGCGGCAGGAGCAATTCGGCGCTCTGCCCGCGGAACGCCAGCAACGCCACGCGGTCACGATGGACATACGCTTTTTGCAGGAGCGCATGCACCGCGCCTTTCGCCTGACGCATACGGTGCAGCGCCATGCTGCCGCTGGCGTCTACGGCGAAGAGAAACAGCGCCCCCGCCTTGCTGCGGTACTGCTTAATGCGCAGATCGTCGCCGCGCAGCAGCACTCTGGCGGACGCAGCATCCGCTCCCGCCTGCGACCGGCGCAACGGCTGGAACGGCGCAGCCGCGCGCAGCGTGGCGGACACGTCGATCCGTCCGCGCCGCGGATCGCCGGGGATGCTGCGAATGTGCCGTCCCCGCTTCCCCGCCACCGTGCCGCGCGATCCGGTCTTCCCGCGGCGCAGCGTGCGGAACGGCAACTGCTCCAGTTCGAGCGGAAGTTCGGCAGCCAGCGCACTGAGCACCTGTTCAGGCGGAATGGTCAATTCGTCATCCGACGGCGGCTCAGGCGGCGCATCGGAGGTGTCGTTGTCGGCGCTGGATGGGGGCGGAGGCGGCGGTTCCTCGTCCGGCGGCGGTTCCGGCGGCGGCGGCAGGCGCGTTGCGCGCGGCAGGATGACCAGCCGCACCGCCAGTTCCAGGTCTTCCTGCTCGACGTGATCGCGCAAGCCGAGGGCAGCCGCAGCACAGGCGGCATACACCGCAAATGCGTCAGCGCGGTGTCCTTCAACGCCGCAGAGCGCCGCCATTGCCACCAGTTGTTCAATCTGCTCGTCCCTGATCCGCACCCGCGGCAACTGTTCGCGCGCCGCCTGCACTAGCCCGCGCAGCAGGTCGAGGTCGTCGGCATACGCCTGCGCCGCCGCCGGGTCCAGGTTGCGCCGCACCACCTCGGCGCGCGCCTGTTCATTCATCGCGCGCGGCAACACCAGCAGCAACCCCAGCCGGTCGAGCAGGTGACGGCGCGGCAGACCTTCAGCAGGGTCATAGGAGCCGATGAAAACAAAGCGCGCCGGTGATTGAATGCTGAGACCTTCGCGTTCGAGCCGCACCTCGCCCGTGTCGATGGCGGCGATCAGCGGGTTGATAATCGCGTCGGGCAGCAGATTGACCTGATCGGCGTAGAGAATGCCGCCATCGGCGCGCGCCAGCGCCCCCGCGCGCGCCACTCGCTTTCCGGCGCGCAGCGTCGCCTCGATGTCAAGCCCGCCGAGCAATCCGGCTTCGTCCACGCCAAGCGGCAGTTCCACAAATGGAACCGACCGATCGCCAGTACAGAGCAGATCGCGCATGCCGCGCGCCAGGCTGCTCTTCCCGGCGCCAGCCGGAGCGCCGACGGCGATCCCGCGCAGGCGCGGCTCGACCGCCAGCAGGAGCAGCGCCTGCTGCGCCAGTTCCAGACCCACAAGGGCGGCGAGCGGAAGCGTAGTCATCACAGTCGCACCGTTTTACTCGGCGCCATCGAGCGGAAAGTTGCCACGAAAGCGCCCAGGCGAACGACCGAACCTTCGGGCAGAACCATCGGCGTATGCGGCGTCAACGCCTTATCATTCACAAACGTGCCATTGGCGCTGCCAAGGTCGGTGATTGTCCACTGACCGCTGGCGTAGCGCAGGGTGGCGTGGCGCCGGCTGACGCCGTTCGCGCGCGCATCGAAGGGCGACAGGTCAACATCGGGAAAGATGTTATCCGCCGCGTCCTGGCAGCCAATCAATAGCTCAGAACGATCCGTCGGCAGCGTGATGGAGCGTCCATCATTCAACACCAGGGCAAACGCCGGAACCGTAACCGGACCGGTCATGGCGAGCAGTTCGCTTTCGAGGCGCGCAAGTTCACTGCGGGCGCGTTCGAGCAAGGCATTGATCGTCGCCAGGTCCTGTTCGAGTTTGCGGATCTCCGCTTGCTTGCGCTCAATCTCCTCAACCTTCGCCAGTGTGCGCTGCGCGTTTGCGAGGGTCTGCCGGGCAATTTGCAGATCCGCTTCTTTCCGCGCCAGATTCGCGCGCGCCTTTGCCAGCCCTTCCTCAGTAATGGCGCGCAGCGATTGCGGCTGGCTCTGGAGAACCTGTTCGTTGGCGCTGATATAACTGCGGGTTGCCGTGATTTCTTCGGTCAGCGCGCTGATCGTTCGCTGCGCATCGGCGATCTCCTGCGCCAGCGCCTGTCGTGTGGTCATGGATAGCCTCCGTGTCGCTGCACCAACGTTGATCGTCCATGATGCGAGAATCCTGACAGTGTGCTCGCATCACAGAACATGACGTTGGGCAAAGGCGCGCGGTTGCGATTATAGCACGAGGCGTGAGCGTGATTTATCGTGATGGGGACACGGATTCACGCGGATGCGACGGATCCGCGCGGATCTGCTCGTGATGGAAGCCCGTCGATCTGTGTATATCCGTTTCGATCTGCGGAAATCCGTGTCCTCCTGGCGCCAATACACGACTGTACCCGTCAGATGCCTCCCGCTTGCCGCTCTGCACAACATCTGGTATACTCGCCCCGAACATCTGTACTGTGCGCTATCATCATCGCTAGGCGCGTCAGTGCTGGAACAATCTTTACGATACGAACTCATGTGCAATATCTTCGCGCCTTTGCGCCTTTGTGCGAGATTGAAAAGCGTTCGATCTACAGTATGCTCCACATGCTCGCACCTGACGGCGCGCGCGGGCTTCGACAGGCTCAGCCCGCGCCAGTCATGCGATGGCTTGTGCAGGGTTCGCGCACGAAGAGTGCGGTAGAAGCCGCTTGTATGGAGGACATATGCAGCTTCTCTGGATCGATCCGCGGGCGCTCGAACCGGATCCGCAGGGCGTCCGCGAAGACCCCGGCGAGATCGATGGGCTTGCGGCGACCATTGCCGAGTACGGGTTGCTTCAGCCGCTCGGCGTGATCGACATCGGTCGCGGACGCTACCGTGTGGTGTACGGCAACCGCCGGCGGTTGGCGGCGCTCAAACTGGGGCTGGAACGGGTGCCATGCGTGCTGCTCGACCCGGACGATCCGCGGGTGTTTTTGCGTCAGTTGACCGAAAATCTGCAACGGCGCGACCTGAATGATCTCGAACAGGCGCGCGCCTTCCAGAAATTGCGCGAGCAGATCGCGCTGGAGCGCGGCATCGACGACGAAGGGGCGCTCGATGAGGCGACGGCGCGCCTTGTCGGGATGTCGCCGCGCACGGTGCGGCGCTACCTGGGGCTGCTCGACCTGCCGCTCGAAATCCAGGAATATCTGCGCAAAGGCGAACTGAACGTCACGCAGGCGCAGCACCTGCGGCGCGTGCCGAATGAACGCACGCAGATCGAACTGGCGCGCGCCGCCGTTGAAGAGGGCATGTCCGCCGCTGAGATCAGCCGCCTGGCGAGTTTCTTCGCCGCCAACCCCAATCTCTCGCTCGACGATGCGCTTCAGGCGCTGCAACAGGGCGTCGATCTGGCAGCGACCATGCCGCGAGGCGCGAGCAGCGCCCCCGCCCCGTCCGCCGGTCCGCTACTCAAAGGCGCCGCACTCGGCGATCTGTCCGACGACGAGAGCGACGCCGGTTTGTGGGACGACGAAGCCGCTGACAACGATCCTGCATTTCCCGACATTGCCGACGAAACTATCGAAAATCAGCCGAAGAACAAGGCGCGCGTCTTCCGCATCCGCTCGCTCGATCAGATGATCGATGAAACCGATCGGCTGTTTCGGGCGCATGCCGAAGGCGATCTGATCAAATGGGTGCGCCAGGACCAGAATGCGCCGATGAAGATCGGGCTGCTGCTTAAGCAGCTTGAGGCGCTGACGCGCGCACTGCGCGAGATCGCGCGCCAGCAGAATTGGGTGTTCGAGGATGCTTAGCCCTCCTACCGTCCTCCCATGCCGGTCAGGGTCACACCCTGAACGAAGAGGCGCTGCGACAGGAAGAAGACTGTCAGCACCGGGATCAGGGTGATGATCGACACCGCCATGAGCAGATTGAACTGCGTAAAGTTCTGCCCGCGGAACAGGTTCAGACCGAGCGCCAGGGTGTACAGGTCCTGCGAGCGAATGTAGATCAAGGGATCGAGCAGGTTGCTCCAGTTTCCAATAAAGGCAAAGATCGCCACCGTCGCCAGCGCTGGCTTCGAGAGCGGCAGAATGATCTCGAAGAAGATGCGCAGCGACGAGGCGCCATCAATGCGCGCCGCGTCGTCCAGTTCGGTCGGGATGGTCATGAAGAACTGGCGCAGCAGGAAGATGAAGAACGCATACCCGAACCACGCTGGCAGGATCAGGGGCCAGAGGGTATTGACCAGACCCATCTGGCTGAAGAGCAAAAAGCGCGGCACAATTGTCACTTCCCGCGGAATCATGAGAGTCGCCAGCAGCGCCAGGAACAGGATGTCCCGTCCGCGGGCGCGCAGGCGCGCAAATCCGAACGCCACCAGCGAACAGGAGATCAGGTTGCCGATCACATTGGCGAATGTGACGATCAGCGAGTTGATCAGGAACGTATTGAACGGCAGGATCGTCCAGCCGCGCGGATAGTTTTGCCAGAGAAACGTTGTCGGAAAGAAACTCGGCGGGTAGGTAAAGACGTCCTCGCTGCTCTTCAGCGATGTGGACACCATCCACATGAAGGGCAGAATGAACAGTACTGAGAGCGCCAGCAGCAGCGCATAGACAATCACCCGCTGCGCCAACCGCTGATGGCGCATGCCAAACAGGGGTTGACGGCGCGCCGGTGCGGTTACGACGGTTCGTTGTTGAAGATTTGCACTCATCAAAGCCACCTCATTATCGAATGCCGACCCATGCGCTCAACGCGCCGTCTCGCCCTCGTAGAACACCCAGTATTTCGCGCCCAGGAATTGCAGCGCCGTGATGATCATGATCACGACCAGCAGAACCCATGCCAGCGCCGAAGCGTATCCCATCTGGAAGAACTGGAACGCCACCCGGTAGATGTACAGCCCGAACATCAACGTCGCATTCGCCGGTCCGCCGTTGGTCATAATCAGCACCAGCACAAACCCCTGGAGCGACGCAATAAAACCGACGATCAGGTTATAAAAAATGACCGGCGACATCATCGGGACGGTCACATTCCAGAATTTCATCCATGGACCGGCGCCGTCGATTGAGGCGGCTTCGTACAGGTGCTGCGGCACGCTCTGCAACCCCGCCAGATAGATCACCATCGAACCGCCCGCGCCCCACAGACTCATCAGGATCAACGCCGGTTTCGCCCACTGCGGCTGCACCAGCCATCCTGGACCCTTGACGCCGAACCAGGAGAGCACCGTATTGATCAGCCCGAAATCCTGGTGCAAAATCATAATCCACAGAATCGCCACCGCAATGCCGCTCACCACCGATGGCAGATAGAAAATTGTGCGAAAGATCGAAATGCCCAGCACTTTTTGATTGAGCAGCAACGCCAGCAGGAACGAGACGATCAGCCCAAGCCCGACGCTTCCGACGCCAAAGTAGAGCGAATTCCACATTGCCGTGTAGAAGAGCGGGTCGGCGATCAAACGCTGATAATTTTGCAACCCTGTCCAATTTGGCGGGGTCATCATCGACCAGTTGGTGAAACTGATCACGAACGACGCCAGAATTGGTCCGGCGTCGAACGCGATAAATCCGATAATCCAGAGTGAAATGAACAGATAGAACTCACGCTCCTCACGGCGCGCCAGTTTGCCCAATTTCGGCTTGCCCACCGGTCGCGCCGCAGTGCGATCAATCTGCTGTTGAAGAGCCATGCATCACTCCCACCGTGTTGACATCATGCTTATGCTTATAGTGAAGATCAACCAGATCTCAGAATCTTCTTGTGTGGTGCGGTGCAGCGGCAAAGCTGCCGCTTCCACCGCCACATAAACTCGCGCGCGTTGACTGTCTCGTGATTGGCGTGGGCTTCGACAGGCTCAGCCCACGCCAGCCGCCCCGCAGGCGCGGGCGTAATTGTCCGGGTTTTGGTTGATCGCTCTGATGAGATCAGGAACGCCGCTCCAGGGAGCCAGCACCCGGCGCCTTACGCCCGATTGACGGCAATAATCGGGTCAACTGCGGCGAACACCTGATCGCACGCTTCCTTCACACTCAACTGCCCCGCCACCACCAGATCCCAGATTGGTCCCGCCGCCTGCGTGACCTGTGGACCGGTCGGCTGGTCGATAATGTCGTGGCTGGCGATTGTGCGCATCGCCTGCTCAACATACTTTGCTCCGGGAGGGGCGAACTTTGAGTTGAGGTACGAGGGCCATGCCGAGAGGCGCGCCGGACTGCCGCGCCCGGTGATTCCCCACATATACGACTGACCGGCGGTGGAGAGGTATTCATTCAAGTAGATCCACGCCGCATCGGGATTCTTACTATCGCGCGTGATCATGTAGGCGCTGCCGGCGGAGAAGGTCACGTGCGCCTTGGGACCTCTGGGCCACATCGCGATGTCCCAGTTAAATTTGGCGTTTGCCCGAATTGGCGGAGTCGCCCATGAACCCTGGAGGGTCATGGCGATCTTGCCGAACTGGAAAGCGGGCCAAGCGACATTCTGCAAGTCCGCCGGGCTGGGCACCGCTCCCTTGTCGCGCAGCTCCTGCCACCATTCGAGCGCGGCGACGGCTTCAGGCTGATTGATCAGGCACTCATCCTCTTTCGGCTCACGCAGGTATTGCGCGCCGAAGGGCATCAGATACGGCGGCGCCACCAGCGAGTCGCCCAGTGACGGGAGTTCTCCCAAGCCGAAGATCTTGTTTGGTCCTTCGCCCTGCGTTAGCTTCAGCGCCACTTCCTTCAGTTTTTCGAGGTCCCAGGTTTCGTCCGGGTAGGGAATCCCGGCGGCGTCAAAAATATCCTTGTTGTAGTACAGATTGGCGGGACCTTCGTCATACGGGATGCCCCACAGTTTGCCGTCGCGCTGGTACGACACCAGTGATTGCGGGGTGAAGTCCTGAAGGTTGAAATCCTTCTCTTTGGCGATATAGTCGTCGAGCGGGCGGAACAGTCCGTTCTTGATGAACTCCTGCGCCCAGGAGAACTGGCAATACATGATGTCGGGCAGGGCATTGCCAGCCGCCTGTGCGACATACTTCTGACGATACTCGCCAAACGGAGTGTTTTCGGCTTTAACGACGATATTCGGATGACGTTGCATGAAGAGCGCATCGAACTGCTTCTGACGCTCAAAGAAGGTTGCGTCCCAGGAATGCGCCACACTGATCTCCACCCGCTCACTCGGGTCGGGGATGGCGCTCGTGGGCCAGCCGCTGTTACCCTCTTCAGGGTCGTAGAGCGATACTGGCGTCGGCTCAGTCGCGGAGGGCGCGGTCGGCGCGGCGCCCGCGCCAGGTTGCTGCGGCGCCTGACCGCACGCCGCCAGGACCGCTGCCATTGCTGCGCCGCTAAGCCCCAGTCGCGCGCCGATCTGGAGAATCTCTCGTCGGCTCAAACCGCGTCGCCTGAACTCCTGCGCGAGTTCTTCCTCGTGGTGCGTGGTCATGAAGTTCCTCCGTTATGGTCTGGACTATGCCGGGATGTTTGCGCCTGATTGATATGCCGTCAGTGCAATGGGGTGCGACGCATGGGCTGTGATCGCACTCCGCCTGAGGAACGTCTGAACGCCTGACATTGAGGTTCTGACGTGATAAGCGTCTCCTTTCTTCATCGATGGAACTTCTTATCTGCTATGCAGCGGGGGAGCGCCGATCAGCGCCCGGCGACAGAGCGGCATGCTGCAAGCGTCAGATGCGGGGTGTTCAAATCGTCAGCAGTATCCTGATCTGTCTGAGTTGCGCCCATGGTGCGAGAACTGGAACGGGTACGGCTATCTTTCTTTATTTACAGGCTTTCTTTACAGGCTGGTCAAGGCGAATGCACGCCGGGGTGCGCCAGAATACGGAGAGAACACTTGTATTTTATAATTTTCGGAGCAAATTGTC
>JAUQOW010000358.1 GCA_030550675.1 Chloroflexota bacterium
CAGACGCACTTCCTATAATCGATACACCATGTCAAGATACCGTCGCAGCAGGTCGCTGACGACGCCGCGGAATGGCAACGAGGCTGCCATGCCGTACACCGGCGCCATGCCTCCTTTTGCGCGCGGTTCACGGCGCACCGCAGCGACCGCGTCGCGCAGATCGGCGATGAAGCGGTCGGCGACGCCGGGTTGCGTGTGCGGCAACGTGACGCAGATGTGGATCGCGGGTGGATGGTGCAGTCCGTTGAGGCTCCAGCCGCGCCGCGCCATCTGATCGAGCACGCGATAGATGTCCAGGCGCGTTGAGGTGAATGCGATCACCCACAGCGGATCGCCGAGGACGCGCAATTCCGGAATGGCCTCGATGCCGTCGCGGATTCGACGCGCCGTCTCCAGGATGCGCCGGGTCGCCTCCAGGTACCCCTGCTCGCCGATGCTGACCATGGCTGCCCATGCAGCCGCGCTCAAGCCCCCCGGACGGCTGCCTGCCATCGTTGGCGAAACGTACAGCCCGCCGGGCCAGTCGGCGGCGACGTAGTACTGGAAGCGGCGCAAATCTTCGGTGCGGTAGAGAATAACCGAGGTCCCCTTGGCTGCATACCCGTACTTGTGGGTGTCTACTGAGATCGAGGTGACGCCAGGCACGCTGAAGTCGAACGGCGGAACCGGGTAGCCAAGCTGTCGCGCCCAGGGGAGCACGAACCCGCCCAGGCAGGCGTCAACGTGCATACCGATGCGGCGCTCGCTCGCCAGCGCGGCCAGGTCGGCAATCGGGTCGATGACGCCGTGCGGAAAGGACGGCGCTGAACCGACCAGCGCAATCGTGTTGCGGGTGATGGCGCGGCGCGCAGCGGCGACATCGGCGCGAAAGTCGGCATCGACCGGAATGCGCACCAACCGGATGCCGAAATAGTGCGCAGCTTTGTCGAAGGCGGCGTGCGCGGTGCGCGGGACGATCGCTTCGGGACGGCGGATGCCGCGCCGCGCGCGCGCCCAGTCGCGGTAGGTTTTCATTGCCAGCAGTATGCTCTCGGTGCCGCCGGAGGTGACTGTGCCGCACACGCCGGAAACGCCGCCGAGCATCGACGCGGTCATGGCGACGATTTCGGCTTCGTAGCGGGCGATGCTGGGCCAGAGATCGACGTGCAGCGGGTTGCTTGCCGCATTGAGCGCATACGCCTGGCTCAGGAACGCATAATGATCTGGATCGCCGTGATAGACGGCGCCTGACACGTATCCCTCGCGCCAGCGCGGGGTTTCGCGCTCCGCCAGGCGGCGCATCTCAGTGAGAATATCGTCGCGGCTGCGCCCGACAGCGGGCAGGCGGGCGTATGCTGACACTTCGTTGCGGTAGGGCTTGAGCGATGGTTCGATCTCAGCAAGCAGCGCTTCGTACTGCGCTTCGAGCCGGCGCTGCACCGCCGGAATGCGGCGCAGGAGCGCCTCAAATGCGGCTGCGACGCGCGTTCCGGTTGATGCGAGCGTTGCACGGAATTGGAGAACAGGCATGGCGCCTCCTTGTCGCCCTCGCCTCCTCTCCCATGCTGCGGGAGAAGGGGGAGATTGCGCATCTGACGGCAGAGGGTGCGTGATGGCTCTGCCAGAGGCATTGTATCAGGTCATAACGATGATCGCGCGCCCCGGTCGGTCGTCATTTCAAAACAACATAAGTGATATAATGTTGTTTTAAGTGACACGAATCGCTCTCCTACCAGGACTCGATCAGAGCCATGTTACAATGCGTGTATGCATCCGTGATCACCCCGCTCAGAGCAAGGAGGCTTGAGATGGACATCGCCGACCTGAGTCACCTCTCCAGCGCCGATGCGCTTGAACTGGTCTCCCGTCTGCACTCCGCCAACGAACAACTCCAGGGCAGCGCCATCACCCTGTCGCGGCTCTCGGTCGCCTTGCAGGAGTCGCTGGGTCCGGCGCCCGCCGGCGCCATAGGGGCGTTGCATGCCATCGGGCAGTTCCTGACGGTGCAGCATTCCTATGAAGAACTGGCGGCGCTGGTGCATCAGCAGAGCGCGGATGTCTTCGGCATGGACGGCGGCGTGCTCTTCTTGCTCGATGAGGGCGGCATGCTTGCGCCAATCGCGCCAACGGACGGCGCCCTGCCTGATCCGTCGGCGCTTGAGCATATCGCCGACATTGCCCGGCGAGCGCTCGACGCTGAGGCGATCATCAGCGCTTCCGGCGAACAGGACGCCTATCCGTCGTGCATTGCGCTGCCGCTCGCGCGCATGGGGCAGGATGTCGGCGTGGCGGTGCTGTACCGCGCGGCGCCGGAGGAACCGGCGCTTGCGGCGGAGATGTGGGCGAACCTGACGATCTATGCCGGAACGCTGGGCGCGATCTGCGCCGGGATGCGCCAGGCAGAGGCGCTGCGCCGCGATGCTCGCCTGCTCGAGAGTCTCCTTGCCGAACGCGCCCGCCAGGTGCAGAACAGCCGCGACATCCTGCGCGTCGTGTTCGATCACCTGCCGGAGGGCGTGCTGCTGCTTGACGCCAATGAGATGGCGCTCGCCGTCAATCGCTTTTTTGCTGATCGCATCGCGGGCGTGCATCCGCGCGAACTTGTCGGACGCTCATATGCTGAACTGCGCCAGCGCCTCCATCTGCGCGGCATGCAGCGCATCAGCCAGGACGACGAGGGACGCGCGGAGGTGTCGCTTCCCGACGCCGGGGGACGCCTGCACACCTACGAGGTCGAACGCGTCGCCACACAGACTGATGACGGCGCAACGCTGGAGTTCTGGCGAGAACAGGCAGGTTGAACGTTGAAAGTTGAACGTTGAACGTTGTGGGCAAGAGGCGGAGATCATCCAGTAATGGAGAGAATTATGAGCGACGTAACTGCCACCCCCGAAAGCGTCGGCATCAGTTCGGACCGGCTGGCGCGCATTCGCCCGGCGATGCAGCGCTGGATCGACCGTGGAACCATCGCGGGCGCGAGCATGATGCTTGCACGGCGCGGTAAAATCGTTTATTCAGAGCAGGTCGGGCGCATGAGCAAAGAGACCGACGAGGCGCTGCGCAGCGATGCGATCTTCCGCATCTACTCGATGACCAAGCCGATTGTCTGCACTGCCCTGATGACCCTCTATGAGGAGGGGCGGTTCCAGTTGATCACGCCGCTGGCGACGTTCATTCCGGCGTTTGCGAATGTCAAAGTGCTGCAGCAGGACAAAGAAGTCGCGCCGCAGCGCCCGATCACTATCGGCGACCTGATGACTCACCTCGGCGGGTTCACCTACGACTTCCTGATCGATTCGCCGGTTGGCGAGTTGTACCGTCAGCACGAGCTTATGCACAACGCCAGCCGGACGCTGGAGCAGTTCGTGGCGGAGCTGGCGCGCCTGCCGCTGGCGTTCCATCCAGGGTCGAAATGGCACTACAGCGTATCCATCGACGTTGCGGCGCATGTGATCGAGATCATCGCCAATCAGCCGCTGCGTCAGTTCCTGCGCGAACGGATCTTCGAGCCGCTCGGCATGGTCGATACCGATTTCTACGTTCCGCCGGAGAAGCGTCACCGCCTGGCAGCGATGTACGGCGTCGGCGATCTGGGGGCGCGCGGCATGACGGTGTTGCAGATGTTCTTCAACTGGCAGCAGGGCGTCCTGCAGCGGATCGACCCGCAGGAAAGCTACCCGGCGGACCAGCCGACCTTCGCGCGCGGCGGGCACGGGCTGTTCTCAACGACGCAGGACTACATGCGCTTTGCGCTTATGCTGGCGAACGGCGGCGAACTCGACGGCGCGCGCATTCTGGGGCGCAAGACGCTCGAACTGATGCACGCCAACCATATTCCTGCCGCGCTGCTCCCCTGGGAGATCGCTGGCTTCGCCTACCCAGGCTACGGGTTCGGATTGGGTTCGCGGGTGCTT
>JAUQOW010000095.1 GCA_030550675.1 Chloroflexota bacterium
GTTCCGGCGAGCCGCAGCCAGCCGTGGAGGAGCCAGTAATAGAGCGGCGGATGGACATCAGCGGCGGCGGCGCGCGCGATGTCATCGAGCGGTCGAACTGCCAGCGCGACTGTCAACCCTTCATCGTACCAGAAGCTCTGCGCGTCGATGCGGTAGAAACGCAGCGCCAGCGCCAGCGCAAAGAGCGCCGCCAGGCTAAGAGCGCGGAATGTCGGGCGTGGGGTGTGGCGCATCTCTATCGAATGGCGTCAGCGAACGGGAGACGAATACATGAACGGCGTCTGCGAGGGTCGGAGTTGGGTATGTGACGCATCTCAATGCCGATGGATGGGTAACGTTGAACTTTGAACGTGCAACGTTTCTCTCTTCCCATATACTGTTCAACTAGATAAGCCGACGTTGTTGCTCGAAGCGGAGACGTTCCTGTTCGACGTGCTGCAACATAGGTGTGAGACAGAATGCACCATAAACAGACCTGGCGAAGAAAACCCGAGGATGTATAGCAACGCTGGCACACAAAACGGGATGATACCATGTTCGACGGAACATTGTAAAGAATCGAATAATTGCATTTTCGCTATGCACTCGCTTCAAATTTGAGTCAGTCGTGTCATCTTCGCTATGGTACCATATGAGCGCATTTGGTTAATGATTGGTTGCGGGACGGAGAATGCCAATGTCGAACGAGGTCTTCACTGATCGCTACTCGGTTGTGCTCAACCGCGCCCCGTTTGAGTGGTCTATCGATGAAGGGCGGTTGCGCTTCTTTGGCATCCCATCAGCGCTTTTGTGGCTGAACCCTTCGTTGCTGAAGATTCTCCGTCCGCTGGCGGACGAAATCGGGATTCCGCTCTTCCGGCTGCTGGTGGCGCACAGCGGAAGTTTTGGCACGGCGGAGGACTATCACGACGTTGTGCTGGCGCTTGGATCAACCTTCGAGGAAGGGCTTCTTGCGTGGGGCGAGGTCATCAGCACGATTGGTTGGGGACGGCTGGAACTCCCCTTTTGCGATGTGCAGCAGCGGAAGGCGGTTGTGCGCATCCGCAACCCATGGGAACTCGAGATGCAGCGCGGGCAGCCGGTGAACTGGGGGTGCCCGTTCCTTCAGGGGAAGATCATCGGTCTGTTCACCCACGCATTCGGCGTGCCATGCTGGGCTGATGAGAAGAATCTCGTGATTGACGGCGAAGAGACGTCGGTCGAGTTTCACGTGTATGAGTCGAACCGTACCATCGAGAACGAAATTGCCGTCCTGCGCGAGGCGCGCGAACGTGAACGTCAGCAGCGCCTGCTTGACGAAATCGCTGCCAAAACCCTCGAACTCCAGAAGGCGAACGAGGAGCGTCTGCGTTTGCAAGAACAGGTGATCGAAATGCAGGCGCGCACCCTGGCGGAACTGTCGACGCCGCTCATCCCGCTGAATAAGCGCGTGCTCCTCATGCCGCTGATCGGCGCGTTTGACTCGCAACGCACGCAACTGACGGTTGATCGCCTGCTCCACGGGGTCGCCGAGCATCGCGCGTCGGTTGTCATCCTCGATATCACCGGTGTTCCGGTTGTCGATACCCACGTTGCCAGCGCGCTGATGCAGGCGGCGCAGGCGGTGCGGCTGCTGGGCGCCGAGGTGGTGCTCACCGGCATTCGACCGGAGGTCGCGCAGACGCTCGTCGGGATGGGGGTGAGCCTGCAAGGGATTGTCACCCGTGGCACGCTTCAGAGCGGCATCGAGTATGCCGGCAGCATTCAGTGATTGATTTTCGGGTATACTGGGCGCATGCCTCAGCGCATCCTGATCTGTACGGCGCAGGTTCCATTTGCGCGCGGCGGCGCCGAATTGCTGGTCGAAGGGCTGCGCGACGCGCTTTGCGAGCGCGGTTATACCGTTGATGTCGTAGCGCTGCCCTACGCCTGGCAACCCCACGACCGTCTGATGCCTTCGGCGCTGGCATGGCGCCTCCTCGACCTGGAGCACGTCAACGGTGCGCCGGTCGATCAGATTATCTGCACCAAATTTCCCTCGTATGCGGCGCGTCATGCGCGCAAGGTCGTCTGGCTGGTGCATCAGCACCGTCAGGCGTATGACTGGTACGGCACGCCGCTGTCGGATTTCGCCAACACGCCGGAAGACCGTGCGATCCGTGATCAACTGCTGCGGCTGGACCGCACCACGCTTGGCGAGGCGCGACGGTTGTTCGCCATCTCCCGCAATGTCGCGGCGCGTCTCAAACGCTTCGTTGGCTTGGAAGCGCAGCCGCTCTATCCGCCGAGCCGCTACGCCGGACGGCTGCGCGCCGGACCCTACGGCGACTATCTCCTCTCCGACGCGCGCCTGGACGTCGCCAAACGCCTCGATCTGCTGCTGCACGCGCTTGCCCGCATGCGACAGCCAATACGATGCATCTTCATCGGCGCCGGTGACGATCGCGCGCGCCTGGAGCGCCTGGCAGCCGACCTGAACCTCGGTGAGCGCGTGATATTTCGCGGATTTGTGCCCGACAATGAACTGATCGATCTCTACGCCTCGGCGCGGGCTGTCTACTATGCGCCATTTGATGAGGATTACGGGTTCACGTCGGTGCAGGCGCTGGCTGCCGCCCGTCCAGTCGTCACCACAACCGACTCCGGCGGAGTGCTGGAGTTTGTTGAACACAACGTCACCGGACTCGTTGCACCACCGGAACCTGACGCGATTGCCGCGCATATCGACGCACTGTTCGATGATGCCGCCTTCGCTGCGCGTCTTGGCGCCGCCGGACCGATGCGGGTGAGGGATATCACGTGGGATCGCGTCGTCCAGTCGCTCTTGCTGGAGTGAAACGGAGGTATAGTTGTTACGTCTGATTGCCAATGCACTATGGCTGATCGCACTGATCGGCTCCTGCGCCGCTCCTGCCATCACGCCCAAACCGCTTTCATCCGCCTCCTCGATACCGCTGGCGCAGTGGAAGTACCTGAACGCCGCCGCTCCGCCGATGGACGGTCCAATCGAGCAAACCATGATGCTCGCGTTCGATATTGATTGCGATGAACGGGACGACATCGTCGTCGGCGGGCGCGGCAGAGCGCCTGCGCTCGTCTGGCTGCGCTTCACCGCAACCGGCTGGCAGCGATTTATGATTGAGCCAGCCCAGGTGAGCATTGAAGCAGGCGGGGCGTTTGCCGACATTGATGGCGACGGCGATCTTGATATTGTCGCAGGTGAGGATTACAGCGGCAACAGGGTATTCTGGTGGGAAAATCCCTATCCCGACTACGACCCGAACATCGGATGGATCAGACGCCAGATCAAAAGCGGCGGGCAAAACCGCCACCACGATCAGGTCTTCGGCGATTTCAACGGCGATGGTCGGATGGAGCTTGCATTCTGGAACCAGGGAACGCGCAATCAACCGTCGATCCTGTACGTCGCCGCCATTCCGCCTGATCCGCGCGCCGTCAGTCTCTGGACACCGACCGCCATTTTTACGTCCACGGCGTATGCTGAGGGTCTGACCGCCGCCGACATCGATGGCGACGGGGTGACCGACCTGGTCGGAGGCGGTTACTGGTTCCGCTTCGAAAACGGCAGGTATGTCGCCGAGACGATCAACGACCGTCAGCGCGGCATCCGCGTGGTCGCCGGGCAGATCATCCCCGGCGGACGGCTCGAAGTGGTCACCAGCGCCAGCCACGGCAGAGGGACAATTGACCTGTATCGCTGGACCGGCGCCGCCTGGGAGCGCCAGATCCTCGTGGATCGCATTGAGGACGCCCATAGCCTCGCGCTCGCCGATCTCAACCTCGATGGCGCGCTCGACATCTTTGCTGGCGAGATGCGTCTCGACGGCGCCAATCCTGACTCGCGCATGATCCTGCTCTACGGCGATGGCGCAGGCGCGTTTCGCCTGGCGGAAGGACCGCCCGGCGTCGATCACCACGAGTCACGCCTGGGGGACATCGATGGCGACGGCGATCTCGATATTCTCGGCAAACCATATAACTTTGAAACGCCGCGCCTGCATATCTGGCTGAACGAAACCCGCAATCCCACGAAACTCGACCTGTCGCGCTGGCGACGGCACGTGATCGATGCGGCGCGCCCCGACCGCGCCATCTTCGCGCTGCATGGCGACCTTGACGGCGATAATCTGCCGGACGTCGTCAGCGGCGCGTGGTGGTATCGCAATCCGGGGCGCGCCGATGGCGACTGGAAGCGCGCGCCTATCGGCGAACCGCTGCGCAATGCGGCAATCCTGGCGGACTTCGACAATGATGGCGATCTGGATATCTTCGGCACGCAGGGGCGCGGCTCGGAGCGCAACGGTCGCTTCGCCTGGGCGCGCAACGAGGGCGGCTCCTTCACCGTGTTCACGAATATCGACGCCAGCAATGGCGACTTTCTCCAGGGGGCGGCGGGGGCGCGCTTCACGCCCGATGGTCCGCTCGAAATCGCGCTCTCGTGGCACGAAGCCGGGCGCGGCATTCAGACAGTGCGCATCCCGGACGATCCCGCGATTGCCACGTGGAACCTGCGCGTGATCTCATCGCTGTCGCAGGACGAAGAACTGAGCGCAGGCGACATCGACCGGGACGGCGATCTCGACCTGCTCACAGGCACGCGCTGGCTGCGCAATGACAACGGGAGCTGGACATCGCTGCCGCTAGCGGACAGTTCCGGCGCGCCGGACCGGAACCGTCTGGCGGACATCAACCGCGACGGTCGGCTGGACGCCGTGGTCGGGTTCGAAGCCGTCGGCAAGCCGGGGAAACTGGCGTGGTACGAACAGGGGGCGGACCCGGCGGCGCGCTGGACGGAACATATTATTGCCGTCGACGTGATTGGACCGATGAGCCTGGACGTCGGCGATCTCGACGGCGACGGCGACCTCGACGTTGTGGTCGGCGAGCACGATCCGTCGCGTCCGGAGCGCGCGCGCCTGTTGATCTTCGAGAATGACGACGGGTATGGCGTGCGCTGGCGGCGCTGGGAGGTCTTCACCGGCGATGAGCACCACGACGGCGCGCAGCTCGTTGATATCGACAATGACGGCGACCTGGACATCATCTCCATTGGTTGGTCGCACAATCGCGTGCTGGTGTATGAAAACCTGGCGCTGCCGCTTTCCCCCACCCCGCCAGGGACGCCCGCCCCGCCAGGGACGCCCGTCTCGCCGGGGACGCCCGCCCCGCCGGGGACGCCTGTCCCGCTGCCCGATCAACGTCGCGCATATCTTCCAATGATCACGAGGAGTCCATAGTCGGGTCAGAGAACGCGCTCAACGCGCTATCAGCGGTTACGGGTCGGTCGGATCGCGGCGCCTGTGCCCGGCTGTCGAACTCTTTACGGCAGGGGGCGCCGTTGGCGTCGAGCCAGTGTTGCACCTCGTAGTAATCACCGCACCATCTTTGAAACGCTGCGAACAACTCAGCATCACTGCCGCTTGATGGAGAACGCCCGACGCCGCGCAGGAGCGCCCATATCCGTGGTTTGTGTTCAGTTGCGATCTGCACAGGAACGCCACATCATTCCCAAAGCGCTCTTCTGCCTCAGATCAGTCACTGAGACTGCTACACTATAACCGCTGTTTGCATTATCTACATGCCACAACACTTACACGCCACAGCGCTGCGCCGCTGATTGAAAAGCCGCACGACATCCTCTCACTTTACCAGCGTGAACTGGATGACTCGCCCGCAGACTCGCTTGAGCAGCGATACGTCGTGGCTGATCACCAGAACGCCCAGGCTGCGCTCTTTCGTGTGGCGGATTATGACCTGCCAGAGTTGCGCCTGAGTGTTGGCATCGAGCATCGTGGTTATCTCGTCAGCGATCAGGTAGCGCGTGCCAGGATCCAGGGCGCGCGCCACGGCGAATCGTTGCAACTCGCCGCCGCTTAATTCGGGCGGACAGAGGTTTTCAGCCCTCAACATGGATGCACCTCACCCATCCACCTCGCCCCATACGCAGTTCTGGCCAGGCGGCGCGGCATTCCTGCGTGGCCAGGGGACAGCGCGGCTCAAACAGGCAGCCGGGAGGCAGTTCGCCCGGCTGAGGTTGGGCGCCGGGAATAGGGATGAACTCATTTTGCGGTAGGGCGCGCCACAAAGCCTGCGTGTATGGATGGCGCAACGCCTGACCATTTCTTCCAGCCCGTAACGTCGAAAGACCTGCCGCTGGACAGAGATTGCAGCGCTCTTCGCCCCGCCCAGGTACGTAGGGTGGCGTGCCTGCCGTCCAACCGTCATCAACGGGTCGAGAAAGTCCACCGATTGCGGAATGAGCGCTATTTCTCCGCCACGCAATTGTTCCTGACAGGCAGGCGTACTGCACAGTCAACGTCACGTGCGTCTTCCGAATCCAGGATCGCCGACGCCGCGCCGCTTGACAGCCCTCCCTCGATGCGCTAGTATCACCCCATCGAAAAATCTTCAAAAATAGAAGACAATGAACGTCTACCTCGGCATTGATCTGGGCGGCACTAAGATTGCCGCCGCCGCCGTTGATGTACGCACCGGCGAGCGTCTCCTTCAACTGATGGTCCCCACCGAAGCGCACGAGGGTCCCGCTGCGGTTATCGAGCGCATGGCTGCGCTCGCCAGAGAGGTCTGTGCCCAGATCACCATGCCACTCGAGCAAATCCCTGCCATCGGCATCGGCGTGCCCGGTTTGATCGATCTTGGGCAGGGGGTGACGATCCTGCTGCCGAATCTGCCCTCCGGCTGGCGCAATGTGCCGCTCGCCGCCAACATGACCGCCCTCACCGGTCGTCCGACGGCAATCATCAATGATGCGCGCGCCTTCACCCTGGCGGAGGCGACCTTCGGCGCGGGGCGCGATGCGCGCAGCGTGATCGGCATCACGCTCGGCACCGGCATTGGCGGCGGAATTGCCATCGATGGGCGACTGTACCTGGGAATCGATGGGACTGCCGGTGAAGTGGGGCATATGACGATTGACCCGTATGGACCGCGCTGCGGCTGCGGCAACCGCGGCTGCCTGGAGACTTTTGCCAGCGGGCCGTCGATCACAGCGATGGCGCTGCGCGTGGTGGCGCAGGGGATGACAACGCAGATCGGCGCGCTGGCGGATTACGACCTGAACAGGATTACGCCGGGAGTCATTATGCGCGCTGCTGAACAGGGCGACACCATTGCGCGCGAGATTCTTCACCGCGCCGGAAGTTATCTCGGTATCGGCATTGCCAACCTGATTACGATCTTCAGCCCGGAACGGGTTGTCATTGGCGGAGGCGTATCGCGCCTCGGCGAGTGGATTCTGGGACCGGCGCGCGCCGAGGTCGTGGCGCGCTGCCATCTGACGCCGCTCGACCGGGTGCAGATCACGCTGGCGCAGCTTGGCGGCGAAGCCGGGGTTATCGGCGCCGCTCTGTGGGCGTCGCAACGGTTCGAAGGAGACCATTCATCAGCAAAGGAGCGCCTATGAAGTCGCACTCGATTACATTGCTCGGCACAGGCTTGATCGGCATGTTCTACACGATGACGCTCCACGGTCATCGAAGGCGCGACCGGATCACGACGGTCTATTCGCGCACCCGTGAGCGCGCTGAGGCGTTTGCGGCGCAGTGGGGCATCGCCAGAGCCACCAATGACCTCAAGGCGGCTATCGAAGACCCGGAGACTGATACGGTGATCATCGGGCTGCCAAATGATCAGCATGTGCAGGCGGTTGAAATGGCGGCGGCGGCGGGCAAAGCAGTGCTCTGCACCAAGCCGCTCGGTCGCACGGCTGCCGAGGCGCGCCAGATGCTCGAAGCAGTTGAGAAAGCAGGCGTATTTGCCGGTTACCTCGAAGATCTGGTGTACACGCCGAAGACGCTCAAGGCGCTGGAGTCGGTCAGGGCTGGCGCGCTGGGCGACGTGCTGTGGGTGCGCTCGCGTGAGACGCATCCCGGACCGCATAGCGCCTGGTTCTGGGATGCTCACGTGGCGGGCGGCGGCGCGATTATCGACCTGGGGTGTCACTGCGCCGAAATTATTCGCAATTTCGCCGGGAAGAACAATCGTCCGGTGGAAGTGATGTGCTGGGCGGATACGCTGGTGCATCCGATCGCTGCTGAGGATAACGCCATCGCCCTGATCCGTTTCGAGAACGGCGCCGTCGGGCAGTTCGAGGTCAGCTGGACGTTCCGCGGCGGGATGGACCTGCGTGATGAGGTTGCCGGAACAAACGGCACGATCTGGCTCAACCACTTCCTGCGCACTGGCTTCGAGATGTTTACCGCCGCAGGCGGCGGGTATGTCGCCGAAAAAGCCGAAACCGAAACTGGCTGGCTCTTCCCGGTGGACGACGAGGTCCACGAACTGGGGTACAACCATATGTTCACCGATATGTTCGATGCGATGGACGACAATCGCGCACCGATGGAGACGTTTTACGACGGATATGTGGTCAACGCCATCCTCGACGCCGCCTATCGTTCAGCGAAATCGCGTCAGTGGGAGGCGGTCGAGGTCGAGTGGCGCGCTGTCGAGCCGATGAAGCCGCTGCGTCGCGTCGCGCCGGAGATCGACGGGTATGCGCTGGTGAAAGAAGAGCGTATGCATGGCAATAAACTGAAACAGATCCTCTCCGACAAAACAACGGGACGAATCATCGAGCGGGTGATCGACATTCAGTGAAGAGTGACGCACAGACGCGAAGGCGTAAAGATGTGCGGCATCGATGGCAAGACATTGCGCCCTTGCGTCTTTGCGTCTCCTGTTCGACGAACGTTGTGATTTCACATGAGGCGCTATGACCCTCGATCCTGCACCTGCGCTGGACTATCTGGAACGCGCCGAAATGATTGTGCGTCGGGTGCGTGAGACGCAGATGCCCGTCATCGCTGAAGCGGCGCGCATCTGCGCCGACTCCATCGCCGCTGGCGGGCTGGTGCATCTCTTTGGCACAGGTCACTCGCGCATCCCGATTGAGGAAATTTTCCCGCGCCATGGCAGTTTCCCCGGTTTCCACCCAATTGTCGAACTGTCGCTCACGTACCACAACCCGGTCGTTGGCGCCAATGGGCAGCGCCAGGCGATGTTCCTCGAAAAGGTGGAGGGCTTTGGTCAGGTCATCCTGCGTAACTTCGTCTTCGGTCCGCACGACAGTTTCATGATCTTCTCAAACAGCGGCGTTAACCAGGTGGTCATCGATGTTGCGCTCGAAGCAAAAGCGCACGGCATGCCGGTGATCGCCGTGGTGTCGGTCGAGCACTGCATGGCGTCGACGCCGCGCCACAGCAGCGGTAAACGCCTGATCGACTGCGCCGACGTCACGATTGACAATTGTTCGCCTGCCGGTGATGCGCTGGTGACCATCGAAGGCTTACCGTACCCCGTCGGTCCTGGCTCGACCATCGGATATGCGGCAGTGGTCAACGCGCTGAAGTGCCTGGTCGCCGCTGAACTGACGAAACGGGGACAGCCGCCGCTGGTGCTGACCAGCAGCGTGTTGATCGGCAGCGCCGCTTCGGAAGAACTCTTTGAACGCACCTATGACGACTACCGGGCGCGTGTGGCGCAGGTGTACGGGGGGGGACGTTCAACGTCGCCAACACGCTGAACATGTGCACTCCTGTCTGGAAAAATGGCGCAAAGACGCGAAGGTGCAAAGAGTTGTCGAGAATACATATCTTCATGAGCGGATGATGCGTCTGACCGGAAAGGCTGCAATCGTCACCGGCGCGGCGAGCGGCATTGGGCGCGCGGTAGCGCTCCGTTTCCTCGCTGAAGGAGCGCGCGTCGCCGGCTTTGACCTCGATGGCGTCGGGCTGAACGAAACCCGCACACTGAGCGGCGCAGCGGAGGCGTTCGTTCCCATCGTCTGCGACCTGACCGACCCATCGCAGGTGGAACGGTCGGTATCGGATGCAATGGATTGTCTGCACCGCCTCGACGTTGTGTTCAACGGCGCGGGCGCCAGCGGACGGCGCTGGGGGGATGGACCGGTCGACGCCTGCACGATCGAGGGATGGCAGCGCACGCTCGATGTGAACCTGACGAGCATTTTCCTGATGTGTCGCGCGACTGTGCCGCGCCTGCTGGCGACAGGCGGCGGGTCGATCATCAATCTCAGCTCGGTGCTGGGCATAGTTGGCGGCGATGCTGACTTCGCCACCCACGCCTACGCCGCAGCGAAGGCGGGAATCATTGGGTTGTCGCGCGCAATGGCGGTATATTACGCGCCGCGTCGCGTGCGCGTCAACGTGATCGCTCCCGGCTTAATCGCCACGCCAATGAGTCGTCGCGCGCAGGAGAGCGAGCGCATTCAGCAGCGGTTGGCGCACCTTCAACCGCTGACTGGCGCCATGGGCGCGCCGGAGAATATCGCTGCGGCTGCTGCATATCTGGCATCTGACGACTCCGCCTTTGTGACCGGCGTGGTGTTGCCGGTCGATGGCGGGTGGACCGCCTGGTAACGATAGAACCTGTGAGGTGAATGTATGGATCTCCCGCTTCTTCCAACCAGCGTCATTGGTTCTTACGCCTGGCCCGCCTGGCTGCACGTAGCGCTCTGGGCGGCGCAGCGCGGCGAACTCGGACCGGAAGATATGCGTGAAACGCAGGATGATGCAGTCGATATGGCGCTGCGCGACCAGGAAGATGCTGGCGTGGATATTGTGAGCGATGGAGAGATGCGGCGCGCTGGTTTCTTCACGGCAGCGTTCTATGGCTTCCTCACCGGGCTGCGCGAACTGCCGCCGCAGCGCCGGATTGGCGTCGCCGGTCATGATCAGCGCGAGAGTTACGAAGCGGTCGAACCGATCACCGCGCCAGGCGGTCTCGGACTGCTCGCCGAATATCATTATGTCAGGCAACGCACCACGCGCCCGATCAAAATGCCGTGCCCCGGTCCATTCACGCTCGCCGGGCGGATTAAGCCTGGCGCGGTGTACAAAACGCGCTGGGAGGTGGCTGAGGCGCTCGTGCCAATCATCAACGCCGAACTAAAGGCGCTGGTTGCAGCGGGATGCACCTTCATTCAGATCGACGAGCCATCGATTGCTGTGCACCCCGATGCGCCGCATGCCTTCGTCGAACTGTTCAATGCTACGGTTGCCGGCGTCAACGCCAAAATCGGGTTGCACCTCTGCTTCGGCAACTATGTCGGACGTCCCACGGCGAAGCGCACCTATCGCCCATTGTTCCCGCACATCCTCAACGCACGCGCCGATCAGTACGCGCTGGAATTCGCCAACCGCGAACTGGCGGAGATCGATCTGTGGCGCGAATTTCCGAGTGAGAAGGAACTGGCTGCCGGCTTGGTCGATGTGAAGAACTATTACATCGAGACGCCGGAGGATGTCGCTGAGCGGATCCGGGTGGCGCTGCGGTACGTGGCGCCGGAGAAGCTGACCATCGTGCCCGACTGTGGGTTCAGTCAGACGGCGCGCTGGGCGGCGCGCGCCAAATTGAAGGCGATGGTCGAAGGAACACGCATTGTGCGCCGCGAACTGGCGGGGTGATCCTTCCCCGCACGGTAAGCCGGAGAAACAGATAGAGCCGCCCGACCAGGCGGCTCTATCACAACAGGATGCGGTTACCTATGCAGATGCGCCAACCGTCTCCAGCAGCCGATCTTCGGCATATTCCGTCTCAGCAGCCTCCACACCCAGCAGTTCTGCAGTGATGAATGCGGCCAGCGCTGGCGAGATCCGACCGTTCTCGACGCCCTCCTCAATGAGAGCCAGAAGATCCTCGTTCGTCATCGCACCCTCCTTTTCTTTCCGTTAACTAAACAGACGCGCCTTCGCGTCAACCTGTGCGGATTATACCCGAAAAGATCAAAAAAAGATAGTGGGAATCTGTGCAGATTATACCCGAAATCAGAGAAAAAGAACAGGGGAACGTTTCACATCCGGTATAATCGCAGAGGCGGCGCATCTGCGCCGTCGGCACTGTGAGCAGAGAGTATGGACAAGGCGCTGATCATTCTCAACCCCTGGGCAGGTCGCGGTCACGCGGGCGAGCGGCGGCACGATCTGGACCTGGCGCTCGAACGGGCTGGCGTTGACTACGACATGGTGATGACCCACACGCGCGGCGGCGCCATTGAGATAGCGCGGCAGGCGGTCGAACGCGGCTATGGCGCCATCGTAGCAGTCGGCGGGGATGGAACGGTTAATGAGGCGGTCAACGGCATCAAGCTGGCGGAGGCAAGCAGCGGACGCCGTGTGCCGCTGGGAATCATTCCGCTCGGCACCGGCTGCGATTTCATTAAGGTGCTCGACGGTTTTCTGGCGAACGACATCTACGGCAGCGTGCAGCGGATTGTTCGCTGGCAGACGCGCACTGTCGACCTGGGTCTGGTGCGGGTGGACAACGAACAGGAACGCTGGTTCATCAACGCGCTCGGCGCCGGTTTCGACGCACAGGCGGCGGCTGAGGCGCTCAAGATTACCCGGTTGAAGGGGTTCGCCGTGTACCTGCTGGCGATTATTCGGGCAATGGCGAACTACAAGGCGCACCCGATGACCGTTGAGTTTGACGGTCGCCGCATTCAGCGTCGTTTACTCTTCGCCAGCGTCGCCAACGGTCGCTATCAGGCGGGCGGATTCCTGCTCACACCCGACGCGCACATCGATGACGGGTACTTCGATACGTGCCTGGTCGATAATCTGCGTATTGACGAAATTATTCGTCACATTCCGAAGGTGCTTGAAGGCACGCACACGAAACTGCGCCAGGTGACGATGGCGCGGGTGCGACGCGTTGTGATCAGCAGTTCAGCGCCGATCCCGGTTGCAACCGATGGCGAGGTGCTTTCAACCAGGGCGCGCAACGTCACGGCTGAGCTGATCCCTGGCGCGATTGAGATTCTGGCGTAGGCGACTCTGCACTATTTCTTTGCATGGTTTGACGCAATGGCGCGCAGGGAAGCATTGCAAATTCCTTACCTTTGCGTCTTTGCGCCTCTGCGTCATCGAGAGAGCCGCTAGTCGCCGCTGCGTTCCCCGCGCGCGGCAACCGCAATGCCAATCAGGAGAAGGACAAAACCTGCCAGTTGCAATGGCGCAAACCACTCGCCAAAAAAGATGAGCGCCAGCAGCGCCGAGCCGATCGGCTCCCCCAACAGCGCGACGGTCACGAACGTAGCGGAAAGGTAGCGCAGCGACCAGTTGAAGGCGGTGTGCCCCAGCAACTGCGGTCCGACGGCAAGCCCAAGCAGCAACACATATGCCAGCGGCGGGTATCCGCCAAAGAGTTCCAGCGGATTGGCGGTTCCGGCGAATGCCATGGCGGTGATCAGCAACGCGACCGCCGCGCTGGTGTAGACCAGCCAGATGTACGCCAGCACTGAGACGTGGCGACGCAGGCTGCGCCCGACCAGGAAATAGATAGAGCCTCCAAATGCGCCTAGAAGCGCCAGCATATTGCCCAGCAGCGCATTGCCGCTATCGGGTCCGCTGCTATCGCTAATGCCAATCAGAATGCTGCCGGCAATCGTCAGCACCACTCCTGCCATAGTCGGCGCCGAAGGTCGTTCGCGTAACAGCACCGCCGACAGAAGCGCCACCCACAGCGGGTTGGTTGAAACCAGCGCGACTGAGGAGGCAACCGAGGTATACGCCAGCGACGAGATCCAGGCGGCAAAGTGAACCGCCAGAAACACGCCAGACACAATCCCAAGCAGGATGTCGCGCCGTGACAGACGGCGCAACTCGTCCCCGGCGCGCGTCCACGCGAGAGGGAGCAGAATAAGCGCCGCCAGCCCCAGGCGACCGGCGGCGATCGTGGTTGAGGGCATCTCCATGCCCTGGGCGTAGCGGATCATGATCGAGGCGGCAGCAGCGACCATGACGCCGCCGAGCAAGACCAGGTATGGCAGCGCGCGGACACGCCGTGTAACCGGTCGATCAATGGTCTGTTCGAGTGTGTCGGACATGTACGAACCTCGTTCAGAAGCGTTTGAGAACCGGGAACTGAGAACTGAGAACTGAGAACTGAGAACCGGGTCAAGGGTTAGGGGGTTAAGGGTTAGGGGTTAAGGGTTAGAGTCTTTGGACGCATGGAACGTGCCACATGCAACGTGTAACGTGCAACCCCCACCGTAACCTTCCCACCTGCCATGTGCTACGCCTGCCTGCCGCCTTCGCACCTGAAACCTGTCACCTTCGCGCCTGCCACGTGCCACGTTCAACGCTCGCTCTCGCGCCTCATAGTATAATGTATTTCATGCCAAGTCTGACGCTTTCCACCAGTCCTGGACCGCTGCTCCTTGAAGCGCGCTGCGAGCCGCAGGTCTGCTATGTGTTGCTGACAGTGCGAGCGTCGGTGAGCGGCGCCGCACCGCCGCGCCCGGTCAACTGGGCGCTGGTGGCGGACGTCAGCCGTTCTATGCGCATTCCTATCGTTGACGAGACGCAGTTTCGCTCGTTGCTGCGCAACGGCTCAGCGCAGGAGATGCTGGTCGATGGCGTGCCGGTGTGGCAACTGAGCGGTTCTGTTCCCCAGGAGATGCGCGAGGCGGCTTCGAGTGCGCTCGACCACGTCGTGCGCGCGCTCCACACAGTGGTCGAACGTCTTGATCGCCACGACCGCCTGGCGCTGGTGGTCTTCGCCGATCAGGCGCTGCTGCTGATACCGGGGATGATCGGCTCGGATCGCGTCACGCTGGTGCGCGCCATCGAGCGACTGCCGGGACTTAACCTCGGCGACGGCACCAACCTGGCGGATGGCATCGCGCTGGCGCTCAATCAGATCCGCGCCAACCGCGACGGTCGCTGCGCTGACCGAATCATTCTGTTGACCGATGGTTTCACCCGCGACTCCGCTGCATGTCTGGCGCTGGCGGATCAGGCGGCTGCCGAACATATCGCCATTACGACGATCGGGCTTGGCGGCGAGTTTCAGGATGATCTGCTGACGGCGATTGCCGATCGCAGCGGCGGGCATGCGCTGTTTCTGAAGCGCGCATCCGCTATCCCGCGCGCCGTCAGCGCAGAGCTCGAAACCGTGCGCGCCGCCGCTGTCCCCGCTGTCACTATTGCGATTGCGCCGATGCGCGGAGTGCAATTGCGGCGGGTGACCCGTATGCGACCGGCGCTGGCGCTGCTTGCGGAGCCGACCGGCGCAGCGGCGGCGGATGTCACTCAGGTCTCGCTGGGAGACCTGGCAGCAGGAGCGCCGGTGACGTTGCTGCTGGAGTTCCTCGTTCCGGGTGCAAACCCCGGACCGCTGTGGATCGCCGGAGTGGCGGCGTTGTCAGCCGGGGTGCGCCTGGCAGACGCTGATATTCGGGCGACGGTGACGCACCGGGCGCCTCCATTGAGCGATGACGTGCGCGCGGCTGCGGCGCGGGCGATGGCGGCGCGTCTAATGCGCCGCGCCACCACAACATCCGACCCGGCTGAAGCGGCGCGGTGGATGCGCGCCGCAGCCGCGCGCTTCGATGAACTTGGCGAGCAGGCGCTGGCTGCCGCCGCCCGCGAGCAGGCGGCGGCGTTCGAGCAGGGTGTGCGCGTCGCCGGGCTTGCCACGCGCGAGTTGACGTATGCAACTCGCCGACTGGGCGATGTTTCCTGAAATCTGCTGAGGAGAGGCATGACAGTCAGCACTCGTCCGATTCCAACTCTTGATATGGTTCACGCCGGTCGCTTCGGACCCTACGGCGGCGCGTACATTCCCGAAACGCTGGCATCAGCGGTGGCGGCGCTCGAACAGGCGTATGCCGACGCCCGCCAGGACCCGGCGTTCTGGGCTGAACTGGACCGGCTGCACCGCAGTTATACCGGCAGACCCACGCCGCTGACCTTTGCGCGACGCCTGACAGAATACCTCGGCGGCGCGCAGATCTATCTCAAACGCGAGGACCTGGCGCATACCGGCGCGCACAAGATCAACAACGCGCTCGGACAGGGATTGCTGGCGAAGCGCATGGGCAAAACGCGGATCATTGCCGAAACCGGCGCCGGGCAGCATGGCGTCGCCACAGCTACTGTGTGCGCTCTGCTCGGCATGGAGTGTGTCGTATATATGGGTGTGGACGACATGGCGCGCCAGCAACCGAACGTCTTTCGCATGCGGCTGCTCGGCGCAGAGGTGCGCGGCGTCGCCAGCGGCTCGCGGACGCTCAAGGACGCTATCAACGAAGCCATGCGCGATTGGGTGACGAACCCGGACTCGTACTACCTCCTCGGCTCGGCGCTTGGTCCGCACCCGTACCCGACAATGGTGCGCGACTTTCAGAGCGTGATCGGGCGCGAGGCGCGCGAGCAGATCCTGGCGGCAACCGGGCGCCTGCCCGATCTGGTGCTGGCATGCGTTGGCGGCGGCTCAAACGCCATCGGCATCTTCCACGCCTTCCTCGGCGACGAGGGGGTGGCGCTGCGCGGCGTCGAAGCTGGCGGACGCGGCATCACCCCGGGCGACCACGCGGCGCGCTTCGCTGGCGGACGACC
>JAUQOW010000359.1 GCA_030550675.1 Chloroflexota bacterium
CTGGCGCTCGCCGTCGCTCCAGAAGACGCGGAGGAGATATGCCCTCATCTGTTCGCACCTGCCCGCGCTGTGATGCGCTCCTGTCGCCGGAAGCGCGCTTTTGCCGGTCGTGCGGAAAACCGTTGCCGCCGGATGGCGATGCTCAGGTCCACGCTGCCGCGCCTGCGCCGCCAAACGCACCGTCTTCCCCGATTTTGCCAGAAGTCCTCGCATACGCACAGTCATATCGGCAACCGGTGACTGAACCGCTGCCGGGGCTGGGGGCGCTGGCGGCATTGTGCTTCGTCGGCGGGGCGATTGCTGCGGTTGTGAGCGGCGAACTCGCCGTCATGTACGCGGCTGGTCTGATCGGTGCAACCTTCCTGTTGACCTTTCTTTTTTTCTGGCTGGCGGGGCGGAACAACCGGCGGCGGGGGACGGAGTTTCTGCAGAGCGGTCGTCCGCTCGTGGCGTGGGTGTACACGCCGGAAGAATGGCAGCAGGTGCGCCAGTATTTCGATGAGCATATGCGCCGCGACTCGCCGCCCTACGGATGCCTGCCCATCCTGTTCGGCGGAGTCGGGTTGCTCGTCGGCGTGATGGTCGGCATGACCGACAACCGGGATCTGATCGAGGCGGCGGTGAGCGTTGTGGTTGGCGCATGCGCAGGCGCCGTTGCGGGTGGTCTGCTGGTTCTGCCGGTCTATCTGCTCAACCGGTCTGCGGTTGCGCGTCTGCGACAGCCAACTCCGCCAGCGTGCGTTGCATTGGGAAGCGACGAACTGTTCTACGAACGGGTGTATCTGGATATGCGCTGGCATCCTATCGATGCGATCATCCTGGAGCATCAACCACTGCCGCACCTCAACGTGATACGCCGTCTGGCGAGCGGCATCACAAATCGTTTGAGCGTCACCTATTTCTTTCCGTCCGTCATTCTGATTCCGCCGCGCATGGTTTCTGCCATTGAGGAGGCGCTGCCGCACATCCGCACATTAAGCTGCGGTCTCATGGTTCTTGAGAAATAAACCAGGATCGCCAGGTCCAGTCCGCGAAGGCGGGCTTCGCTTCCCGTAGCCCGCGACGTATGAAGATGAATAGTTCGGTTGTGCCGGAACGCTGCGGGCTGAGATTGGGAAAGCCTCGAAGGGGCTTCAACATACTCAGCCAGGGCTTTAGCCCGCAGCCCAAAGAATGTGCGACCGGGCAGCATGGGTTTACCGGACTCGATTCTTAATCGTCATTAGCCGCCGGGCAGGTCTGCGGATAGCGGAATAATTATTCAAAAACCGTCAGCCCTCGCTCACTACGTGCAAGCCCCGAAGGGGCTTGCACGATCTCAGCCAGAGCTTCCGCCCGCAGCACCGAACTATTTTTGTGAGGTTCATCATCTGCGACAGTCAGTCGCGCAGAGCGATTGCTTCGCTTTACTTGCAATAGCGTCCGTCGCACCGGTGTCTGGAGCAGCGCCAGCATTTCATACAGGAGTCGGCAGTCCGCCCGACTACTGCTCAGGATGCGCTCCGAGGAGCGTCTCATACCGCTGCGAGTGCGCTGGCGTCAACAATCTCAAACTGGACCTTGCCAAGCGTTGCAATGGTTTCGTGAACGGGGCAATGCTCGACGACCCGCATCAATGCCGCCTCATGCTTACCGCACACCCCGTGCGGCAGGTTGATCGTGACGCGCAGATTGGTCAAGCGCATCGGGTTCTCACTTTTATCGAAACTGACGGTGACGGTCATACCAGAGAGGAGTCCCATGACAGAACCATCCATACCGCGTCCCTGGCGACGCACCGCCGAGATTGTCGCCATCACATCGCCGTGGGTGCGGATGATCGCCGAACGCTGGATCGATGATCACGGCAGAGAACTGGACTACTGGCGCGTCGAGCGCGTGCCGTCAGTCATCGTCATCCCGATTTGGCGCGCGCAGATTCTGCTGCCGCACCCGCAGTTTCGCCCCGGAGTCGGACGAATGACGCTCGACCTGCCCGGCGGCCGCGTTCCGCCTGGCGCCACGCCGCTCGATGCCGCGCCGCAGATCGTACAGCGCGAGCTTGGCATTCCGCCAGAAGCGATCGCCACGCTCGAATTGCTCAACGAACAGGGATGGCTCATCAACAGTTCCTTCTCGAACCAGGCGCTGTTCGGAGTCATTGCGATTATCGATGATGCAGCCGAAGCCAGGACGCCCTTGCTCCATCGCTCGGTTCCCAACACATTCCAGCAGGTTGCCGGGCTGATCAACGACCTGGAATGCCTGCAATGCCGCGCCGTGCTACAGGAGTGGGCGCTGCGGCAGATCAAAGCGAATGCCTGGTGATCCGGTGTGTCATTTTCGCGCCTGATCTCGTTCATGGCTATGGAGATGCGCACCACGATGATAATGCGCGTCGCCATGTATTCGTCATGCAATGATAAGGAGCGTTTCCCAATGCAAACCAGGATTCAGAAACCATTCGTCCTTGCTGCCGCCTTTGCGCTTACCCTGTTCATTCTCGCCTGCGGGTTCAACATCAGCACCGCCAACATCGGCGATGCCTGGATGGCGACCGACGAGAGCGGGCAGGTACGGGTAACGTCCTATGGACAGTCTGACGTTTTCTATGCAATAGTGGACCTGCGCAATGCGCCAGACGGCACCAGCGTCAAGACGGTCTGGACGGCAGTCAGGGTGGAAGGCTTTCCGGCAAACCAGGTGATCGACGAAGCTGCGCTCAGCGCCAGGAGCGGATTACTCTATTTCACGTTGACCCCCGACAGCCTCTGGCCCACCGGCGAGTACAAGGTCGATATCTACCTGAACGACAAACTCGACAAGACGCTCAGGTTCGAGGTTCGCTGAGCGCCTGCAGCATTTCCTGAGTCGTGCGCGATCGCAGGACCACAACAGATCGCGCACTGACCACGTAGTAGGGCTGGCACACCTGCACTTCCTGACCTGGTTCACGGATGTCGTCGGGAGAGGGACGCGCCGTATCGATCACGCGCCACCATCCTCCCGGCGACTGTTCCTGAATGACGAAGACCAGGTCCTTCCAGTAGCCGTTGATCATCACATAGAGGTCACAGTCGCCGACCGATACGCCGCGCAGACAGTAGGCGACGGCGTGTGAGTTGTACGATGTGTCGGGAGGACCGTTGACGCCGTACCAGTGAACGTCATCGCGCCAGAAGCGACTGCGGTGGATGGAAGGGTGCGCTTTGCGGAACGCGATCAGCGTTTTGACGAAACGAAACATATCACGATTGCGCTCCAGCAGATCCCAGTCGAGCCACGTAATCTCATTATCCTGGTTGTAGGGATTATTGTTGCCGCGCTGCGTATTAAGAAACTCATCGCCAGCGACAAACATCGGCGTGCCATTCGCCAGCATCAGCAACGTGAAGAAATTTCGCGCCTGCTGGCGACGCAACGCCAGCACCTCCGGCGGCACATTTTCGTCTCCTTCCCAACCACAGTTCCAGCTAAAGTTCTGATCGGCGCCATCGGTGTTTTGATGACCGTTTGCCAGATTATGCTTTCGATTGTAGGACACCAGATCGTAGAGACAGAACCCGTCGTGCGAGGTGACAAAATTGACGCTCTGCGTCGGGCGGTATGAGTCAGCCAGCGTGTCGGGGAAGAGATCGTCGCTGCCATACAGGCGGCACATCAGGTCGCCGACCTTGCCAGGATCGCCCTTGACGAACGCTCGCACGTCATCCCGAAACTTTCCATTCCACTGGCGCCAGGTCATGCCAGGGAAGGCGCGCCCCAAGAGATAGGCGCTGATATCCCACGCTTCGGCGACCAGGCGCACTCCGTACCGTTGCGCGAGCATGCTGATTTCATGGATCAGCGCCGGGTCGTCGTGATTGACTGAACCATCCTCGTCGCGCGCCAGG
>JAUQOW010000096.1 GCA_030550675.1 Chloroflexota bacterium
AATACGGTGAGGGGGTTCTGTGTTCGCCGCGTTTCAGTGCTCTTCTGCGTGCCGAAAATTCCGAAATCTGGTCAAGCGCCCGGAGCGCTTCCGCGCCGACCACCGTTTCAGTGCTCTTCTGCGAGCCGAAAATTCCGAAATCAAGCGCATCGATCTGACGCGCCTGGTCGATGACCAGTTTCAGTGCTCTTCTGCGAGCCGAAAATTCCGAAATCCACCCTCTCGCTTCTCCCCTTGTCCGGGTGATGACTCGTGATGACGCTTTTTCGGCGCTCCTGAGCCTTCCTGTCGCTTCGCCATATTGCCCGGATCATAGCATGGACGCGCGCGTTTCGCAACTCGATTCTTGTGCAAAAACCGCGTCAAGTTGCGAAGCATGCTTCATCCCTTTCTGAAGAGAAAAACACTGGCAAAAACTCTTGACACCCCGATTTTGAGACGCGGCGTTTTGGGCACGCAACCGGCGAGTTGCGAAAGCTTCGCTCCAGGCGGTTGTTTGAGACCGGGAGGCGAGAGGGGAGAGGTGTCTGTGTAAGCCCTTTCCATCATCGCACTCGCCGATCCGCGCTGCGCCTCTGCGGGCGGACGAGGCGGCGCCGCGCCTCTGCCTTCGCGTAATGGGACGCTCGCTGACGTTGCATGCGCAACCTGCAAGCGGGCGAGGCGCCGCCTTGCCCCTACTTTTTTCTGTTCCGTCGCCGCCGGTTCGCGTAACAACGGCGGGCGCGGCGCCGCCGCGCCCCTAGACTCGTTGGCGGAACGGATGTCGGGATCCGTGCATTGCGCCTTATCACGGGCGCGGCGTCGCCTCGCCCCTACCTTTCTTTTCCTCATTGCGTCTCACCGATTCGCGCTGCGACGGCGGCGCCGACTTCGGCGGTCGTGGCGCTGCGCTCTCCCGGCGCGGCGATGTCGCCGGTCACGATCCCGTCCTCCAGGGTGCGCCAGACGGCGGCTTCCACGGCGCGCGCTTCGGCTTCCAGTCCCAATGAGTGGCGCAACAGCAGCGCGACGCTCAGAATGGTCGCCAGCGGATTGGCGATCCCTTTGCCCGCAATGTCGGGCGCTGAGCCGTGGATGGGTTCGTATAACCCCATCCGCGTGGCTTTCCCGCCGTTGCCGGGCGCGCCAAGCGATGCGGAGGGCAGCATCCCCATGGAGCCTGCCAGCATCGAGGCTTCGTCGGTCAGAATGTCGCCGAACATATTCTCGGTGACGATAACGTCGAAGTCCGCCGGACGTCGGATGAGGTGCATAGCGCAGGCGTCAACCAGCATATGGTCGAGTTGCACATCGGGGAACTCGTTGCGCATCAGGCGCGTTGTGACGCTGCGCCACAGCCGTGAGGTCTCCAGGACGTTCGCCTTGTCCACCGAGGTCAGTTTTCCGCGTCGGCTGCGCGCCAGGTTCGCCGCCACCCGCACGATCCGCTCGATCTCGGCGGTGGTGTAAACGCATTCGTCATAGGCGCTTTCGCCGCCGTCCGGCGTGGTGTCGCGTCCCTTCTCGCCAAAGTAGATGCCGCCGGTCAGTTCGCGCACCACCAGCAGGTCAACCCCCTGCAACCGTTCCGGCCGTAGCGGCGAGGCGGCGATCAACCGCGGGTGGAGGGTCACCGGTCGCAGATTGGCGAACAGTCCCAGCGCCTTGCGGATGCCGAGCAGTCCCTGTTCGGGACGCACCGGCGCTTCGGGGTTGTCCCATTTGGGACCGCCGACCGCGCCGAGGAGCACGGCGTCCGACTCGCGGCACAGGCGCAGCGTTCCGTCGGGGAGCGCCGTGCCGGTCGCGTCGATGGCGCAGCCGCCGATCAGCGCCTCACGCACCTCGAAGGTGTGTCCGAAGCGCTCGCCGACTGCACGCAGAACGCGCACCCCCTCCGCAACCACCTCCGGTCCGATCCCGTCGCCGGGAAGCGCAGTAATGAGCGCGTGCATGTCCTACTCCGTCTGATCTTTGTCGCGTTCCTTTTCCTTTTTGCCCTTCTGACCGAGGAAGAACGTCAGCGCCGCAATAACCAGCGCTGCGCCGCCGCCGGAGATCAACAGGTTTGTTTCGCCGTTCCAACTGGTGAATTGACCGAGAAACCCGACGCCGATAACCACGATGACGACGCCGATCAGTTTGTCTTTCAGGTCGTCGAGGGTGTGAATTTCGAGCCAGCGCGGCACCGGCACCCGGTCGTCGATGAAGAGTTCATACAATCCCAGCGCAACGATGTAGAGCACCGTCGCCAGCAGGAAGATGTCGGTAATCTCAATGAAACTCAGCAGCAGGGTTTTGGCGACCTTTGACGTGAACTCTCCTTTTGAAAAGACATCTCGAATGACGACGAACGTCTCAACAGTGCCAAACAGGATGAGCGCCGTGGCTGCGATGAGCGTCGCCAGCACGGCGACAATAATGATGTAGCGCACAAGCCCAATCAGGCGCGTCATACCGTGTCAACTCCTGGCTGTGGTGACGACGCGCGCCGGGTGTGAGGCTTCATACGCAGCGATGGCAGCTTCTTCGTTCAGCAGAAAGCCGAGTTGATCGACGCCGTGCAGCAGGCAATGTTTGGTGAACGGATCGATAGGAAAGCGCGTCTGCCGTCCATCGGGAAGCGTCACCGTTTGCGCTGCCAGGTCGATGGTCACTTCGGCGGTCGGGTCCTCCTCGAAGTGTCTCACGAGTTGCTGGTAGGTTTCTTCATCGACCTGAACGGTCAGCAGCCCGTTTTTCAAGGCATTGTTGCGAAAGATGTCGGCGAAGTAGGGGCTGATGACCGCCTTGAAGCCGTACCCCTGCAATGCCCAGGGTGCGTGTTCGCGCGACGAACCGCAGCCGAAGTTGCGTCCGGCGACCAGGATTGTCGCTCCCTGCGCTTCCGGTCGGTTGAGCACAAAATCAGGGTTGGGCTTGCCGGCGGCGTCGAAGCGCCAGGCGTAGAACAGCCCCTCCGCCAGCCCCGATTTGTCGGTGACTTTGAGATAACGGGCAGGAATGATCTGGTCGGTGTCAATATCCTGAACCGGCAGGGCGACGATGCGCCCGGTGATCACTGAGATAGGTTGCATATTGTGCTCCTGAATGAGAACTGAGAACGGGGGAGGGTTGTGGGTTATGGGTTGTGGGTTATGGGTTATGGGTTATGGGTTATATTCGTTGATCTCATTGCGCTAACCCCTAACCCCTGACCCCTAACCCACATACCTCCGCGGATCGGCGACGACGCCTTCGATGGCGGATGCGACGGCGGTGAGCGGGCTGGCGAGGAAGGTGCGCGCGCCGGGTCCCTGGCGTCCTTCAAAGTTGCGGTTGCTGGTAGAAACGGCGTATTTGCCCGGCGGCACCTTGTCGTCGTTCATGCCGAGGCAGGCGGAGCAACCCGCTTCGCGCCATTCGGCGCCGGCGTCGCGGAAGATTTTGTCCAGCCCCTCGGCTTCCGCCTGTTTTTTGACCTGCTGCGATCCGGGCACGACCATCATGCGCACGCCGTCGGCGACTTTGCGTCCTTTCAGAATGCTCGCCGCCAGGCGCAGGTCCGAAATGCGCGAGTTGGTGCAACTGCCCAGGAAGACGACATCGATCTTGTGCCCGAGCAACGGCTGACCGGGACGCAGGTCCATGTAGCGCAGCGCCTTGTCGAGCGCCTGGCGCGCCGCCGGGTCGGGCAGTTCTTCCGGGGTCGGAATGCGCCCGTCGATCGGCATGCCCATGCCAGGGTTGGTGCCATAGGTGATCATCGGTTTCAATTCCGATGCGTCAAGCGTGATTGTTCGGTCGTACACCGCGCCTTCGTCGGTCGGCAGAGTGCGCCAGTACGCCACTGCCTCGTCCCAGGCTTTGCCTTTTGGCGCAAAGGGGCGCCCGGCGATGTACTGGAATGTTGTATCGTCTGGCGCGATCATTCCAGCGCGCGCGCCGCCTTCGATGGACATGTTGCAGATCGTCATGCGTTCTTCCATTGAGAGCGCACGGATCGCTTCGCCGGTATACTCGAACACGTGACCGGTGCCTGCGCCGACGCCATACCGCGCAATGATCGCCAGAATGATGTCTTTGGCGGTCACTCCCCGTCCCAGGCGTCCATCGACGCGCACCTCCATGGTTTTGGGGCGGTTCTGGAGCAGGCACTGCGTCGCCAGAACATGCGCGACTTCGGAAGTGCCGATGCCAAACGCCAGAGCGCCGAAGGCGCCGTGGGTGCTGGTATGGCTGTCGCCGCACACAATCGTCATACCGGGTTGGGTCAACCCCAGTTCTGGACCGATGACGTGGACGATGCCCTGGTATTCGCTGCCGAGCGCAAACAGCGGGATGCCGAAGTCGGCGCAGTTTTGTTCAAGCTGGCGAAGCTGCGCCGCCGCCTGCGCATCGACCACCGGAATGATCCCGTCCGGTCCGCGCGGCGTCGTGGGGGTCGAGTGGTCCATTGTCGCCAGGGTGCGATCCGGTCGGCGCACCTTCAGCCCGCGCTGGCGCAACTCGGTGAACGCCTGGGGCGACGTGACTTCATGGATGAGATGGAGATCGATGTAGAGCACCGCTGGCGTTTCCGCCGTCTGCGGGCGAACAATATGAGCATCCCAGATTTTGTCGAACAGTGTACGAGGCATAGTCTATGACCCTTGACGTTCAAATGTGGAACCTGCGTCGCCGGATTGTACATCCTCGGCGCTGCGGGCTGAAGCCCTGGCTGAGTCCGTTGCCGCCCCTGCGGGGCTGGCGCGCCGTTTTTGGCTGCGGGCTGAAGCCCTGGCTGAGTCCGTTGCCGCCCCTGCGGGGCTGGCGCGCTGTCAGCCAGGGCTTCAACCCGCAGCGTTCCGGCGCTACCGGACTATGTTCCTGATCTTCATTGCCCGCAGCGACGCACATATTTGCACCTTCAGATGTTAGCGCTCATCCGCAACCAGCGTCAGCCATCCCCAGCGATCCTCCGTTTCGCCGGAGAAGAGACCGAAGAACGCCTTTTGAATGGCAGTGGTGATCGGACCGCGTTTGCCGTTGCCGACCGGCAGTTTATCAACTGAGCGGATCGGCGTCACTTCAGCCGCAGTGCCGGTAAAGAAAAGTTCGTCTGCCAGGTAGAGCATTTCGCGCGGCAGATTTTGCTCGCGCACCTCGTATCCCAACTGGCGCGCCAGCGTCATCACGGCATCGCGGGTGATGCCGGGCAGCAGCGCTGCCGTCACCGGCGGGGTGTAGATGATGCCGTCGCGGACAAGGAACAGGTTCTCACCCGACCCTTCGGAGAGCCAGCCGTGTACGTCGAGCGCGATGCCTTCGGCATACCCGTTGCGCGCCGCTTCCATGACGATCAGTTGCGATGAGAGATAATTACCGCCAGCTTTTGCCATGGCTGGCAGCGTATTCGGCGCGACTCGCTGCCACGAGGAAACGTGCACATCCACGCCATTCTCCAGCCCCTCAGCGCCGAGGTACGCGCCCCATTCCATAGCGGCGACCATCGCCTCGACCGGCGAGCGGAGCGGGTTCAGCCCCATTTCGCCGTAGCCGCGCCAGATGAGTGGACGGATGTAGGCGTTGGTCAACCCATTCTCGCGCACCACAGCGCGGCAGGCTTCAAAGATCTGATCAGGCGTGAAGGGCGGCTCCATCCGGTAGATGCGGCAGGAGTCAAACAGGCGGCGGATGTGTTCGCGCAGGCGGAAGATCGCAGCGCCGCGCGGCGTCTCGTAGGCGCGAATGCCCTCGAACACCGATGAACCATAGTGCAGGGCATGCGTCATGACGTGGACGGTCGCCTTTTCCCAGGGAACCATCTCGCCGTTAAACCAGATATACTTCGATTCGCGGATTGGCATCGGTGTTCTCCTTTCACCACGCTGTGAAACAGCGCCAGTTGGCTGCGATCTTTATCGGTGCGTGCAAGTGCGATGAGAACTGCTCTATTATATCAGGAACGTCCCGCCTCGAACGCAGGCGCAGATTGTGTGCATGTCCCCCAAAACCGTTGGGGTGACGGGGGCGACCCGTCGGGTCGCCCCTACCTTCAACCTGTCACCTTCATCCCGGCGCGTTGCCGCGCCAGCGGCAGTTCCAGGCTGTCCCACAGCGCCATGAAACTGGCTTCGATGATGTTTTCCGAGCAGCCGACGGTGCTCCAGCGTTCTTCGCCGCGCGCCGATTCAATCAGCACGCGCGGTTTGGCGGCGGTGCCGAGGTGCGCATCGACGATGCGCACTTTGTAGTCCACCAGTTGCACTTCGGCAAGTTCGGGATAGTGCGGCAGCAGCGCCTTGCGGATCGCTTTGTCCAGCGCGTTGACCGGTCCGGCGCCCTCGGCTGCGGTGTGCATCACTTCGTCGCCGACTTTGAGTTTGACCATCGCCTGCGAGATCATGTCGTTGGCGCCGTGTTTGCTGACCACGACGGTGAAATCGAGCAACTCGAAGGGCGGTTTGTAGTCGGGCGCGGCGCGGCGCACCAGCATTTCGAACGATCCTTCCGCCGCCTCGAATTGGAAGCCCTGGTTCTCCAGTTCCTTGATCCGTTGCAGCACCACGCGCTCGTTGCCGTTCAGGTCAAGCCCCAGTTCCTGCGCCCGCATGCGCACATTCCCGCGCCCTGACAGTTCGCTGACCACGATGCGCATCCGGTTGCCGACCAGTTCCGGGTCGATGTGCTGATAGCTGTCGGGCACTTTGGCGACGGCGGCGACGTGAATGCCGCCTTTGTGCGCAAATGCTGAGTGTCCGACGAACGGCGCATGGGTGTCGGGGTTGAGGTTGGCGACGGCGGCGACGTAATGCGACACCTCGGTCAGGCGACGGAGTTGCTCAGGCGTGACGCAGCGGTAGCCGAGTTTCAGTTGCAGGTTGGCGATGAGCGGGATCAGGTCCATATTGCCGCAGCGTTCGCCGTAGCCGTTGATCGTCCCCTGGACGTGGACGCACCCGGCGCGCACGGCGGCAATCGCGTTGGCGACCGCCAGCGCGCCGTCGTTGTGGGTGTGAATGCCGAGAATCGGACCATGTCCCGCTTCGCCGTCGCCGAACCCTGCGTTCGCCAGGTGACGCTGCACCGCCTGAACGATCTCCGTCACTTCGTGCGGCAGGCTGCCGCCATTCGTGTCGCAGAGCACCAGGCAATCGGCGCCGGCGCGCGCGGCTGCGGTCAGCGTTTCAAGCGCATATGCGGCATCCAGTTTATAGCCGTCGAAAAAGTGTTCCGCGTCGTAGACGACCTCTTTGCCGCGTTCCTTGAAATACGCGACGCTTTCGGCGATCATCGCCAGATTTTCCTGAAGCGTCGTTTCGAGCACCTGTTCGACGTGAAGGGTGGAACTCTTGCCGACCAGCGTCACCACCGGCGTCTCGGCATCGACCAGCGCCTGAATGTTGGCGTCGGTCTCGCAAGTCGCGTCAGCGCGGCGGGTGCTGCCGAAGGCGGCAATTCTGGCGTGGCGCAGTTCGACGCGGCGGATGCGCTGGAAAAACTCGGCATCCTTCGGATTCGAGCCGGGCCATCCGCCTTCGATGTAGTGAACGCCCAGCAAATCGAGTTCACGCGCAATCTTCAATTTGTCTTCGACCGAGAGCGAGAGGCCCTCACGCTGCGTTCCATCGCGCAGAGTCGTATCGTAGAGCAGAATCTGCATGCCTGGCTCCTTGTGAGTTGCAGACTACGGCTGCCCACGCCAGCGCGGGTAGCTGCCAAAGACTTTGAACAGACCGGTTTTTGCGCGAATGCGCTCCAGAGCGGCGGCGATCACCGGGTCTTCGCGGTGACCGTTGATGTCTACCAGGAAGATGTACTGTCCCAGCACCTCTTTCGACGGACGCGATTCGAGTTTGGTCATATTGATGCCGACCGATGAAAGTTCCTGGAGCGCATCGACCAGCACGCCAGGGCGGTCTTCGCGGTCGAAGCCGAAGCAGAAACTGGTCTTATCATCGCCGGTCGGCGGATGGTCATGTTTCCCCAATGCGATGAAGCGCGTGACATTTCCCGAACGATCCTGAATATCGCTCGCCAGGATCGCCGCGCCGACCAGTTGCGCAGCGCGCAGCGTGCCAATTGCCGCCGCCGGACGTTCATCCGCCAGCGCCTCGGCAGGCGCGGCGCTGTTGCTGAGCGATGCGACAGTCGCCACGCCGGGCAGGCAGCGCTCGATGAAGCGCCGGCACTGCCCCAGCGACTGCGGGTGACCGTAGAGCACCTTGATCTCGTGGAGCGCCAGGCCAGGGCGCCCCACCAGGTAGTGCTGGATTGGAATGACTGTCTCCCCGGCGATGCGCAGGTTGGTTTCGTGAATGAGCAGATCGAGCGTGGTCGTCACGCTCCCTTCGAGAACGTTTTCAATCGGCAGAATGCCGACAGTCGCCGCGCCGGTTTCGACGGCGGTGACGACGGCTGGCATACTGGTCAGCGGAATATAGATCGCGTTCTCGCCGCCATACGCCAGCGCGGCGATTTCGCTGTAGGATCCGGGAGGTCCAAGATAGGCGATTGAACGTTTCATTGACGCTATTCCGTTAGAGCCCTACTCCGTCGCGTTCTTGCCGAACAGATCGACGGCATAGGTCCGCTTGTTGCGGTCGTATCCGGCGGCGTAGGCGACATTTTCGGCGCTCAGGCGCTCCTGGCGCGCGGCGATCATCTTGTTGAGCGCCGCCATGTACGACTCGGCGGCAGCGACGATGGTATCGGTATTGGCGCTGTAGCCGCTGTAGATCTGCGGTCCGCGGTGCCGTCCGACGCGGTACTCGCGCTCCTCGACGACATCGCCCGGCTCGCGGATGCGCACCGACACCTCGGCGACGGCGTCGATCCCTTCGGTCACCGCCTTGATCGAGAACTCGATCAGTTCGTTCGGGCGCCCGACAATCTTGTCAATCGCTTTATAGATTGCATCAACCGGTCCGGTGCCGTGCGCCGCGGTGGTATGGGTGTTGCCGTCCGGGTCGGTAATGCGCACCGTCGCCACCGGCGTCACGCCGGTGCCGCAGGTGACCTGCACGTGTTCCAGGCGGTACAACTCCGGCGTGTGCAGCGATCCGCCGGTCGCCAGCACTTCCAGGTCGCGGTCATCGATGACCTTCTTCTTGTCGCACAGTTCTTTGAAGCGCTGGAAGACCTGGTTGAACTCCTCTTCGTTGTCGAACTCATACCCCATCGCCGCCAGCTTGGTGCGCAGCGCATTGCGCCCGGAGTGCTTGCCGAGCACGATGGCATTGCCGTCCAGCCCGATGGTCGTCGCATCCATGATTTCGTAGGTCATGCGATGCTTCAGGACGCCGTCCTGGTGGATGCCAGACTCGTGGGCGAAGGCGTTGGCGCCGACGATGGCTTTGTTGGGCGGCACCGGCATGCCGATAATCGTGCTGACCAGGCGGCTGCTGCGCGCCAGTTCGCGGGTGTTGATCCGCGTATCGACGCCAAAGAACGAGCGACGGGTCTTCAGCGCCATTACGACTTCTTCGAGCGACGCATTTCCGGCGCGCTCGCCGATGCCGTTGATGGTGCATTCGATCTGGCGCGCGCCAGCGCGCACCCCTGCCAGCGAATTCGCCACCGCCATGCCCAGGTCGTCGTGGCAGTGGGTGGAGATGATGACCTTATCGGCGCCGGGGACGTGCTTGTAGATGCCGGCAATCAGTTCGGCGTACTCCTCCGGCGTGGCGTAACCGACGGTATCGGGAATGTTGAGCGTTGTTGCGCCCTCTTCGACCACCGCCGCCAGCATGCGGTAGACAAACTCCGGGTCGGAGCGGGTCGCGTCCATCGGCGAAAACTCAACGTCGTCGCACAGCGAGCGCGCGTAGCGCACCATCAGGCGGGCGCGCTCCAGCACCTCTTCGCGGGTCGAGCGCAGTTGATGTTCGATATGAATATCGGACGAGGAAATGAAGGTGTGGATGCGTTTCTTCGCCGCTGGCTGAATGGCGCTCCAGGCTTTGTCGATGTCGTCCTTATTGGCGCGCGCCAGCGCTGCGATGATGGGTCCATCGGGCGTACCGACCGTTTTGGCGATCTCGTGGACGGCTGCCCAGTCGCCAGGGGATGCCGCCGGGAAGCCCGCCTCGATAATATCCACTCCCAACCGCGCCAGTTGCCGCGCGACTTCGAGTTTCTCCTCCAGCGTCATCGTGCAGCCTGGCGCCTGTTCACCGTCGCGGAGAGTGGTGTCGAAGATGCGTACATGGTCCTCCATAGCGTTGTGTATCTCCTTTGCTTGAGAACCAGGAACTGAGAACTGAGAACTGAGAACTGAGAACTGAGAACCGAGAACTGAGAACTGAGAACTGAGAACTGAGAACTGAGAACCGAGAACTGAGAACTGAGAACTGAGAACTCATCTCTTGTCACTCATCACACGTCTGATAATCCTCCGGTGTAAACGGGAATGGGGGCGATGATGCGACATCGTCCGTCGTATATGATACCTGTTCTTCGTGAGCCGTTGATGTGCGTGATGGGATGGCATTCTCCAGTTTTCGGATCTTACTTGTCAGCATGGCTGCGATTTCCTGGCATTCGGCGTGCAATCTGGATTCCTCTTCGCCGGAAAGATAGCCGGCACGGCGCAGCAGGTCGAGCCAGCTATCGGTTTCGGCGGTTGACCCTTTGGCGATTGCGAGGTGATTGCGGTGCGCGCCAGGAGCGTAGCGCCCGTGTCCTTCGGCGATATTCGCGCCGATTGATGTGGCGGAGGCGACGATCTGTCGGGCAATGACCGCATTGCCCCATGTATCTGGCAGGCGCTGCACGATCTTCATCACATCGAGCGCCAGTTGCTGCGCCCGGTTCCACAGAATGAGATTGCGATGCGTGTAATCCTTCGCCATCGCCATTGGTCCTTCTGAGTTCCTGTGGAGAGATCAACCGGCGCTGCACAATGTGATCTCTCCCCTACGCACAGCTTGTGATAGAACACGGATACGCACGGATTGAGATGGATTCGCGCGGATCGGTTCTTCGTTCTCAGTTCTCAGTTCTTGGTTCTTGGTTCTTGGTTCTCAGTTCTTGGTTCTCAGTTCTTGGTTCTCAGTTCTTGGTTCTCAGTTCTCTCATGCCCCGCCCTCTCCCGGCACGACCTCGCGCGGATTGACGAACGGCATCATGCGGCGCAGTTCACGCCCCACCTGCTCAATCGGGTGCGAGATGTCGCGCGCGCGATAGGCGTTGAAGCGCGGACGCCCGTTATGGTTCTCTTCGATCCAGTCCTCGGCGAACGCGCCGCTCTGGATGTCTGCCAGGATGCGCTTCATCGCCGCGCGCGTCTCATCGGTGATAATCTTGGGACCGGCGGTGTAATCGCCCCACTCCGCCGTATCGCTGACCGAGTAGCGCATATAGTTGAGACCGCCCTGGTAGAAGAGATCGACGATCAGTTTGAGTTCGTGCATGCACTCAAAGTACGCGATCTCCGGCTGATACCCGGCTTCGACGAGTGTCTCGAACGCCGCCTTCACCAGCGCCGATACGCCGCCGCACAGCACCACCTGCTCGCCGAACAGATCGGTCTCCGTCTCTTCAGCGAAGGTCGTCGCAATGACGCCAGCGCGGGTGCAGCCCAAACCGCGCGCATATGCCAGGGCGTCCGCCAGCGCATTCCCCGAAGCGTCCTGATGCACGGCAACGAGCGCCGGCACGCCGCCTCCCTGGGTAAAGACCTCGCGCACGCGGTGACCGGGCGCTTTGGGGGCGACCATGCTCACATCGACTCCTTCCGGCGGAATGATCTGCCCGAAGCGGATGTTGAACCCGTGGGCGAACATGAGCGTCTTGCCGGGGGTCATGTGCGGTCCGATCTCGTCGCGGTAGATTGCCGCCTGCGCCGTATCGGGGATCGCCATCATGACGATCTGCGCCTCTTTCGCCGCTTCAGCGACGGGCAGCACCCGCAGCCCCAGCCCTTCCGCCTTCGACCAGCTCTTCGATCCCTGGTAGAGACCGACGACGACATCGCAGCCGCTATCCTTGAGGTTCAGAGCGTGCGCGTGCCCCTGGCTGCCAAACCCGATGACTGCGATCGTGCGCCCGGCGAGGCGGGAGAGGTCAGCGTGGTTTTCATAGTAGATGTTAGCCATGGTTGTCACCTTTAATTCGCCACCGGCACGCGCTCGGCATGCCCGTTGGCGCTCTCGACGTATTCCTCAGCAGTGTGCCCGCGCGCGCCGCGCACCATCGCAATCCGCCCGGTGCGCATCATTTCCCGGATGCCGTAGGGGCGAATCACATCGATGAAGTTCTGCACCTTGGCGGGCGATCCGGTCATCTCGATCACCATCGTATTCGCGCCGACATCGACGATCTTGGCGTCGAACACTTCGGTCAGGGCGACGATCTCCGGGCGCTTCGCTGGCGGAGCGTGCAGTTTCATCAGCGCCATTTCGCGCTCGACCGTCGGGTCGTTCGTCACGTCGCTGACCTTCAGCACCTCGATCAGGCGGTAGAGTTGCTTGACCACCTGCTCGACATCTTCCCATTCGACGACGATGGTCATCCGGCTGACGCCAGGGGTTTCGCTGTGGCCAACCGCCAGGCTTTCGATATTGAAGCCGCGCCGCCGGATGAGCCCGACCACCCGGCTCAGCACGCCGGGGCGATCCTGCACGAGGGCGACGATGGTATGCTTTTTCATAGGTGTGTTTCCCTTCGTTCTATGACTTGTGCGGCGATTCCAGGATCATCTCGCTGATGCTCTTGTTCTGCGGCACCATCGGAAAGACGTTGACCTCGCGCTCAACGCGGAAGTCGATCAGCACCGGTCCGTCGGTCGCATAGGCTTCTTCGATGGCCGCCTCGACCTGGCTGGTATGTTCGACGGTAATGCCCTTCCAGTAGTACGCTTCCGCCAGCTTGGCGAAGTCGGGACCGGAAAGGGGCGTGCCGCTGTAGCGCTTATTCTCGAACAGTTCCTGCCACTGGCGCACCATGCCCAGGTAGCCATTGTTGATGACTGCAACCTTGACGTTCTTGATGCCTTCCTGCACGATGGTCGCCATCTCCTGGTTGGTCATCTGGAAGCCGCCATCGCCGCAGATAACCCACACCGTATCATTCGGGCATGCAATGGCGACGCCAAGCGCGGCTGGCAGCGCGAAGCCCATGGTTCCTGCGCCGCCAGAGGTGATATGGGTGCGCGGACGGTACCAGTCGATCAACTGCGCCGCCCACATCTGATGTTGCCCGACGTCGGTGACGACGCGGTAGTTGCCGCGGCTGTTGAGCGCCTTCGTGAGCGCTGCGTAGACATCGTGCGGCGGCAGGCTCATGTTCTCAGTATCGGCGCGGTTGAAGTACTGCTGTTTCGGTTGGTGCTTCGCCTGCATTTCACGAATGTGCTCCATCCAGTCGGAGGCATGCCCGTGGAGTTCAGCGAACGCCTCGCGGTCGGGCGGGAACTCATTGAGGAACGCCTGCAATGCCAGGCGCGCATCGGCGACGATCGGCACGGTTACCTTGACATTCTTGCCGATCTCCGAGGGGTCGATATCGACGTGAATGACCTTTGCATTGGGCGCAAACGTGCTGGCTTTGCCGGTCACGCGGTCATCGAAGCGTCCGCCGATATTGAAGAGCACATCGCACTCCTGAATGGCGCGATTGACGTGCACCCAGCCGTGCATCCCCGGCATGCCGATGCTGAGCGGATGGTCTTCGGGGAAGGCGCCGATGCCGTGGAGGGTGGTGATCACCGGAATGCGGGTGCGTTCGGCGAAGGCGCGCAGTTCCTCAACGGCGCCGGACATAATGACGCCGTGACCCGCGATGATCAGCGGCTTCTTCGCGCTCAGGATCAGTTTGATCGCTTCGCGCACCTGCTTGAGATTAGGGCGGTAGTTGGGCTTGTAGCCGGGAAGGTCGAGTTTAATGTTCCAGTCGGGGACAATGGTCGCCTGCTGCGCGTCCTTCGTCACATCGATCAACACCGGTCCGGGTCGTCCGGTGGTGGCGATATAGATCGCCTCCTCAAAGACGTAGGGCAGATCTTCGGCGCGTTTCACCAGGTAGTTGTGCTTGGTGATCGGCATGGTAATGCCGGTGATGTCGGTCTCCTGAAACGCATCCTTGCCGAGCACGTGAGAGGCGACCTGCCCGGTGATCGCCAGGATCGGCGTGCTGTCCATCATTGCATCGGCAATTGCGGTCACCAGGTTCGTCGCGCCTGGTCCGCTCGTGCCGATGCACACCCCCAACCGACCGGTAGCGCGCGCATACCCTTCGGCGGCGTGCCCTGCGCCCTGCTCGTGGCGGCAGAGCACATGGCGCAGTTTGTCGCGATAGTCCCACATTGCATAGTAGAATGGCATGATTGCGCCGCCGGGGATGCCGAACATCACCTCGACGCCATTGCGGATCAGCGCCTCGCACATCACCTGGGCGCCGGTACGCTTTTCGGACATCTGAGTTCCTCCCTTTCTCTCAATGATTACCGGATTGTTCTCGTTCGGTTGTGAATGACTGCCCGAATCCGCACACGTGCGGATAGAGACGCCGCCTTCATCGGCGCCTGCTTGTGCAGCAACGGCACACTGGCGACTTCAGCGTCGCAACCGGGGAGTCGGTCGGATTCGACCGTCGAGAGCAACTGGCGCGAGACTGCCGGAGGCGCGTCGTTGCAGCAATGCCGGCAGCATATGCCCATAAACTTCGAGCCCCTCCCGTGGGTTCGGGAGGGGCTCGTGTCGTTGTGTCTTGCGTTACGTCGCGCGCGCTGCCTCCCAAACGCCTATAAGCCCGTGATAATAATCAGGGCTACGAGGATCAGGCTAAGGAGGAGGCTGACGTTTCGCTGATGCATATGTGTCGCGCTCGTTGCAAAGTTACCGATTGCGAGTATACCCGAAGGAGGGTTGGTTTGTCAAGTGGGAGGCGCGAGGCAAGAGGCGAGGGGCAAGGGGTAAGAGGCAAGGGGCGCGAGCGGACAAGGGTTCAGGTGGGAAGGTTGAATGTTCCACGTTGAACGCGCCTGACCCTTGACGTCTCTGTTGTCAACCCGCTTTGGGCTAGAACAGCGACGGTTGAGTCGCCGCTGGCTCTTCTTTCTGTAGCGGGGCCAGAAAACGCCGAGAACCACCCACGAGTTGTAAAGAAACACGCATCATCTTGGCCACTCCAAATGCACGACCGGAAGATCGATCATATCCGACAACGCCTGAGCCAGCACATGGCGATGGCAGTGGGCAGGGTCCGCTTCCATGCATACCAGAGCGCTGGGGCGAGTCTTGATGACTTCAGCGACGCGCCAGGTTGCTGCAATGCGATCGCTCAGCATTGTTTGCGCATATCTGGCGAATAATCGATCATAATCATCTTCTGTCGCCAGTTCTCTTCTATCCAGACCTGGAACTCCAAGTTCGGGGAAGTGGAGATATTCGATGTCCAGCACATTGCATAGACGCGAAAGCGTGCCTTTGTGATACCCATAGCGCATAGAGACGGGATTGTATCTTACGTCGATAACGCAATGGATGCCATGCGTGAGAAGCCGATTGAGAAAATCGTCAATTGACAGTCGTTCATAACCGATGGTATAGATAGCAATATCCGCAACAGGTCGTTCTTGCCGCCTCTTACTGATATCTGCACAATTAATAGTGTACCACGGGTATCTCTCATATATCATGTCAATGAGCTGTCGGTTGTTCATTGCGCCGTATTTGTTCATAATATAAGATAGATTAGTCTTCACCGGGGAAGGGAGCGAAATGGCAACATCATCGGCAAGATCTGTCAGTTTCCAGTAACGGCTGTGCTCGCCTGGATTCTCAACGATGCCGTGGCGGATCAGAACACCAATCTCCTGGTAGAGGGAAAACGAGTGCGGACCGTAGAGGTACGGCACGAACTGATAGCAGGCGTTCCTGGTGTGTGACGGCGCTTCGACGGACAGGAGAAACGCCCATTTCATCACCTGAACGCGCGACGCGCGATTGCGCGCCGCGCGCAGCATCGCCGCCAGAACCTTTTGGCGTAGAAGCATCGTGCCGTGCTCCGCCAGGAGTTTCGCCTGGATAGATTATCTGTTCTACTCCGGGTATTATCGCATCTCGCGGTCGAATGTGCAAGCAGTGTCTGGTGTGTGGTCAGATCGCCCGCCTCATCCAAACAGCCCAGCGTTACATCAGAATGTGGGCGCCCTCGTGCGCAACCAGGCTCACGACGTGTAGCGTTGACCGGGGCGCAGTACGATGGTGAAGGGTGCAAAGGCAAACCCTGCTCGGGTCAAGACCTGGCGTTCCACGGCGGCGCGATCAGGACGAAGAACAGAGCAATCAACGCACCCAGGAATGCCCATCCTGTAACAAGTATCGGCGACAGATCAGGATTGGCGTTGCTCAGCCAGGAAAGATGCGCCCCCATTCCCATAAGGCTCCAGACGATGATCCAGCCGATCAGCCAGTTGC
>JAUQOW010000360.1 GCA_030550675.1 Chloroflexota bacterium
GTCGGCGCGCTCGTGCTGGTGGACGGCGCGCAGAGCGTGCCGCATATGCCGGTGGACGTTCAGGCGCTCGATATTGACTTCCTGGCGTTCAGCGGGCATAAAATGTGCGGTCCGACCGGCATCGGCGTGCTGTGGGGACGGCGCACGATCCTGGAGCAGATGCCGCCGTTCCTCGGCGGCGGTTCGATGATCAAGGTGGTGGGTCTGCACGAGTCGACCTATGCCGACGTTCCGGCGCGCTTTGAGGCGGGGACGCCGGCGATTGCCGAGGCGATCGCGCTCGGCGAGGCGGTCGATTTCCTGCAGGAGGTCGGGATGGACCGGATCTATGCCCACGAGCGCGAGTTGCTGGGATACGCGCTCGAACGCCTGAGGGAAGTCGAAGGGCTGCGGGTGTACGGTCCGACAACGACCGAGATGCGCGGCGGCGCGGTCAGTTTCACGCTCGACGGCGTGCATCCGCACGATGTCGCGGCGGTGCTCGACGGCGAAGGGATTGCGGTGCGCGCCGGGCATCACTGTGCGCAACCGCTGCACGCGCACTACGATATTCCCGCCACCACGCGCGCGTCGTTCTATCTGTACAACATTCCAGAAGAGGTTGATCGACTGGTTGCCGCGCTGCACAAGGTGCGCACGCTGTTCGGGTGATTGAAATGGACGATCTCTACCGCGAACTCATTCTCGAACACTACAAACACCCGCGGCGCCGCGGACGGATCGACCATCCCGACGTCAGCGCCGAGGAGCACAATCCGTTGTGCGGCGACCGGGTGCGGATCGACCTGCGGATCGAAAATGGCGTCATCACCGATGCGCGCTTCGACGGGCGCGGCTGCGCGATCAGCCAGGCAGCCGCCTCGATGCTGACCGATGAAATCGTCGGGATGCCGGTCGAACAGGCGAAGCAGTTCAGCAAAGAGCAGCTCCTGGCGCTGATCGGCATTCCGTTGAGCCATAATCCGGTGCGCATCAAATGCGCACTGCTTCCGCTCAAAACCTTGAAGGCAGGGCTGTATGGCGTAGGTCATGCGCCCGATGACGATGAGGTGTAACCATCTTTTGGGAGAGGAGTGCAACCAATGGCTGTCACAGCGACGAATCTGGATTTCGATTACTCGAAGTATGCGTTCCGCAACGAAGAGCGATATATTTACAAGTCCGAGAAGGGCTTGAATGAAAAAGTCGTTCGTGAACTGTCCGGCATGAAGGGTGAGCCGGAGTGGATGCTCAAGCGCCGGTTGCAGGCGCTCGAGATCTTCCGCAAGAAGCCGACGCCGCTGACCGGCATGTGGGCGAACCCGGAACTTGCGGAATTGAACTACGATGACATCCACTACTTCGTGCGCGCTGGCGAACGTCCGCAGACCGACTGGGACGCCGTGCCGCCGGAGATCAAGCAGACCTTCGAGCGGTTGGGCATTCCCGAAGCGGAGCGCAAGTTCCTGGCTGGCGTCGGCGCGCAGTATGAGTCCGAGGTTGTCTACCACTCGCTGCGCGAGGAGTGGGCGAAGAAGGGAGTGATCTTCCTCGACACCGACACCGGTCTGAAGGAGTACCCGGAGATCTTCAAGAGGTACTTCGGCACCGTGGTTCCGGCGGCGGACAACAAGTACGCCGCACTGAACACGGCGGTCTGGTCGGGCGGGTCATTCGTGTATGTGCCGAAGGGGGTGCACGTCGATATTCCGCTCCAGGCGTACTTCCGCATTAACGCGGAACGTATGGGACAGTTCGAGCGCACCCTGATCATTGTCGAGGAAGGTGCATCGGTGCACTACATCGAGGGATGCACCGCGCCGATCTACAGCACCAACTCGCTGCACTCGGCGGTGGTCGAGATCATCGTGATGAAGGGCGGCAAGTGCCGCTACACGACCATCCAGAACTGGGCGAACAATATCTTCAACCTGGTGACCAAGCGCGCGATCGCCTACGAAGAGGCGATCATGGAGTGGGTTGACGGCAACATCGGCTCGCGCCTGACGATGAAGTACCCGTCGGTGTACCTGATGGGGCGCGGCGCGCGCGGCGAGGTGCTTTCGGTGGCATACGCCGGCAAGGGGCAGCACCAGGACGCTGGCGCCAAGATGATCCACATCGCGCCGGACACGACCAGTCGCATCACGAATAAGTCGGTCTCGAAGAACGGCGGCAAGACGACCTACCGCGGTCTGGCGAAGGTCATGCCGGGTGCAACCGGCGCGAAGATCAACGTGAACTGCGACGCGCTCATCCTCGATGAGAAGTCGGCGTCTGACACGATCCCGTACATCGAGATCGAGGAGGACCGCTGCACCCTGGCGCACGAGGCGACCGTCGGGCGCATCGGCGAGGAGCAGTTGTTCTACCTGATGAGCCGCGGCATCAGCGAGGCGGACGCGCTATCAATGATCGTGCTCGGCTTCATGGAGCCGTTCACGCGCGAACTGCCGATGGAGTACGCTGTCGAACTCAACCGCCTGATCCAGCTCGAAATGGAAGGGTCGGTCGGATAAGCGGTGCTGGTTTCAGGTGCGAAGGTTGAACGCGGGAAGGTGTTGAACGTTACACGTTGAACGTTGAATGTCACCCTTTGCTCCCTGGCAACCTTCCGCGTCGTAGGGGCGCCCCCCTGTGGGCGCCCTTTTCGATGTCAAGCTGGCTTCATATCACCCGGCGGTCAATCCATCCCCACACGACGAGCGCCAGCATGCCGAATACCGCGACGCCTGCGAGGTGATCTGGATAGGGGGCGCTCCGTCCTCCGATTCGTCCTGTCAAACCGCCTCAAAATAACCAGCGCGGAGCCGCTCATACGCCGGTTGCGCTTCGGATATCGCGCAAGATCGCATCGACCTGCTCCGGCGATTGCCCGTGCTGACACGGCACGGGTGCAGTGAACTCCTATCGTTCATTCTCCAGCCTGAAGAGCTCGGACTTAACGTCCTCCAGTCGGATGCCCTGCCCCTCCCGAAATTGCGCCCGTGCGCGTTTCACCCGCTCCAGAAAGCGTGGATCGCTTTCTAACTGGTAGTCAAACAGATCGTCCTCATCGGCGAAGCCTCGTAGCAATCCGACCGGCTTCCCATTCTCGAGGATCAGAATATCTTCCTCTTCAGCCAACTCCAGATAATGAACGACATCTCGTTGTAAATCGGCAACTGTTACTGTTCTCATTGGATTACTCCTCTCCTGATATTGGCGCTGTTGGCTCTGCCAATCTCCCTTCCTGCGCCAACCATTCAGCAGCCCGGGATTTGGCGATGACTGCGATAATCTGAACGACCTCGCCTACAACGTCGTAGAAAATGCGAATATCGTCAACCCGTAACCTGTACTGCGGATGCGCTAGTTCGCGCAAGCGCTTAATCCGACTCCGGCTCTCTCTGGTCGGTTCGTGGCGTAAATGGCGTTCAATCGCATCAAGAACCTTCTGCCGCTCAAAGGAGCGAAGTGCTTGAATGTCACGCTTCGAATCGTCAGTCAGTTCTATCTCATACGACATACAGAAGCTTTCAGGACAAGCCGATCTTTCAAGGGTCGAACAGGTTTATCGATGCAACCTCAATTGTAGCACATACACCGTTGACTGAGTCGAAGAATAAAAAGACAGCGTCGGGTCTGATGGGAAGCGGCCCTCTCCTGCTTTCCCACATCCGCGCCCCCGCCAGCACATTCATCGCACTCCTAACCCCCAACCCCTAACCCCTAACTCCAGCGCCCCAACAGTAATGACGACGTGGTACAATAGTACTGACTGTACGACCGGTCGTCGCTCGTTGGAGGTGCTGCACCGATGCAACCGATAGCCCTAACCCCCGAACTCGTCGCCCGTGCGGGCAAGCATATTGCAGCAGCATTGCGCCGCAATCCCGGAATCGA
>JAUQOW010000361.1 GCA_030550675.1 Chloroflexota bacterium
CCGTCGAAGACGTTCCAGAGCGTTTCGGAAAATCCCAGGAAGAGCAGCCCATGGGCTGGCAGACACCGATGAAACCGCTCAATCAACGACCGTCGCGTCTCGGGGCGAAAATAGATGGTGACATTTTGACAGAAGATGGCATCGACGCCATACGCAGCGGGCGGAAACGCCTCGAGCAGATTCAGTTGCTCAAAGCGCACCAGGGCCCGCACGGCGTCCGATACCAGAAATCCGTCGCCACGCCGAACAAAGTAGCGATTGAGCAGCGTCGGCGTCACGTTATTGAGCGAGCGCCCCCGATAGAATCCAGCGCGCGCTTTTTCGAGCGCCAGTTCGCTCAGGTCGGTCGCCCAGATTTCGACCGGGCGCGCAATCGTCAGGCCGAATGTTTCCAGAACTGTGATCGCCAGCGAATATGGTTCTTCGCCGGTAGCGCATCCGGCGCTCCAGATGCGGATTGGCTCACCTGGCGGTTTGCGGCGGTGCAACTCAAAGAGCAGCGTTTCGCGCAGCGCGCGCATCTGTGGCGCATTGCGGAAGAAGAAGGTCTCGTGGTTGACCACCATTTCCGCCAGGCGGTGAAGTTCATTGCGACCGGCTGGCGCACTGATGCGACGCTCATACGCCTCAAGCGTCTCGCCGAGCGCCGCCATGCGCTGCGCCAGCCCCGCCTCCAGCACGCGCTGCTGCGCCGTATCCAGGTAAACGCCGCTGTAATCCGCCAGCAGGGTGCGCAGCCGGTCGAACGTCTCCGGCGAGAGACGCACAGGCGGAGGGACAAAGAGATCATGCGCTGCGCTCATGGCACTCGTTCGCGTTCAACCTTCATCCTGGCGATGCGGAACCGCAGCAGAGACGTCGCGATGCAACGTCTCTGCGGGCGATCCGCACACCTTCTACCTGCACAACCTCCGCGCCCGCTACACCCTCCCGTTCGCAACGTTCCGTGAGGGGCGTGACGATGCATGTGGGCGCGCCAGCGGCACATCTTCAACCCGCAACCTTCGCACCTTCAACCTGCAACCTTCGCGCCTTCAACCTGCAACTTCGCACCTGTTTTTTGAACCACAGAGGCGCAGAGAACACAGAGAGCGCCAACACACGGGTCTTCTCCAGACCCTCTTGCCTCTTGCCCTTCGTCTCTTGTCTCACTGCGCCTTCGCACCTTCAACCCTCGCACCTTCAACCCTCGCACCTTCAACCTTCGCACCTTCAACCTTCAACCATTCCAGCCACCACTTCCACTAACCTTGGCGCAATAGCGGATGGCGGCAACACCTCGCGCACGACGCCGAGTTGAATGGCAGCGCGCGGCATGCTAAAAATTGCACAACTTGCTTCATCCTGAGCGATGGTGTACGCCTGACGACGGTGGAGCGACCGCATGCCATACGCCCCGTCGCGCCCCATGCCAGTCAACAGCACACCGACTGCACGCGAACCGTACACATCGGCGACCGCCTGCATCGTAACGTCAATCGACGGTCGTTGAATGAGCAGCGGCGCATCGCTTAAGTGAACCGCCCCATTGGGCGTCACCAGCAGATTACGCCGGTCAGGGGCGATCAACACTTCTCCTGCACGAATCGGCGAACCTTCCTGAGCCACACGAACCGGCAACGTACTGGCGCTCGCCAGCCATTCCGCCATCCCCTCGCTGAATCCCTCCGCAATATGCTGCACCACCAGCACCGCCGCCGGAAATGATCGCGGCAGACCGGCAATAATCTGGTGAATAACGCGTGGACCGCCCGTACTCGCGCCAATCACGACGATCGGGGAGAGCGAACCGTTGGATGCGCCGCCGACCAGCGGAATGAGGGCAGCGTCGGTCGGCGATGTCGCTGGCGCACCCCGGGTCGACGCCTGATCATTCCGAGACGTCGGCGGCAGCGACAACCCGTCGCCAGGCGTGCGGCGACGACCTCGCAGGTGGGTCACCACTTTGACGCGCGACAGAATCTTGACCCGCCGCACCAGATCGCGCGCGGCGTGCTCGAGGGTCTGTGCGTCGCCGCCGCGCGGCTTCTCAACCACCTCAAGCGCGCCGGCGCCAAGCATTTTGAACGTGATGTCCACTTCGTAACTGGCTAATGAGGCCGTCAGCACCAGGATCGGCGTTGGACAATACGCCATCAGGTGTTCGGTTGTCGCCAGCCCGTCCATCACCGGCATGCGCACATCCATGGTCACGACATCAGGGCGCAGCCGTTGCACCACCTCGATCGCCTCACGCCCGTTTGAGGCGACGCCAACGACCTGGATAGCCGGGTCGCGCTGAAGCATATCGGTGATGAAACGCCGCATCAGGGCTGAGTCATCCACCACGACAACACGAATTGGTCTGGTCATGCGTTAACCCATTTCGTTCAACGCGAACGACCGGCGATAGCAGCGTTTGATTCCATGCCAAACAAGCCGCCGAGTCGTCCCCGACGGCGCATCGTGCGAATCCGGGAGGCGCAGCAGCGCAGGCATGTCCTGAACCGATGACTGCCGCGCCGAATATGCGTCCAGTTCTTGCGCTACTCCATCTCCAGAATGATTTTGACCCGGTTTGGCAGGTTGAGCAGATCGACGTCCTTGTTCAGATAGTCATCGACGCCCGCCTCAAATGCGGCGTGTTTATCATCGCTCGAGGTCAGCATAATGATGCGCAGGTCATCGAGCTCCGGGTTGTTGCGCAGCCGGCGACAGACTTCATACCCGTCGATTCCCGGCATATGGACATCGAGCACCAGCAGGTCGGGCACCTCTTCTTCTATGGCTTTAAGCGCCTCTTCACCGCTATGCGCCAGGCGCACTTCATAGCCGTACATGCCAAGTCGCATCTTGACAATATCGGTTACCAGCTTGCTGTCATCGACCACCAGAATCTTTTCTGCCATAGTACGCCTCGTGTCCTTTCGCGTTGCAACCGGTCTGTAGGACCCGAGCAACGATAGAAGACAGGGGTTGATCACATGCCGATCAACTGCCGGATGGTCTCCAGCAGGTTGTTCTGATTAAACTGGCTCTTAACGATGTATGCCTGCGCGCCGACTTCCAGCCCGCGTCGACGGTGCGCCTCCGACGCCAGACTGGTCACAATAATGACCGGCAGATCGGTCTTGCCCAATTCGCTGCGGATGCGGCTGGTCAGGGCAAAGCCGTCCACCCGGGGCATTTCGACATCGCTGACGACGAGATCGTAGGTTTCGGCGCGGAGTCTGTCAAGCGCATCAAGACCATCAACAGCGGTCGCTACCTCATACCCGGCGGCGCTCAGGATACTGCGGATCAGCTCACGAGTGGCGAACGAGTCGTCCACAACGAGCAACCGTGCACGGCGCCGCTGGCTCTGTTCCGGCGCCTGCGCGATGAGCGCCGTCCCGCGTCCCAACTGCGTCAGCGTCATCGGGTTGAGGAGCAGCGCCAGTCGTCCATCGCCAAGCTGCAATGCGCCGCTGTACCGTCGCTGTTTCTCCAGCAGCGGTCCAAGCGGTTTGATGACCGCTTCCCGTTCATCGACCATGCGATCGACCAGCAGCGCCATAGGACGGCGCACACCGCCGATCAGCAACGCTGGCGCGCGCGTGGCGCTGGCGAAAGGATGTCCGTTCGCAATCCCCAGCAGTTCATCCAGACGCAGCAGCGGCGTCAGCGTTTGATTGTGCTGAAAGACCGCCCGACCCTCGACAGTGCGGATCTGACTGCGGCGCACCCATACGACGCCCTGGCACCCTGATGCCGGGAACCCGAATAACTGACCGCCCGCCTCAACCAGCAGCACCCGTGTGGTGACCAGCGTGAGCGGCAACGAGAGCAGCACCGTCGTACCGACGCC
>JAUQOW010000362.1 GCA_030550675.1 Chloroflexota bacterium
AGAGGAGAAGAGCGCGCAAGAGATCATTCAGCATCTGAAGTTGATCAACGGCGACGGAACCGGGCTGCTGCTGCTCGACCGGCGGCTGGCGGAGCGGGAGGAGGAAGAGGAGGAGTAGGAGCGCGGCGATGGGCGTCAACTCTACGCCCAGCAGTTGATGAAATACCCTGGCTGGCAGTTGAAACCGCGCCTTGGGGCGCGTGCGCGCCGGGCGTCGGCCTGCGCCGACGCTGTCCCGCCCGGCGGCTAACGGGATTTGAACAATGATTCTGCTATCCGTTCGTCCGCCCGGCGACTGACGTCGCGGGCTCCAGGCGCGAAGCCCGCCTGCGCGGGCTGGACGTGGCGATACCGGATTATTTTCTCAAAAACCATACGCCCTCGCTGAGGATACGAAATCCTCGGCGGGGCTTTTATGTTCTCAGCGAAGGCTGCGATTCATGGCAATATTCAGTGCGGACGCTGCAGAAATTGAATGTTGTCCTGATTTGTGAGTCATCAGTTGCGTTCTGATCGCTGCCGGACTTAATGTCCTGTTGAAAACCCGCATAAAGGCGGAAAGGCGAGGATGTTCTGCCTATGTGAACACGTATCAAGGCAGTTGCAGAAGTCTCATCACCTGTTCCAAAAGACTCCTTGCGCGTTCACGCGCAGTCGCTGTTCACGACATTGTCAATCTCAAGTTTTTTCACTTGTTCATAAAGAAGACTTGCTCTTTCCTCAACCTTATTGGCGGGAAGCGGGTTTTTTCGCTTTCCGGCGTGCATCAAATCGTTACGTAATGCACCGAGCTGACCAAAGAGCCTGACCACATCGTTGCATGATGGCAACTTGCTGAGGTCAAGCCCTTCGCCCGAATGTTCTTCAGCAGTCATATTCTTGCTTTGTCTCTGCACTTCTGCGCCCAATGCGTCTTCTACACGCTTGCGAACGTCTCTTTCCAGCAATTGGTCATACAGCCCAAGCTGCGCTATTGTCCATGAAATTAACCACTCACGCGCCAGCGCCACTGCCTGGAAAACCTGATTGCGATCCAGATACCATCCAATCAATTCCCGCTCGGTCCGAAGAGTACGCTTATAGTCGCTCTGCTCATCGTTGCCGAGCGCAATTCGTTGAAAACTATTGGTGACTTGCTGACTGAGAGGGATAAAGGGCCGCGCTAAAGCGCCGATCGATGGAATAGCCTGCGGCAACTGCTGGATAATCTGCGCGCTAGCATTCATCGCCTCGACTGGTCGCACGACCCGCAGCGCCTGGGAGACACGCATCAGATTGTTCGCTGTCGTCTTAACTGGAGAATTGTTCCAGGCAGACATATCAGCCTTGCTGGCGGTGTGCGGATCTGGCTTGACTCGTTCGTGCTGCGCGCGCAGTAACCGTGCCAGATCACGAGCGTCGCCAAAACGTACAAAGTAATCAGCGCCTACCATCCAGTCGAGTAGTTCGACAAAACCAGTCAGATCGAGCACGGGAGTTCGGTTTGGAGTTACTGACTGATCACGCGCCTCGAAGTTGCCAAAATACAAGCCTTCCAGCCGGATATTCTTGACAACGCGAAGATAAGCGGCGGCAAGAAAGGAAAGAAACGGTAACGAACGAAAACCATGGGTGATATCAAAGATAACCGCTTCTTCTGGATCGATAGCATCGATGACGGTTTGAAATATCTCCCATAGTTCGATATCATTGCGACCATCTGGAATGCGAACAGGCTGCACATCTTTGACATTGCCCTCGACAGCAGGAAGGAAGTTGTCGTTGTAGCGTTGATACGCGGCTTCGGTTACAAAGACGCGCATACTTAGGTCAGGAATAAACCGTGCCAGTGCAATGCCGAAAAAGGGTGCGACATACTCGCGCCCGTCGGGAAAGACATAGCAGGTATCAGTTGGCCTGACGCCAAGAAAGGTGATTGCCTTCATATCCTGATAATCACCTTTACTGGTCATTGATTTTCTCCAGCAAGAACAACCCTGTTTCGCTGCCTGGCGCTTCCAGCGTCAGATTCGGTCCAGCATCCGCAACTTTCTTCGATTTGACCTTGTTCGCAACGAACCACTCGAAGTTCTTCCCCTCCGGGTCTGGATAGATGTCGGTGCGTGGGTAGTGGACGGGCAGCGATTGACCGGGTTTGGGATTGGAGAGTAGTGCGATCAGGTCAGCAATGTTCGGCAACTTCCATACAGGTTTCCCGTAACATCGTTTCATCGCCTCTCCAAAGCGCGCCTGCCAATCGCTGAGTTCATATGTCGTGGCGTTGCGCCAGCCGGACGCATCCAGACTGCTGTACCGGGCGCTCAGGTTCAGCAGTTCGACTCGATCTACAGATAGTTTGACACTGCCAAAGCCGAGTGGTTTGGCATAACCCAAACGAAAGAAACAACCTTCATCTCCGAGACGAAGCGTCCACAGCAACGCGCCCAATTCCACCGGCGCCAGGTTGTGAAAGGCGATTGTAAACTGAAATACATTCCCCGGCGCACGCACGCCGCGCACGCTGCGGTTCTGGTGATCGCGACGACGTTCGGCGCGCTCGTATTCGAGACGGTTGAGGGCGTTGCCGTGATGACGGTAGAACTTGCGTCCGCGCAATTCGTTGGGTCCATCATAGCCGACGGTGATCGCGGCGCCTGGCTGCTTGCGCTCCTCCTCGCTCCATTCGCCGTTTTTCTTGCGCAGGTAGAAGAGCGTGGTCGTCGGCTTGGGAGAACTGAGAATAGCCAGCGGCATCTCTTCAGCATACACCCCTTTGTCTTCCGTCAACACCGCGTGGCTGAAGCGCACTCGTCCGGCATAGGCGACGCGCGCCTTCCGATCCTCCGCTGGCGTGGCGCGCACCCAACCGAATACGCGCGAGGCGATGTCCAGTTTCTCGTACTGATCGCTTGGTTTCAGGTGATCGGGCAACAGATCGCCGATTGCGCGACGATAGCGCAGCCGCGCCACCTTTGCCAGCGCGATATTGCGCACCGTCTTTTTGTCTGGTTCCAGTTCAACGTAGACCAGGTTGCCTGGCGCCAGCCGATCACTCTGCACCTGGCTGCGAAAATCGTCCCTGCGTTCGTGCAACTGAGCGTGGAGGATGGCGTTGAAATCCGCTTCGCGCTCTGCGTCGAAGAACACTTTCTGCGCCTGGTTACGATGACCCTTGAAATAGAAAAAACTCTCGTTGCGCTTCGTTTCGATGGTACGACCGGTGACTTTGACCCAGCCGTGATATATTCGACTTTCGCCATCAGCGGGCAACTCTTCGGGGCGACGGGCTATCGCTTTGACTTTTACCGTATTATTCTTCGTTCTGGTCAGTATCGCATACGCTTCCTCGCCACACCGCCAATTATCTTCTTCCTTGAGGACATTGATCTTTCTGTCATCGTAATACGCACTGACCTTCGCTTCTTCGCAGAGCAGGATCACACCCGGTTGATCGCCGTCAGGCAAACTCTGTACGATGCCAGGCTTGAAGCGCTGCGCTTCAATCGGGTCGATGCGATACTCAAGCCGCGCGTCGCCGTCGAAAACACTGAAAGGCGAATTGGTGACAGCTTCGAAGAGAGAGCGGATCATGCCGCGCAAACTGGTGGCGGGAATCGCATCCCTGCCTTCGTACTGGAAGAAACGATAACTCTCGTGCTGGACCTCGGCGGCATTCAGCCGGGGAACGGTGGTCACCTGGATGTCGTGACTGTCGGAAATGAAGAGCGGCGTCACTGCCTCCAGCGTACAGGTGATGCGCCCGGTCAAACCCACGTACCGGTCATGGGGCGGCGGCGCGCAACGACCCAGCAACTGTGCGTCGGGGTCGTTGGATGG
>JAUQOW010000097.1 GCA_030550675.1 Chloroflexota bacterium
CCTTCGGACTGCGGATTCTTTTGACGCCAGACGTGAAGCGTAAGGTTCATAGCGTTCTCTCTCTATTCCAGGGCGCTGGCGCGCAGGGAAGGCGCTGCGGCGGTCGTAACGCGCAACGCACACTCCCTGGCGCTGCGTCAGATGATCACTTGTAGCTGCGAACAGTTGGCTTGACATACTCGAAGATCAGCGGCTCCTTGTGGAGCACCGGCTTCGTGCCCAGACCCGTGAACTCCCAGGCTGCCACATACGCGAAGTTCTCATCGTCACGTTCAGCTTCGCCATCTTCGGTCTGATGCTCCTCACGGAAGTGACCGCCGCAAGATTCATCTCGATGGAGCGCATCGATGCACATCAATTCGGCGAGCTCCATGAAGTCAGCCACGCGCCCGGCTTTCTCCAGTTCCTGGTTGATGTCATTGCCCTCGCCGGGAACCCTCACCTCGCGCCAGAACCGCTCGCGGAGCTCCGGGATGAGTTCAAGCGCGCGCTTCAAACCGGCTTCGTTCCGCGCCATACCGCAGTAATCCCACATAATCTTGCCGAGTTCGCGGTGGAACATATCAACCGTGCGCGTGCCCTTGGCGTTGAGCAGGCGCTTGATACGGTCGGCGACTTCGGCTTCGGCTTCGCGAAACGCGATATGGGACGTATCAACCTTCGGCAGCTTGGTCGACGCCAGATAATCGGCGATGGTGTACGGCAGAATGAAGTAGCCGTCCGCCAGCCCCTGCATCAACGCCGACGCGCCCAGGCGGTTGGCGCCGTGGTCCGAGAAGTTCGCCTCGCCAATCACAAACAGACCGGGGATGGTGCTCATCAAGTTGTAATCGACCCACAGACCGCCCATCGTGTAGTGCGGCGCCGGATAAATGCGCATTGGCGTCTCGTATGGGTTTTCGCCCGTAATGCGCTCATACATCTCGAACAGGTTGCCGTAGCGCTCTTCGATCACCTTCTTCCCCAGGCGCTTGATCGCATCGGAGAAGTCGAGGTAGACGCCAAGCCCGCCTGGACCGACGCCGCGCCCTTCGTCGCAGACCTCCTTCGCGGCGCGTGAAGCGATGTCGCGCGGCGCCAGGTTGCCGTAGCTGGGATACTTGCGCTCCAGATAGTAGTCGCGCTCATCCTCAGGAATGGAACTTGGCGGACGCTTATCGCCAGGCGTTTTCGGCACCCAGACGCGCCCATCGTTGCGCAACGACTCCGACATCAGCGTCAGCTTGCTTTGATGATCGCCGCTGATCGGAATACAGGTCGGGTGAATCTGGGTAAAGCAGGGATTGCCGAAGAAGGCGCCGCGCCGGTAAGCGCGCCAGATCGCCGTCGTATTGCACGCCTTGGCGTTCGTCGAAAGGTAAAAGACATTCGAATACCCGCCGGTTGCCAGCACGACCGCATCGCCGATATGCGACTCAATCTTGCCGGTGACCATGTCGCGCGTGACGATGCCGCGCGCCCGACCATCGATGACGACCAGGTCCAGCATTTCGGTGCGCGAGAACATCTTGACCTGCCCAAGCCCGATCTGGCGGCTAAGCGCCTGGTAGGCGCCCAACAGCAGTTGCTGCCCCGTCTGACCGCGGGCGTAGAAGGTGCGCGCCACCTGGGCGCCGCCGAACGAGCGATTGTCCAGATAGCCGGAGTACTCGCGCGCAAACGGCACTCCTTGCGCGACGCACTGGTCGATGATTGCCATGCTCACTTCCGCCAGACGATAAACGTTCGCCTCACGCGCGCGGAAGTCGCCGCCCTTGACCGTGTCATAGAACAGGCGAAAGACGCTATCGCCGTCGTTGCGATAGTTCTTGGCGGCGTTGATGCCGCCCTGCGCAGCGATGCTGTGTGCGCGGCGCGGACTATCGTGATAGGTGTAGCACTTGACGTTGTACCCCGCTTCGCCTAGCGTCGCCGCCGCCGACGCGCCCGCCAGACCTGAGCCGACGACGATGATTGTGTAACGCCGTCGGTTCGTCGGGCTGACAAGTTTCATCTCAAACTTGTGTCGCTCCCATTTGCGCTCGATCGGTCCCTCTGGGATCTTCGAGTTGAGCTTCGGATCGAGATATTCAGTTGCGGGACGAGTCGTCGTCGGCCTGATATCCGTCGTGGTCATAGGTTTGTCTCTTTTCTAGGCGTTTCAACTCACTCCGAAACGCGCATCTCGTGCGCATCAGCGCACCACTCCAGTGATGACCGCAATCGGCACGGTCGAGAAACCCAGGAACAACAGAATGCCGGAGAGCGTCGCCAGTCCGCGCCAGAGACCATCGGTGCGCGGACCGTTGAGACCAAGGGTCTGGAACATGCTCCAGACGCCGTGGTACAGATGCATGCCCAGGGCGCCGACGGCGGCAATGTAGATGATCACGTTGATTGGGTTCGAGAAGCCTGCCACAACGTTCTGGTACGCCGTCTCGTGTCCGCCGAAGTTCGGAATGCCAAGCCCGAAGGTGAAGTGCGCCAGGTGATAGACGATGAACAGGAAGATTGCCAGCCCGCCCCAGCGCAGAGTCAGGGAAGCGAATGTCGCCTGCTTGCGACGAGTCTGGCGGTACCCCTTCGGACGACTTGCCCAGTCGATCCGCGTCAACTGGATGGCGGCAGTGATGTGCAGGATCACTGATGCGAGCAGAACGATGCGCATCACCCACAGCAAGCCGCGTTCCGGCACGAGCGGGTAGCCGACTGTGCGCAGAAAGTGGGCATATTCGTTGAAGCCTTCTGCGCCCTCGAAAATCTTCAGATTGCCGATCATGTGCAGAATGACGAACCCATAGCCGATAAAGCCGGTGATCGCCATCACTGCCTTTTTACCGATTGTCGTGCGATAAAGCGTCAATGCTGCTGCCATACCTCATCCTTCCAGGGAGTCTGATACCTGATACGAATTGGCGCCGCGTGTCGGATCTCGAATATGTCAGGACTGGCTATTGGAGAGTCGATGAAAGGCGCAGAGCGGTATCCGCCGGACGCAACGCCGACGGCGGATGACGACCAAAGAGCCAGAATTGCACGATCATAGACACTCTCGCTGCATCACATGGGTTGGGGCGTCCAACCCATCGCATGGTGAAGCATATCACCCGGATCTCTGGGAAGAGTTTCACGAACTGTTCTGCATTATAGCGCAAGGAGTAACGATTGTGAAGGAAAGGTTGTTTAACTCAGCGATGTCCACGCGCCGAGACGTGCTGAAAGTGCGCTGAGATCGTCCGCGCCGACGGGCTGTGCGAGGCGCGCAAGTGCGTCGCGCAGCGCCGTCAGATGCGCAGCGCCGGGATCGGCGGGCGTCAGCGCCAGCGCAGCGCGGATCAGGGCGCAGTACGCAACAATCTGGTCGGTTACGCCGGCGGGATGCGCCTGTGCGACGACCATCGCGCTTTCGATCTGCTCACGGGCGGCGTTCCATTCGACAATGCCGGGCATGCGCGCCATCAGATCAAGGAGTTGCGCCGTGCGTTCAGCAGCAGCGCGCCGTTCCTCCGCCACCGCCGGGGTCGGCGTCACAGGTGCGGCGCCGGATCGCGGCGCAGGGGCTGATGGTTCGAAGGAGAGCGTCGTAGCGCCGGCTGGTTCCTGGTTCTCAGTTCCTGGCGCTATGGAAGGCGCTGACGGTTCTGAGAGAAACGTCGTGATGCGAGGAAGCGCCTGCTGGAGCATTTGGTCAATTTCCCGCGCATAAACCAGCCAGGGACCGATCTGCATCTTGAAGGGATCGGGAATGTCGCGATCGCGTCCGGCGAGTTCGCCCAGGGCATGAATGCGGGAGGAAGCCTGCGGAAAGCGCAGGCGCGCCACGCGCGCCGTTCCGCGGTCGATGCACAGCAACAATGCCGCTTCTTCAACCAGGTGATCGCTCAGGCTGCGTGCGCGGTGTGCGCTCAGATTGAGCGACAAATGATCGGCGACGGCGAGCGCATCCGGGCTGGCAGGGTCGTCGTCGTGACCAAGCACCCCGGCGGACTCAACCCGCGCGGCGACGCCGCGATGTGTCAGATGACGCCGCAGCATAGCGGCAGCTAACGGCGCGCGTCCGGTGTCGGCAGCCCCGACGATGAGGATTAAGGGTGCATTCATAGGCGTAACGACTGAATATAGTGAGACTGCATCGAAGTGATCAAAACGTCATCTCTCTGGAAACGGACTGGAAATGCCCTGATTGTATGATACCGCAAGGAGGAACCCTGCATTCAGTCGTGTAATAAAGTTGCGCGCGTGCAAGCAATTGCGTGCGCCGCCAGAAAGCTGTGCCGATGCGCATTCTCATTGCTGAAGACGATGCCATGAACCGCGACATGATCGCGCGACGCATGCGCTGGGAAGGTCACACGATTTCGTTGGCGATTGATGGTGCGGAAGCGCTTCATCTCGCCCGCACCGAGATGCCCGATTTGATCCTGCTCGATATGGGGTTGCCGAAGCAGAACGGCTGGGATGTCGCCCGCCAACTCAAAAGCGACGAGGCGACGCGCCATATTCCCATCATTGCTCTGACCGCCTATGCGCTGCCTGAGGACCGGGTCAGGGGGCTGGCATCCGGGTGCGACGCCTATGAACTCAAGCCTATCGACTTTGAGCGCCTTTTGCTGCGCATTCGCGCTTTAACCGCTGGTGACGCATTGGTGTAGAGAGCGCAACCAGGAACGACGCAGCGCCGCGTGCGACATTCAAGCTTGAGATGGCTCGATACGGAGATGAAGCATCCCTGATAAGACCGCCATCTTAACATCGCCGCCAGAAACGACGCTTGCATGAGTCTGCTATTTACGTTCTACACCAGCGCTCTGCTGATCCTCGGCATCGTTGCAATGGCTATCGCCGCTTATGCCTGGCGCCGACGGGAAATGCCCGGCGCGTCGCCGCTCAGTCTGCTTAGCATGAGCACCGCTATCTGGCTGATCGGTCAGCGTATGGAACTGGTCAGCCAAACGCTTCCGGCTGCGCTGGCATGGATACGGATCGAACTATTCGGCATTGTTCTGCTTCCACTCGCATGGCTCTGGTTCGCTGCGGAGTATACCGGCTCGCTGCCGTGGCTGAATCGCCGACGCCTGGCTTTCCTGGCAATCATGCCAGCGTCGTCGCTGGCTGTTGCGTTGACCAATGAATATCATTCGCTGTTCTGGACATCCCTCACGCTGCGCGTCGAGAACTTCCGCACGATTATCGACTCTCGCTACGGACCTTGGTTTTGGCTGACCGTCACCTATGCTTATGCGTGCTTATCTCTTGGCGCCTATGCTATCGTTCGCTTTGTTTTGCAAACCGCACGCCTGTTTCATCTTCAGACAGCAGCCATCCTGGTGTCGGTTGCGGCGCCCTGGATGGTTAATATTCTGCGTTTGACGGGCGTTATTCCGAAGAGCGCGCCCGATCTGACCGCGCTGACGTTCGCGGTTTCGCTAGGCGCTTTTGCGTGGAGCATACTCCGTTTGCGCCTGCTAGAAATTCGCCCCATTGCACGCGATATGGTCCTGCAAAGTATGAACGATGGCGTTATTGCGGTCGATGAACAGGGACGAATTATCGAGGTAAACCGCGCCGCGCAGATGGTTATTGGACAACCCGCATCCCAACTCGTCGGTAAATTGGCGCGGGACGTCGTGGCGCGCTGGCCGGAGGTGGTCGAACGCTACCGCAATGTGACCGAGATTGCGGAAGAAATCGAGGTGGAGATTGATGCAACGCGGCGCTGGTTCGATGTGCGTGTTTCACCGATCTATGATGCGCGGCGGATGTATCGCGGGCGTCTGTTCGTCTGGCGCGATGTCACCGAGGAGCGCCGGATCCGCGAGGAGCTGCGACGCAACAACGAGCGTCTCCTGGAGGCGCAACGCGCCCTGACCGAGGCGCGCGACGCTGCGGAGGCGGGCAGCCGCGCCAAGAGCGCGTTCCTGGCGCATATGAGCCACGAAATCCGCACGCCGCTCACGGCAATCATCGGGTATTGCCAGTTGCTGGAAGCGGGGATTGAGCGTCAGAGCCTGGAACAGACGCGCAGCGACATTCAGGCGATTCACCTGGCTGCCGGTCATCTCCTCGACCTGGTGAGCAATGTGCTGGAAATGGCGCGGATCGAAACGGGACGGTCCGATCTGCACTGCCTTATGTTCGATGTCGCGGAGGTGGTGCGTGATGTCACAATGGCAGCACAACCGTTGCTCAGGCGGAATCGCAATCGCCTGCGCCTCGAAGGAGTGGATGAGGTAGAGGAGATGTGGGGTGATCCGACGAGAGTCCGTCAGATTCTGCTCAATCTGGTCAGCAACGCTGCCAAATTTACGACAGACGGCGAGGTGGTGGTGCGGGTCGCGTATGTTGACGATGAGACGCCGCCGCGCATCCAGTTTCAGGTGTCCGACAATGGACCAGGCATTGCAGCGGAGCGGATGGCGCAGTTGTTTATGCCGTTTGCGATTGCCGAACACAACATCGGACGCGAACAGCGCGGCGCAGGGTTGGGGCTGGCTATCAGCCGGCATTACTGTCGATTGATGGGCGGCGAGCTAACAATCGAAAGCGCGCCGGGATATGGCACGACGGCTACGTTCTGGCTTCCTGCGCGGACATCGCGGGTTGTGCAGGCGGAGGTCAGAAGTTAGGGGTTACGAGAACTGATTAGGAAGATCAACCAGACGTTGGACAATCTCGTGATCGGCGTTGGCTGAGCCTGTCGAAGCCAACGCTGGTTGAGCCTGTCGAAGCCAACGCCGACCGCTCCACAGGTACAGGCGTGTTTGTCCTATGAGAAATGAGAACTGAGACGGGAACCTGCCACCCACTGTACCGCACCAGCGCGCTCCTGCCGACGCCCTGTCCTGCTCAACGCTCTGTCATACACCGCCGCGCCTGGACAATCTGTTCATGCACGGCTTCCGGCGCAGTTGCGCCAGGAACGCGGCGCTGCGCCACGGAGCGGTCAACATTGAACACCTGGAGCACATCGGCGCCGCAAGCAGGGTGCGCTGCGAGGAAAACATCGAGCGGCAGCGCTGAAAGCGCAACCCCGCGCTGCTCCGCTTCACGCACCAGTCTGCCGACGACGTGATGCGCTTCGCGGAACGGGACGCCGCGCGCTACCAGATAATCGGCGACATCGGTGGCTAACATGGCATCATCGAGCGCCGCCCGCATACGCTCATAACGGAAGCGCGCCGTCGCCACCGCCCCGGCAGCGACCGGCAGCGCCAGTTCAAGGGTGTCGGCGGCGTCGAACAGCGGCTCTTTGTCTTCCTGCAAATCTTTGTTGTAGGCGGAAGGCAGCCCTTTCAACACTATCAGCAGGGTTGCCAGGTCGCCGATGAGTCGCCCTGCTTTGCCGCGTAGCAACTCGAACGAATCGGGGTTTTTCTTCTGCGGCATCAGACTCGAACCGGTGCTGTAGGCGTCGGCGAGCGTGACGAAGCCAAACTCGGCGCTGCTGTAGATGATCATGTCTTCCGCCAGGCGGCTGAGGTGCACGCCGATCAACGCTGCGCAGAACAGGAATTCGGCGATAAAGTCGCGATCGCTGACGGCGTCCATGCTGTTGGGAGAAATCGCCGCCATGCCCAGGTCAGCGGCGAGCGCCTGGCGGTCGATTGCCAGCGGCGTGCCTGCAATGGCGCCGGAGCCAAGCGGCAGGACGGCGGTGCGTTTTGCACAATCCGCCAGGCGCTCACGGTCGCGTTGCAGAGACCAGAAATGTGAGAGCAGCCAGTGCGCCAGCAGCACCGGCTGGGCGCGCTGCAGATGCGTATAGCCGGGCATCAGCGCGTCGCCTGCCGCTTCAGCCTGGGTCAGCAACGCCTGTTGCAGCGCCCGAACGCCATCGTCGATGCGCTGGATTGCGCCCATTGTCCAGAGTCGCACATCAGTCGCCACCTGATCGTTCCGACTGCGCCCGGTGTGAAGTTTCCCGGCGACCGGACCGACCAGCTCTCCCAGCCGCCGTTCGACGGCGGTGTGAATATCTTCATCAGACGGGCGCGCTTCGAATCGTCCGTCGGCAAACTCGGCAAACACGGCTTCGAGACCCGCCAGCAGCGTATCCCGCTCCTCTGCCGAAATCACCCCCGCCTGCGCCAGTTGACGCGCCCATGCCATGCTTCCGCGAATATCCTCGCGCCACATGCGCTGATCGAACCGAAACGAATGATTGAATCGCGCCATCAGTGCGTCGATGCTCTCGTCGAAACGACCGCCCCACATGGTTTGCTCCCTTCTGAGAACTGAGAACCAAGAACGGGTAGGAAGATCAACCAGATATTGGACAATCCCCGTGATCGGCGTTGGCTGAGCCTGTCGAAGCCAACGCCAACCGCTCCAAAGGTGCAGGCTCGATGGTCCAGGTGTTATTTGATCTCTCTATAAGAACCTGGCGACTGGCACATAGTATGGTACACGAAAGTTGAACGAAGCATGAGGTGCGAGGGGAGCGGTGTGCAGCAAAAGGCGATAGGCGAGAGGGGATCAAGGCTTGCGGCGAGAGCAGCGGGCAGCAACAGATAGGAGTGCGAGGGGGAAGTGATAAGGTTCAGTCCGGCGTCTAACCCCTAACCCTTAACCCCTAACCCCTAACCCCCTAACCCTGTGGTACAATGCGTATATCATCAAAAGCGCATAGTGGCGTCCGCATTCGGGGGCGTAAGTGATGCCTCTTGCATATCAATCGACGGTGACGACTTCCCAGGAAGAACTTGACTCCCTGTGGCTCAACGCTGCGCTGCGCCAGGGGCAGCGGAGTGAGGAGGATTATCTGTGGTTGAGCGATCACGCGAGCGCTCTCATCGAATTTACTGACGGCTATATCGAAGTCTTACCGATACCGACCGACCGCCACCAGACGATCCTCCTCTTCCTCTATCGCCTGTTCTTCGCCGCTATTGAAATGTGTGGCGCCAAAGTGCTGATTGCGCCGATGCGTCTCCGTATCCGTCCAGGAAAGTATCGTGAGCCTGATCTGCTGCTGGTGCGTTCGGCGCGTGACACGCGTCGGCAGGATCGATTCTGGACCAGCGCCGATCTTGTGTTGGAAGTGGTCAGTCACGATAAATCTGAACGTGATCTGGTCGAAAAGCGCGGCGATTACGCTGAAGGAGGCGTTCCCGAATATTGGATTGTCAATCCGCTCAGCGAAACCATTACTGTCTTGCGACTGGCGGGTGATGCCTATGTCGAACACGGAACGTTCGGTCGCGGCGCACAGGCGACATCGGCGCTGCTTGAGGGTTTTGCTGTCAGTGTTGATGCTGTCTTTGATGCGGAATAGACGAGGAGCAACATGGTCCGACACTTTCTTTCCGCTGCCGATCTGACGCGCGCCGACGCCGAGGCGCTGCTTGATCGGGCGCAGGCGCTGAAAGCGGAATGGCGCAACGGCGGGCATCCGCGCGATGCGAATGGCGCATTGCCGCTTCAGGGCAAAACGCTGGCGCTGGTGTTCGAGAAACCATCGTTGCGTACGCGCGTCGCCTTTGAAGCCGGCATGACCCAGCTTGGCGGGCACGGCAGCTACCTGTCGGCAAACGACATCGACATGGGTGGGCGCGAAAGCGTTCCTGATGTCGCGCGAAACCTCAGCCGCTGGGTGCATGCGATTGCAGCGCGCGTCTTCCGCCATGCGACGGTCGAAACCCTGGCGCGCCATGCAACCGTGCCGGTCATCAATGCGCTGTCAGATCGGGAGCATCCCTGTCAGGCGCTGGCGGATATGCTGACGTTGCGGGAACATTACGGGCGACTTGAAGGGTTGACGCTGGCGTATGTCGGCGATGGCAACAACGTGGCGCATTCACTGATGCTCATGGGCGCGACGCTTGGGGTGAACATTCGCATCGGCTGTCCGCTCGATTATCGTCCCGACCCGGACATCCTGGCGCTCGCGGAGCAGCGCGCGGCTGAACATGGAGTCACGGTGCAGGTGATGCCGTCGCCGGTTGAAGCGGTCATGGGAGCGGATGCAGTCTACACGGATGTATGGGCGTCGATGGGGCAGGAGCACGAAGCGGCGCGGCGGCGTCCGGTCTTCCAGCCGTACCAGGTCAATGCAGCGCTGATGGCGCATGCCCGAGCGGGGGCGCTGTTCATGCACTGTCTTCCGGCGCATCGCGGCGAAGAAGTGACGCCTGACGTCATCGATGGTCCGCAGTCTGTCGTATTTGAGCAGGCGGAGAACCGGCTTCATGTCCAGAAGGCGCTGATTCTGACCCTGCTCGGATTGTAGAGGAAGCCTATGCACCTGATTGTCGTCGGATGCGGTCGTGTCGGATGTCTGCTGGCGCAGCAGATGGCCGCCGAAGGGCATTCAGTTGCGGTCATCGACAAGAATCCCCAGGCATTCAAGCGTCTGGGGCGTGAGTTTCGCGGGCAGACAGTGCTTGGCGTCGGGTTCGACCGGGATACGTTGCGCGAGGCGGGCGTCGAGCGCGCCGATGCGCTGGCAGCGGTGACAAACGGCGACAACTCGAACTACATTACGGCAACAGTTGCGCGAGATGTCTTTCGTGTGCCGAACGTCGTGGCGCGCATATACGACCCTCAGCGCGAAGCGATCTATCGGGAACTTGGCATTCGCACCATCAGTTCGACCAGTTGGGCGGTTCACACTATCCGTCGGATTCTCCACGGTGATGAAACCGTCTCATCGATCCAGTTCGGCAGCGGTGAAGTGGAGATTGCCGAAGTAACGATCAGCGGACGGCTCGTTGGTCACTTCGTGCGCGATCTGTCGGTTCCTGGAGAGATCATGCCGGTGGTCATCGTGCGGCGCGGCCGCGCATTTCTGCCAACCCCCGGCGTGTTGCTCGAAGATGGCGATGTCGTGCATGTCGCGGTGCTGGCGACGGCGACGGGCCTGCTCGACTCCATGATTCAATGACAGCTTAAACGCCATGAATGTACTGATTGTCGGCGGCGGCAAAATCGGGCGCAATCTGGCGATGTTCCTGAAAGCCGAGGGACGCCACTCGATCACGCTGGTGGAGAAGCAGGAAGCGGTGGTGCATGCTCTTATGCGCACTCTGTCGGACATCCGGGTCGTCGAGGGGGACGGGTGCGATCCCTCGGTGCTGCGAGAGGCGGGCGCCGAGTTCGCTGACGCGGTCGCTGCGGTCACCGGCGATGACGAGGACAACCTGGTGATCGCGGTGCTGTGCAAACGCGAGTTTCGCGTCAATCGCGTCGCTGCGCGCATCAATAATCCGAAGAACGCCTGGCTGTTCACCCGTCGCATGGGGGTGGACCTGCCCATCGATACAGCGCAGACCATCGGACGGGGACTGGAAGCTGACATCAATCTTGGCGCCATCGTGCAACTGACCCGCCTGCGCGAGGGACGCATTTCGCTGATTGAATTCACTGTCTCACCCGAGTCGAGCGCGGTGGGAAAGACGGTCGCCTCGTTGCGTCTTCCGCCCGATTGTCTGCTGACCGCCATCCTGCGCGGCGATGATGTCATTCTTCCTTCGGGTGAAACGGTGATTCAGGCGGGGGATCAGGTGATTGCGCTGGCGTACCGCGACCGCGAGGCGTCATTGTCGGAGCGCTTCCAGTAATATGGCGCGGCTCATTCGCAATACGCGGCAGCGAACGACATCATGCGCCCCTGCTCGCCATCTTGTCGTTTGCCAGCACGACGGGCGCTTCGATAGCACCGTTGAGGCTGCTGCGATCAGCCTGCTGTTGATAGCGATCTTCAAGCGGCGCGGATGGCTATAGCTGCATTCGGAGGTGAAGCATGGATATTCGCCCATCACCGATCGCTGGCAGCTGGTATCCGTCGAACCCGGTACGTCTGCGGCACGAGATCGAGCGCTATCTGGAACAGGCGCACCCGCCAGCGTTGCCGGGCAGGGTGTGGGGGACGCTGGCGCCGCACGCGGGCTTGCGCTACTCCGGTCCGGTGGCGGCGTGGGCATTTGCGTGCGTGCGCGGCAGCTCGCCGGACTTTGTCGTTATTGCGTCGCCGTGGCATCGTGGCGGTGAAACGCCGTTGATCACCACCGGGCACGCAGCGTATGAAACGCCGCTGGGCATCGTCGAAGTCGATACTGATGCGATCAGGCGACTCGATGCTGCATTGCGCGCGCGAGCGGGGTTTGGTCTGGCGCGACGGCGCTACGACGATGAGCACGCCGTTGAAATCGAGTTGCCATTCCTGCAATGCGTGCTTGGTCCATTCCGCCTGCTGCCGGTCATGCTGGCGGATCAACGCGCCGCGACCGCTGCGGCGCTTGGCGCGGCGCTGGCGGAAACCGTGCGGGGTCGGAATGTTCTGCTGATTGCAAGTTCCGATCTATCACACTACGAGCCTGAGCACGTCGCGCGCCGACTTGATGCCGAACTACTGCGTCGAGTGGCGGCGTTCGACCCTGATGCTGTGATCGCCGCTGAGTCGGAAGGCGTCGGATACGCCTGCGGCAGCGGCGCGATTGCGGCTGTGCTATGGGCATGCCGCGCCCTCGGCGCTGACCAGGTCACGATTCTGCACTACGGAACGTCTGGTGATGTTGAACCCGCTGCGCCGTGGGTCGTCGGGTATGGAGCGGCGGCGATCTGGCAGGCTGCGGCAGTGTAGATGACCGTCGTCAGCGCGCCTGGCGCAGGGTCGCGCAGGCGCCAGGCGCTGCCCGGAACCGTCCGTCAGCATGATGCAGGGACACGAGTGACGGTCGTCCTGGCTGAGGCGTATTCCGCTCGCCCGCACGGTGCGAGGCGCAGCTGACAGCGCGGCTGGCGCCAGGTCTCACAGGCGCCAGCCGCTGCCTGGAGTCGAAATAGATCAGGGCGGATCTGAGACCCGCCCTGCAGTCATGCGGCGCGCGCCGCTTCTCCACGCTTAACCGGTCACCTCCGGAATGATCAGACCGTAGTTGCCGTCCTGACGGCGATAGAGCACGTTCAGCTTCCCTGTTTCGGCATCCTGGAAAATGAAGAAACTGTGTCCAAGAAGCTCCATCTGCTCGATGGCTTCATCGCTATACATCGGCTTGACCTGGAACTCTTTCGTTCGAACAATGCGCGGTCGCTGCTCCTCCTCGTCCGGGGCGGAAGATGGCGCAGCAGCCATCTCGGGCAGCGCCTCGATCAACTGCCCTCCCTGACGGCGAAGCCTGCCGCGTCGCCAGTGCTTATCCTTATAGCGCTCGATCTGGCGCTGGAGCGTGTCATACACCTCATCAATCGCCGCATACAGCTCCGGCGCGCGGCGCTCGGCGCGCACCAGAACACCGTGATCGCCGACCACCGTCACCTGCACGCGATGGACATTCCCCTCATCGCGCCGCATCTCCTCCATATGCTCGACTGTCACCTTGTCGATCCGGTCAAGGTACCGGTCGAGGCGGGAGAGTTTTTGCTCGATGTGCTGGCGCTGGCGCTCCGAGAGTTTGCCATTGCGGCTGTTCACGATCAGGTTCATACTGTCCTCCTGCATCACTGCCCGCTCTCATAACGGGCGGACGACGGTCGATTCGCAGCAGCGACGCTGCGAAGGATGCAAAAAGCCCCCAACCGCCGATCAGGCGGATGAGGGCTTCGTCTGTCATCAACGAACAACAACAGTGATCTTCGAGTCTCCGTAACCGTGCGGGGCGCAAACGGATTGAACCACGTTTGTCGTCCTTTCCAGGCTACGACATTATGAGCAGAGGCGACTCGCATGTACGCTGTTGCCTCATTGTACTACGCGAACAGGAGCGGTGCAAGAGATATGCGTTAAGAATCGCTAACCTGCGCTGCAAGATGGTCCTCATGCAGTTCCTGCACTTTCTCACCGCCCCATGAAACGCCGCATGATGCTCCAATACGACTCTGGCGCAAGACGCACGAGCAGATCGATCATGCGAGCGTCGGAGCCGATCAGCACCCGCGCCTTACGCTGCTCAACGCCTCTGACAATGGTTTCGCCAGCGATTTCAGGGGGCAGTTTCAGCAATCGGCGCGAGCGCGCCAATCCCTGTTCTATCTCTTCACGGGAGAGCGCCGCCGGTCGGCGCGCTCGCTCGGAAATGGATGTCGCCACGCCGCCAGGAAAAACGACCGTAACGCCGACCGGGGTATGCTCAAGTTCGTGCCGGAGCGCTTCGGAGAAGCCGCGCACTGCGAATTTGCTGGCGGCGTAGGCCGCCTGACCCGATGGCGCCGCCAGCCCGAAGACGCTGGAAATGTTCACCAGACGCGCATCGTCGCTCGCTTTCAGCAGCGGCAGGAAGGCGCGCGTCATGCGCACCAGACCGTGGAAGTTGATGTTGAACAGCCATTCAAAGTCGGCGTCGCTGACCTGATCGAAGTTGCCCCACATCGCCACGCCAGCGTTATTGAACAGCAGGTCGACGCCGCCGTGCGCGCGACGCACGGCATCCGGCAACGCAGCGACTGCCGTTGCATCGGACACGTCGAGACAATGACAACTGACGCGCACCTTGTGCGGGGCAAGCAACGCCGCCGTATGCGCCATGCCCGCTTCATCAATATCCGCCAGCGCAAGGTGGCAACAGCGGCGCGCCAGCGAAACGGCAATCGCTCGACCGATGCCGCTTGCTGCGCCAGTGACGACTGCCGTCCGGTTCGCCAGTCGCATCAGACGCGCCACTCCCGTGCTCCCCGCGCCGCATGCGCCTGAAGTTGCCCTGGTCGAATAAACTCCAGCGATCCGTCGTTCAGGCGACTGAACCGCAGGCTGAACAGGTCACGGAGATAGTTCTGGTGCGCCTTCCAGGGAGCGCGATCCCCCTGGCGCGGAACAAGGTCAATGGAACGCTGGATATACCCCGACGTGAGCGTCACCGCCGGTTTCGTCGGCAGCGAGACGGTCGGACGCCGCGGCGTGCACTGGACGTACCCATGTCTTCCCATGTAGTTCAGCAGACGACAAACATACTGCGCAATCAGTTCGCACTTCAATGTCCACGAGGCATTGGTGTACCCGAACGCCAGCGCCAGGTTCGGCACGTCGCTGAACATTGCTCCCCGGTAGGTCAGGGTTTTTCCGAGATCAACCGGCATGCCATCAACGACGATCTGCGCACCGCCCATCGCTTTCAGCACCAGACCTGTCGCCGTTACAACGATGTCCGCGCTGAGTTCAGCGCCAGAAGCGAGTCGGATGCCGGTTTCGGTAAAACGCTCGATCTGATCGGTCACAATCGATATGTTACCCGCTTTGATTGCCTGGAAGAGGTCCCCATCAGGCGCCACGCACAGCCGCTGATCCCACGGATTGTAACGCGGATTGAAATGGGTCTCAACATCGAAATCAGGACCAAGATATGCCCGAATCTGTTTGAGAATGTTGCGTCGGACAGTGTCGGGCAGGCGGCGCGCCAGGGTATAGAAGTACATCCCGGCGCCGATCGACCACCAGCGCGACAGGCGATAGGCGATGCCAGGCGGCAGTCGGCGATAGAACCGGCGCATCACCGGGTCTTCAGCGGGAAGCGCCACGATGTAAGTCGGCGAGCGCTGCAGGATGGTCACATGCGCCGCGCGCTCCGCCAGCGCGGGCGCCAGCGTCACCGCCGTTGCGCCGCTGCCGATCACAACAACTCGCTTCCCGGCATAATCGAGTTGGTCGGGCCACTGCTGCGGATGCACGACAAGACCGCGAAAGCGATCAACGTCGGTCCAGTCAGGCGTGTATCCACGATCATAGTCATAGTACCCGGTGCACATGAAAAGAAAGGAGCAGGTAAAGCGGGCTGGCGCGCCGTCCGATACTCGCAGAGCATCCACGGTCCAGCGCGCCTCAGCGGATGACCAGGCAGCGCGTTGAACGCGGTAGCCGAACCGGATCTTCTGATCGATGCCATACACTCGCGCCGTTTCCTCGATGTAGCGCCGGATCGATGGACCGTCCGCCATTGATTTCAAACCACGCCACGGGCGAAAACTATAGCCGAGCGTATGCATGTCTGAGTCGGAGCGGACTCCCGGATAGCGGAAGAGGTCCCATGTGCCGCCGATAGCGTCGCGGCTTTCCAGGATAGCGTAACTCCTCGTCGGGCAGCGCGTTTGCAAATAATACGCGGCGCAGATGCCGGAAAGCCCGGCGCCGACAATCAGGACATCATACGCGGAAGGTTGAACTGGCATGGCGTCACCCGGTTATGATGCAAAGCATCGCGGAGCATGTCTTCAGTATCGGCAGCGGAGATGTCATGCGAGAT
>JAUQOW010000363.1 GCA_030550675.1 Chloroflexota bacterium
GTATGGCATTGAAGAAGCCGTCGCGCGCAATCCTGCGTCGTGCCGCCTGGCGCTCATGGACTGGATGGCGGCGAATGTGCGCTACGACGGCGCAATGACCTCTTTCGATCTCTGGCGCTACGACCGATGCACCTTCGGCGTGCGATGCGAAGGCGGGTATACGATGCGGTTGGCTGGCGAACACAACGTGCGGAATGCGCTGGCAGCCATTGCAGCGGCGAAAACGCTGGGGATTGATCGTGGGACGATAGCTGCCGCGCTCGCCAGTTATCGGGGCGCCCGGCGACGTTTCGACATTAGGGGCGAAGTGAACGGCGTTCTCGTGATTGATGACTATGCGCACCATCCGACGGAGGTTCGCGCGACGCTGGCAGCAGCGCGCGCCCGCTTCCCGGATCGTCGCATGGTCGTCTACCTGCAACCGCACACGTTCTCGCGCACGTATGCGATGCTCGATGCCTGGGCGCACGCCTTCGATGCCGCCGACGTCGTGCGCATCGGCGATGTCTATCCGGCGCGTGAAACTGGCGATCCGCAGGCGGCGGCGCAGGCGCTGGTCAAGCGCATTATTCACAGGGATGTGCAGGTTGCCGGGAACCTGGAAACGGCAGCCGCAACAATCGCTGCATTGTTGCAACCGGGTGATGTGTTATTGACCCTGGGCGCAGGCGATGGATATCGTGTAGGTGAGATGACGCTCCTGGCATTAGGGCGAACATCATAGCAGGGGCGGGTCTCAGACCTGCCCTGGCAGTCCTGCCAGAGGAGAGTCATTGCAAGTTGGAATCGAGCACAACGTGACAGACGAAAGCGCAACTACATTTCATCGGCGCGTCGCAGAAGAGCTTGGCGCTCGCTACAGCCGCGATGAGCGCGCCCCGAAAGGGTGGCGCGAAGTGCAGACCTGGCACTGGGAGCAGGCTGGCGCCTACACGTTCGCCATCGAGGCAGCGCTGACGATCACCGAAACGCGCATCACGCGGCTCGACTTCGGCGGCGCCCGCCGCTGGACGGAGCGGGTGTTGACCTTGCTCGAACGCATTGATGTTGCAGAACGGACGCCATACGAACTGCGCGCCTGCGCACTGGCGCTGGCAGTGCTTGAGTTCGGCGGTCAGTACCGTGAGGGGCTTGAATATGCCCGCCGGATGTTGCGTGCAGCGCAGCGCGCCGGAAACGCTGAGGCGGAGGCGCGCGCCCTGCTCGGCATTGGGCGGATGCAGCGCGAACTGGGGCAACTGGTCCAGGCGGAGTCAGCGCTGCAAAGCGCGCGCGATCTGGCAGCCCGCGACGATTTGAGCGACCTTGAAGCCGAAGCCCGACTGCACCTGGCGAAGGTGCATCAGTTGCAGGGGCGTCACCTGGAAGCGCTTCAGGAGTTGCAACTGGCGCGTGAAGAGCACGAAGGCGAGGATCAGGCTGATGATACCAAATTGAGACTTGCGCGCGTGCTGACCGGCATCGGCGATGTGTATCGCGTGCTGGGAGCGTACCAGGAGGCGTTTACCTTCTATACCCGCGCCCTGAGCCTGGAACAGGGACGCGGCAGTTTGATTGGTCAGGCAATCCTGAAAGATAAGCTCGCCCTGGTGCTGCTTCATCAAAACAAACCGTCCGATGCCCTGGTCTCCGCAGAGGAGAGCCTCCATCTCCGCAAGCGGATCAACGACGTCGTCGGTCAGGCGCGCTCGTATACGGTCATTGGCTCGGTCATGAGTCGGCTTGGGCGCCACGAGCAGGCGATGGAAGCATATAAACGCGCGTATGAATTACAGGAATTGACCCAAAACCCACGCGGGCAGTGCATTGCATTGATCCATCTTGGTGATGCGGCACGTGCGCTACGTCAGCATCAGGTCGCTGCCGATTCGTATGAACGCGCGCTTGCGCTGGCGCGGCGCGACCGCGATCAGATCGGGATTGCCCGCGCGCTCGAGCGCCTCGGCGATCTGTATGCTGCGCTGGATCAACACGTCCAGGCGCTGATATCCTTGAAAGAGGCGCTTCAGATCCGCGATGCGCTGCGCCATGTTGATGAGGCGGCAGCATTGCGTCGCCGCATTCGCGCCATACAACCGACGGAATAGGGTATGCGCTGTCTCGAATACGAACCGCTTGCTCCATATACATCTTGGCGCATTGGCGGACCGGCGCGCTATTTTGTGCAGGCAACCGGCGCCGCCGAACTGGTGCAGGCGCTGACGTGGGCGGATCAGCGCGATCTGCCCGTCTTTGTGCTTGGCGGCGGCTCGAATGTGCTGATACGCGACACCGGTTTTAACGGATTGGTTGTGCGCGTTCGCGGGCACGATATGCGCCTTGAAACCAGAGGCGATGAAGCGCGCGCGATCGTTGAGTCCGGCGCGCCGATGGCGGGCACAGCACGCAGGCTGGCGCGCCAGGGATGGGCGGGTCTGGAGTGGGCGGAGGGGTTGCCCGGCACGATCGGCGGCGCCCTGTACGGCAACGCCGGGTGCTATGGCGGCGACATCGCGACGTCGCTTGAACGCGCCTGGGTGCTGGTCAACGGCGAAACGCAGGAATGGTCCGTTGAACGCTTCGCTTTCGGCTATCGGACGAGTGCGCTCAAGCGGATGCGCGCCGATGCCGATAGTGTATCGGCGCGTCATCCGCCGATCATTCTCGCCGCTGCGTTTCGTCTGCGCCGCGATGATCTGACGGCGCTGGCGCAACGCATGGAGCGCACGTCGCATGAACGGCGCAGCAAGACGCCATGGGGCGCAAGTTGCGGCAGCGTGTTCAAGAATCCGCCGGGAGAGAGCGCAGGACGCCTGATCGAAGCCGCTGGCTTGAAGGGAATGCGCATCGGCAATGCGGAAATCGCCGCGCGCCATGCGAACTACATCATCAATCTCGGCGGCGCGTCGAGTGACGATGTGCTACGCCTGATCGATCTGGCGCGTGAACGGGTGCTGGCAATGACTGGGATAGAACTTGAACTTGAGATTCAGATTGTCGGGTGAACTCTGGAGAGAAAGACGATGACGCGCAAAGTGCGAGTGGGGGTTCTGTTCGGCGGGCAATCGGGCGAACACGAGGTGTCGCTCGTATCGGCGCGCGCAATTATGGACGGTCTCGACCCCGAAAAATATGAGGTGACGCCCATTGGCATCACCAAACAGGGACGCTGGATCATCGCTCCTGATGCGCATGTCCGTCTGCTGGGGCAGGCGGACCCGTCGAAGTTGCCGGGCGGCTCGCTGGCGCCAGACGTTCCAGTCGCTGGCGGCGTGAGCGATCAGGCAACGACCGATCCGCTGGCGCTGATGGCGGCTGGCGCGCAGTCGCCGCTCAGGGCGCTTGATGTCGTCTTTCCGGTTCTCCATGGTCCGATGGGCGAAGACGGGACAGTGCAGGGGCTGCTGGAACTGATGGAGATTCCCTACGTCGGGTGCGGCGTCCTGGCATCGGCGGTCGGCATGGATAAAGCGATGACTAAGGTCGCCTTTTCCGGCGCCGGGTTGCCGGTGCTGCCCTGGCTGCTCATCCGGCGGCGCGAATGGGAACGCGAACCGACGCGGGTGCTTGATTGGGTCGAGCAGCGCCTGACCTATCCGATGTTTGTCAAGCCCGCAAACCTGGGGTCGAGCGTCGGGGTCAGCAAAGCGACGGATCGCGCTGCGCTCGAACGCGGCATTGCCATTGCCGCCGCCTATGATCGGCGCATTGTCGTCGAACAGGGCATTCCCGCGCGCGAGATCGAAGTCAGCATCCTGGGCAACGACGAACCGGAAGCCAGCGTGCCCGGCGAGGTGGTTCCTTCGGGCGAATGGT
>JAUQOW010000364.1 GCA_030550675.1 Chloroflexota bacterium
CGGCAACGCGCTCCTGACGACGAGCAATGTCCTGGTCGATCTCAGTCTTGTGATCCCAGTAGTAGGCAAGTGCGGAGTAGATCTGTCCGAGCGAGAGATAGGGATGCTGGAAATGCAATTCCTCAGCGCTCCAACCATACGCAATCTGATCAAGCACCAGTTCGACAACTTTCATTGTCGTGCCAGCAATGTAGGGTATACCTTCATCATCGGCAACGATATGCGGATAGGCGGTTGCAACCATTGACATATGGCTTCCCTCGACTCAAACTTCTATGTCATTATATCAGTCTTAATCGGGTGTTGCGCTGCGCTCGTCAGAGCGCAGTTACGATTCATTAGCGCCGTATCGCTGCGCGCCGATGAGTATGCACCAAAGAGGCTGGCATTCGCTTTGCGCCCGAAGGCTGATGAATAATTATTTCCGCAAATGCACGCATGTTTGTCAGTCAGAGAATGCACGACCAGGAGGTGCAGGTTACCGGAATCAATCCTTAATCTTCATTAGATTGCAGCTCGGAGTGCGTGCAACGCGGCGGCGCACGTCCACCGGATGTATTCCTCGATGTTCATCAATTGCTGGATCGGTCCCGCCCGTTGTCTACGACTCTTACGTGCGCGGTTTACCTGTTCTGCTAAGAACTCTGGTATACTCTCAGAGAAATTGGACTGGCATTTCCTGACATATGTATCCACCTGTTGACCCTGTTATCATCCAGCTTGGTCCTCTGACGCTACGCTGGTATGGCGTGTTGATCATAACCGGCGTTTTCCTGGCGGCATGGGTCGGGGCGCGGCACGTCGAGCGGCGCGGGTTTGACCGCGACTCGGTGTGGGATCTGGCGTTCTGGGTGCTCATTCCCGGTTTGATCGGCGCCCGGCTCTACTATGTCTTCATCCAATCGCCGCGCGGACCGGAGGGGCTTGGACGCTTTCTCGCCGATCCGGTCAGGATTCTGGCGGTGTGGGAAGGGGGGCTGCACATTTTTGGCGGGTTTATCTTCGGTGCGCTTGGGTTGTGGGCATTTGCGCGCGTCCGCAGGGTTCCGCTCCTGGTTTACGCCGACGCCATTGCGCTTGGTCTGCCGCTCGGTCAGGCGGTGGGACGATGGGCGAACTTTATCAACCAGGAACTGTACGGTCCGCCAACGACCCTGCCGTGGGGGTTGCGCATCGATCCCGATCATCGCATCGGTCCGTACCGCGATCTGGCGGCGTTTCCCGAAACGACGCTTTTTCATCCGCTGTTTCTCTACGAATCGCTTTGGAACCTGATCGGTTTTGCGCTGATCTTCTCGATCTGGCGGCGCTACGGCGACCGCCTGCGCGACGGCGACGTGCTGCTTATGTACCTGGTCTGGTATCCGTTTGGGCGTTTCTTTATCGAATTTCTGCGCACCGACTCGTGGTTCTTCCCTGGCACGCCGTTCAACGTCGTGCATCTTCTCTCTTTCGTCTCGGTCGTTGGCGCAGCCGTGTTGCTCTACCGGAGGCACGGTCAGCGGCGAGCGGCAAGCGACGAGCGGCAAGCGGCGGCGGTTCAAGAGAATTGAAGGGTTGCGCGTGATTAAGGTGCGAAGGTTGAAGGTTCCAGGTGTTGAACGTTGAATGTTACGCGTTGAACGAGAGTGACAGGCGCTTTGGTTCTTGGTTCTTGGTTCTTAGTTCTCAGTTCTCAGTTCTCGGCTCTCAATTCTCAACCCACAGTGAAGCATCCTCGACTTCTCATTATCGGTCTCGATTGCGCCGAACCCTCGCTGGTGTTTGATCGCTGGCGCGTCGATCTGCCCACCCTTAGCCGCCTGATGGCGGAAGGAGTGTACGGCGAACTGGAGAGTTGCATCCCGGCGATTACGGTGCCCGCCTGGAGTTGCATGATGAGCGGGCGCGATCCGGGGGAACTTGGCGTCTATGGCTTTCGCAACCGCGCCGACCGCTCCTACAGGCGCATGGTTGTCGCTGACAGTCGCGCGATCCGATTTCCGCGTTTGTGGGATATTCTTGGCGAAGCGGGATGGCGCGTCGCGGTGATTGGCGTGCCTGGAACCTACCCGCCGACGCCGGTCAACGGTGCGCTCGTCTCGTGTTTCCTGGCGCCCTCGACCAATGCAGAGTACACGTTCCCGCCGACGCTTGCCGGGCGCATCGCCGCCTGGACATCAACTGCGACGCCAGGGCGCCCCTACCTGCTCGACGTGCCGGATTTCCGCTCGGACGACAAACAGCGTATCATGCGCGACATCTATGCCATGTGCGATCAGCGCTTCGCAGTTGCGACGGCGCTGATCGACGAGGATCGCCCTGATTTCCTGATGCTCGTGGATATGGGGGTGGATCGCGTCCATCATGCGTTCTGGAAGCAGATGGACCCGCGCCACCCGCTGTTTGTGCCCGATTCGCCGTTTGCTGACGCTATTCGGGCGTACTACCGCCACGTGGACGCGCGGATCGCCGATCTGCTGGCGTGTTGCGGGCCCGATACGGTGGTGCTGGTTGTGTCAGACCACGGCGCGCGTCCGTTGATGGGAGGAGTGCGGATAAATCAGTGGCTGATCGAGCAGGGGGATCTGGTTATTCCAACCATGCCAGACAGCCCGACGAGTCTTGATCAGGTGGAGATTGACTGGTCGCGCACGCGCGCCTGGGGCGCTGGCGGCTACTACGGGCGTGTGTTTCTCAACGTGCGCGGACGTGAGCCGCAAGGGGTCATTCCGCCAGCGGAGTACGAACGGGCGCGCACAGAACTGGCGGCGCGTCTGGAAGCTATGACCGGACCCGATGGACATCCGCTTGGCAATCGCGTCTTCACGCCGCAGCAACTCTACCGCGCGGTGCGCGGCGTCGCCCCCGATCTGATCGTCTACTTTGGCGATCTCGGTTGGCGTGCGGTGGGAACCGTCGGCAGCGAGGGCATTTTCACCCAGGAGAACGATACTGGTCCTGATGATGCCAATCATGCGCAGTACGGCATGTTCATCTGGTACGACCCGCAGCGTCCCGGCGGCGGACGGCGACTCGACAGGGCGCAGATTTACGATATACTGCCAACCTTGTTGAGCAGGTTTAACCTGCCGGTTCCCGCCGGGTTGCGGGGCGCCATGCTGAATCTGTAATCTGGAGGATGGTTCATGCCACTCATTCCGCCGTATGGTGGTCGTCTGATCAATCTGCTGGTTTCTGGCGAGGAGCGACGCGCGTTGATCGAAGAAGCGGCGCGCCTGCCCTCGATCCAGATCTCGGCGCGCGCGTTGTGCGATCTCGAAGTGCTGGCGACTGGCGGCTTCTCGCCGCTCGACCGTTTCATGGGGCGCGCCGATTATGAGCGTGTGCTGCACGAGATGCGGCTGGCGGACGGGACGCTTTTCCCGCTGCCGATCACGCTGCCGGTCAGCGGAAAGGCGCTGGCGCGCCTCGGTGATCGTGTGGCGCTGCGCGATGCGCGCAACGAATTGATCGCTATTATGGACATCGAAGAAGCGTTCTCCTGGGACGCCGCCCTGGAGGCGCGCCTGGCGCTCGGCACAACCGATCCGCGCCACCCGCTCGTGTCGGAAATGAGCACATGGGGCGATACGTACATCTCTGGCGCGCTGCGGGTAGTGCGCCTGCCGCGCTACTATGACTTCGTAGACCTGCGGCGCACCCCGGCTGAGGTGCGTTCGATGTTGCACGAGATGGGGGCGGAGCGGGTCGTCGCTTTTCAGACGCGCAATCCGCTCCACCGCGTCCACGAGGAACTGACGAAACGCGCGGCAGCCGAAGTCGGCGGCGCGTTGCTCATCCACCCGGTT
>JAUQOW010000365.1 GCA_030550675.1 Chloroflexota bacterium
GTGTTCTGGCCCGTCTACGCCCGCCTGATCCGCGGTCAGATCCTGTCGCTGCGCGAGAAGGAGTTTGTCGAAGCGGCGCGCACCCTCGGCATCCCGCGCTGGCGCATCGCCACTCACCACTTGCTGCCGAACGCGATTGGACCGGTGATCGTCCAGATCACCTTCAGCCTGTCGACTGGCATGGTGCTGGAGTCGTCGCTCAGTTATCTGGGGATCGGCGTCCAGCCGCCGCAGGCGAGTTGGGGCAACATGATCAGCTCAAACATCGGCAGCTGGTCGTATCGTCCGTGGCTGGTCATCGTCCCGGCTGCAACGCTGGCGATCGCGACGCTCGGCGTAAACTTCCTTGGCGATGGTCTGAATGATGCGCTGGATCCACGCGCGAGCGCGGGCGCCAGCAAGAAGTAAGAGGATGCGATGCCACGGTACCCGCAGTCGGTGCTGGTTTCCTGCGAGATTCCATGGGATGCGCGCGAGACGCTGATCGAGCCGCTGTTTCGGGCTGAGATACGCCACATGCTGGCGTGCGGCTTTAACCACCTGTACGTGTTCGGAACTGCGGGCGAGGGGTATGCTGTGGACCTGCCACGCTTCCGCCAGGTGGTCGAGGTGTTTTATGAGGAGACGCGCGCTCCTGGCGTGATGCCGATGGTTGGCGTGATCGCGCTCTCGACCGCCACTGTCGTTGAGCGCATCGCCATCGCGCATGACATTGGCTTCCGCGCTTTTCAGATCTCGCTGCCTTCCTGGGGCGCGCTGAACGACGTTGAGGTGATGACGTTCTTCACCGATGTGTGCGGCAGCTTTCCCGACGCACAGTTCCTGCACTACAACCTGCCGCGCGCCAGGCGCCTGCTCACCGGCGCCGACTACCGGCGATTGACGGACGCAGTGCCGAACCTGGCAGCGACCAAGAATACAGGCGGCGGGCTGAGTCGCGCGGTCGATCTCATGACGCACGCGCCCGATCTCCAGCACTTCTTCGGCGAGGAGAACTTTCCGCACGGCTGCATGCTCGGCGAATGCTCGCTGCTCTCGTCGGTCGGGGCGCTCGCGCCGCGTGCGGTGTGGGCGTACTTTGAAGCCGGGCGCGCACGCGATGTCGCAGCGATGTTTGCTTGCCAGCATGAATTCATGCGCTTCTTCCGCGAGGTGTTTGCGCCGGTCACTGGCGAGCGGATCGACGGCGCCTACGACAAGGCAATCGTCCGCATGGCTGGCGTAGAGATGCCGCTGCGCCTGCTTTCGCCCTATCAGAGCTTTTCAGAAGACGAGTACCAGGCGTGTGAGCGCATCTTTCGCGAACGCTTTCCCGCCTGGGTGGAGAACCGCCCATGAGAGTGGTCGAGCGCGGAATACTGGCGCGCGGCGTAGCCGACACCAACCGCGCCTGCCTGACGTTTCCCTGCCTGCTGACCCTTCCCACCGGTGAATTGCTTGCGACCTATCGCGCCGGTTCGACCAAAGACAGCGCCGACGAGGCCATCGAACTCACGCGCTCCAGCGATGGGGGACGCACCTGGAGCGCGCCGGAGCGTTCGTTCGGACCGCCGCAGGACGGTATGAAGCTGTGCTACCTTACGCAACTGGCGGACGGGCGGCTGCTGGCTGCGGCGATGTGGGTCGATCACGCGGCTCACCCCGGCGCGCCGCTGTTCAACCCGGTCACCGAGGGCTGCCTGCCGATGACCATTCTGCTGGCGTATTCCGCCGATGCGGGCAGGAGTTGGTCACCCTGGCGCCCGGTATCCATGCCTGCGGAGCTGGGACCGCCGAGCCTGACCAACCCGATCGTCACGCTCGTGGACGGCCGTCTGGCGATGAGCATTGAGTCGAACAAGTCCTACGACGATCCCGCGCCGTGGCGTCAGCGTGTGGTGTTGCGCCACTCGGAGGACAGCGGAGAAACCTGGGGACCGCCGCTCGTCGCCGGGTATGATCCGAACGGCCGGATCTTCTTCTGGGACCAGCGCCTGGCGCGCGCGCCCGACGGGCGGCTGGCGGCATTCGTCTGGACCTACGACCGCGCGGAGCAGGTCTATCGTCACATCCACCGCCGGATCAGCGCCGACGGCGGCGTCACCTGGTCGGAGGCGGAAGACCTCGGCTTCGCCGATCAGCCTGGACGGCCGGCGGTGCTCGCGGATGGCCGCGTGATCCTGCCCTATGTGGATCGCTTCGGCACGCGCGCGATCCGGGCGCGCATCGCGGCGGACATTGCCGCGCCGTTTGAAGAGCCATCGGATATTGTCCTTTACGACAGCGCAGCAGCGATTTCGACCGGCGGTTCGACCGGCGAACTGCTGGCTGAGATGAGCGTCTGGAGTTTTGGGCTGCCGTATGCCGAGCCAATCCCCGGCGGCGCACTTGTGGCTTTTTACGCTGGCGACGGAGCGACGCTCGATATCCATTGGGTGCGCCTGGAAGCATAGGAGGGACAGATGACAGTCTACCGCGTTGGCGTGATCGGCACTGGCCGGATTGCCAGCCTGATGGAGGATGAGTCCGATGTCCACCCGGTGACGATCGCTGGCGCATTTGCTGCGATCCCCGAAGCGCGTCTGGTCGCTGGCGCCAATCGCGGTGAGGAGCGGTTGCGCGCCTTTGGTCGGCGCTGGGGCGTCGAAGCGCTCTACCGCGACTATCGCGAGATGCTGGCACGCGAACAGCTCGACATCGTTGTTATCGCAACCCACCCGCCACTGCACGCCGAGATGGTTGAAGCAGCGGCGGCGGCGGGAGCGCGCGGGATTTTCTGTGAAAAGCCGCTGGCGCTCAGCCTGGCTGAGTGCGACCGGATCATTGCGGCATGCGAACGCGCCGGGACGGTCCTGCTTGTGAACTGCACGCGCCGCTGGGCTGGCGAGTTCCAGGCGGCGAAGGACCTGATCGAATCCGGTGAGGTTGGCCGCCTGTTACATATCGTCGCGCACTGCGAAGGATGCAAGCCGACGCCCGAGTGGGTTGCTGACACCGAGGGACCGCTGCTGCATGATGCGGTGCACACCTTCGACATCATGCGCTTTTTCGCTGGCGAAATCAGCGCAATCCAGGGCGCCGCCCGGCGGCGTCTGCGCCACGATCTGCGGGTTGAGGACACCAGCTACGCGCTCGTGGAGTTCGCCAGCGGCGTCGATGGCGTGGTGATCACCGACGAACTGAGCGAGTATGCGCGCTGGGACATCGAGCTGCAATGCGAGCGCGCCGTGCTGCGGCTCGGTTGGAACCCGGGACTGTGGCGCTCGATCCCGCTGACGTTCGAGGCTGGTCGCTGGTGGGGTCTGGCGCCTGCACCGCTGCCGCCCCCCGCCTGGAATGACCCGCCAATTGTACGCGCAGCGCGCGACCTGATCGCCTGCATCGAGCGCGGCGGGACGCCGCGCTGCTCAGGACATGACGGGCGCGCCGCGGTTGAGGCGATTATGGCGGTGTATGAGTCGCAGCGGCGGGATGGCGCCCGCGTCACCCTGCCGGTCGGCGTCGGCGAACCGCTGTTGGAGGTTCTGCGCGTGGAGGGTCGGCTATGAGCAGGCGGACGTCCGTAGCGGTGCGATGTTGCCTGACCCATGATGCCTGCGGCATCGCTGCGGGCTCAAGCCCTCGCTGAGGATATAAAAGCCCATGCAGGGCTGGTGAGCACTGCGCGCCGCTCCGGGACCCCTGATAGGAAGATCCTTACTGGACATTGAACAATCCGGGCCCGCATTAACTGCCTCGCGGTTGGCGGTGGCTGAGCCTGTCGAAGCCCACGCCAACCGCTACAGAGGTGCAGGCAAGAGTGTCCAGGGTT
>JAUQOW010000098.1 GCA_030550675.1 Chloroflexota bacterium
TGGCCACGCCTCGCCCCTACCCCACAAGTGGAGAGTTTTCAGGCGCGCCCTCGTGATGCATCGCTTGTTTCAGGCATCAGGATGCGCAAACTCCCCCTTCTCCCCTTGTGGAAGAAGGGGGCAGGGGGGATGAGGGGAAAAGAGGCGTCAGGATGCGGAAAACACCCCTAGCACCCTAAAAACTCCACCTTTGAGAGCTCGCCCCTACCCCTCTCACAAGGGCGGTTTTTTTGGCAAGCCCTCACATTGAACCGCTGGCTTCAGGCATCAGAACGCCAAAACGCTCCCCTCTCCCGCAGCGCAGGAGAGGGGCAGGGGGTGAGGGCAAAAACGAGCGTCGGGACGGCGTGGCGACGACGCGCCTCCGGGCGCAGCAGCGCCTCTGGGCGCGGCAGCGCCTCGCCCCTACTACTCACCCTTCACCGCCGTCCAGAGACTGGTAAACGCCGAGGTCTGTTCGTTGCGCACCATCCATTCCAGCCGTTTCAGCACTTCCTCGTTCGGTGCAAATCCCTCATTGTACAGATCAATGATCTCCTGCGGCAGCAACTTGATCGCTTCGACGTTCGGCGAGAGATAGCCGATGTATTCAGCGTTGCGCGCGGCGATGTCGGGGCGCATGAGGAAGTTCATGAAGACATGCGCCGTGTAGGCGTTCGGCGAATCGGCCAGGATGACCATGTTATCCATCCAGATGACGCCGCCTTCTTTCGGAATGACGAAGACGATGTCCGGGTTGCCGGAAAATTCACTGCCCAGACCGTTACGCGCCTGCAAGGCGGCGCCGCTCCAGGAATGCGCAATAATATATTCGCCGCTCGCCAGTTTCCGGTTGACGTCGCTGCTGTTGTACGCCGCCAGGAACGGTTTCTGGGCAATCAGCAGCTCCTGCGCCTGCCTGAGCGCCTCCGGGCTGGTCTCGTTCACTGAATAGCCCAGATATTTCAGCGCAGCGCCAAAGGACTCACGCTCGTCGTCGAGCATACTGAACTGCTTGCGGTAGCGTTCAATCTGCGTTGTATCGAACAGCGCCGCCCAGCTATCGACGCCGTTGGGGAAGAATTGCCGATTGTAGGCAATGCCCGTGATGCCGTACATGTACGGCACGGAGTAAACATTCCCCGGATCGAAATATTTGTCGAGCAGGTCGGGATCGATGTTCTTCAGGTTGGGCAGCAGCGACTTATCGAGTTTGGCCAGCAGCCCTTCGCGCCACATGATGTCGACGGCGTAATCTGAAGGAGTGATGATGTCGTACCCGGAACGACCGGCGCGCACTTTGGCGAGCATATCTTCGTTGGCGTCGAACAGATCGACGATCACCCTGACGCCATACTCTCTCTCGAAGTCCTCGAGAATGGAGGGGTCAATGTAATCGCTCCAGTTGAAGAACCTGAGTTCTCTCGACAGTCTGGATCGATCAACCTGCAAATCATCGCCAGCGGACGGTTGCGCCGTCGCAGGCGCAGTGGTTGGTTCGGCAGTTGCCCCGCCGGGGCTGGCGGTCGGCTGCCCGCCGCATGCCGCAAGCGCAAACAATCCGATGAGCAGCAGTGCAATGAACCGGGTGTGTCCTTTGAGCATCTCTGTTCCCTTTCTAAAGTCGCACGCACCTTCAACCCGTAGCCTTCGCACCTTCCCTATATCTCCCGCCGCCGCTGGACGAATTGCGACAGGAACACCAGCGTGATCGACACCAGCAGCATCAGGGTCGAAATGGCGTTGATCTTCGGCGTAATGGCGCGTTTGACCTGTCCATACACTTCGACCGGCAACAGCGACACGCCAGAGCCAGTGGTAAAGAAAGTGATCACAAAATCGTCGAGCGACAGGGTAAAGGCGAGCAGCGCTCCGCCGATGACGCCCGGCATGATCAGCGGCAGCGTGATGTAGCGAAATGTCTGCCACTCGTTCGCGCCAAGGTCTTGCGCCGCTTCTTCCAGGCGCATATCGAACCCCTTGAGACTGGCGCGAACAACGACGACCACAAATGAAATCGTGAACGCGATATGCGAGATCGTGACCGTCGCAAGCCCAAACTGGAGGCGGATGCCAAACAGGGTTTCGAGCAGACCAAAGGAAAAGGCGAAGAACGCCAGCAGCGCCAGCGCCATAACAATCTCCGGGATGACGATGGGCAGATACAGGAGCGCATCGAAGCCCGTGCGCCCGCGAAAGCGGTAGCGTTCCATCGCCATCGCGGTCATTGTGCCGATAATCGTCGAAACAATAGTCGATATCAGCGCCACGATGAGGGTATTCATCGCAGCTGTGAGCAGACGCTGATCAGCGAGCAGTCGCACATACCAGTCGAAGGTGAACCCCGTCCACCGCACGCCGAAACTATCGCGCGTGAATGAGAAGAGCACCAGCACCACGATCGGCGCGTAGAGAAACGCCAGCGTCAGCATGGCATGCGCGCCGAGCGCCAGCGAACCAGGCGAACGGCGGCGTTCGCCCCCGACGACGCGAACCGATGGTGGCGTTTGAATATCGACCATGGTCGGACTCCCGAACGATTACGCGAATGGGTCAAAGCGGAGACGTTGCATGGCAACGTCTCTGCCATACAACCTTCAACGGTCCTCCTCCGTCGTCACCCGGAAATAAATGATAATCGCCATTGTCAGCACAATCATGAAGACAATCGCCATTGCCGAGCCAAGGGGCCAGTTTGGCGGGTTCGAGCGGGTAAACAGGCGTTGCAAGAGATTCCCCAGATAATCAACCTTCGCCCCGCCCAAAAGGTCAGAAACCACAAACTGTCCCACCGTCGGAATAAACACCAGCACCGATCCAGCCGCCACGCCCGGCATTGTCAACGGCAGCATCACGCGCAGAAACGCCTGAACCTGATTGGCGCCGAGATCAGCCGCCGCTTCCATCAGGGTAAAATCGAAGCGCGCGAGCGATGCGTAGATCGGCAGCACCATGAATGGCAGGCCGCCGTAGATCAGACCGACCAGCACCGCGCCTTCAGACGGGTAGAGCGCGACACGCGGCAATCCCAGCGCCTGAATGGCGCTATTGATGATGCCGTTATTCGAAAGAATAATCATCCAGGCGTAGGTACGCACCAGAAAGTTCGTCCAGAACGGGATCAATATCAAAAAGAGCAGCACGGTGCGCCAGCGCGGCGGACGACGGACGATGTAGTACGCCAGCGGATAGCCCACGATCAGACACACCAGCGTTGTCCATACGCCAGCCCAGATCGAGCGCCAGTAAGCGTTGACATACAGGCTTTCCGTGAACAGAGTGCGGTAGTTGTTGAGCGTGAAGGTCCACTCGATGCGCCCGCCGGGTCCATTCGTCGCAAAACTGTAGAGCACGACGACGACCAGCGGCAGAGCGAAGAACGTCACCAACCAGAAGAGACCGGGAAAGAGGAGGAGTCCGAGTTGCAGTCGTTCGTTGCGGCGCAGAAGGGCGGCAATCTGCCCTTCACGCTGTTGAGAGTCGGATGCAAGCGTATCAGCGGCCATCGTCACCTCTGGTCGTGTCTACTCTGTCAGGATGATGGCATTCTCAGCGGGCCACCAGAGATACCCGGTTTCGCCAGGTTGCCAGTAGGCGTCGCGGTCGAGCGTGGAGCGGCTATTCTGTTCCCACAGGTCAAACAACCGGACACCCAGGCGAACATCGATCCGGGTATCGCTCCCGATATAGGCGATCCGTTCCACCCGCACCTGATGACAGTTCGGCGTGCCCGGCGGCGGCGGTTGCACCGAGAGGAAAGCCTTCTCCGGACGAATGGAGAGGGTGACGTTCGCTCCGGGAGCAACCGGACGGATCGCCTGACCACGCAGCGTCAAACCATCGTCCGATATGATTGTTGCAATGCCGCCGGGCTCTACCGATTCGACCCTTCCCTCGATGAAGTTCGTTTCGCCAATGAAATCGGCAACGAAGCGGCAAACGGGACGCTCGTAGATTTCGGTCGGCGTGCCGATCTGTAAGACCCTGCCAGCGTTCATAACCGCAATGCGGTCGCTCATCGTCAGCGCCTCTTCCTGGTCGTGCGTGACATAGATGAATGTAATGCCGACGCGCTCCTGGAGACTTTTCAGTTCGAGTTGCATTTCTTTGCGCAACTTCAGATCGAGCGCGCCAAGCGGCTCGTCGAGCAACAGCACTTCGGGATGGTTGACGAGCGCGCGCGCCAGCGCCACGCGCTGCTGCTGCCCGCCAGACAGTTGCCGCGGTCGGCGCGTTGCATAGTCGCCCAGGCGCACCAACTCAAGCGCCTCAGTGACACGCCGCGCAATATCAGCAGGCGGCGTCTTCTTCATGCGCAGACCGAAGGCGACGTTTTCGGCGACGGTCATATGCGGGAAGAGCGCATACGACTGAAACACCGTGTTGACGTTACGCCGAAATGGCGGCGTCGTCCCGACTGACCGACCATGGAGAAAGATTTCGCCCGACGTGGGAAACTCAAAGCCTGCGATCATCCGCAGGGTCGTCGTCTTGCCACAACCCGAAGGACCTAGCATTGAAAAGAATTCGCCGTCGCGGATCTGCATTGAAATGTGGTCAACGGCGCACACATCTGCAAAGCGTTTGACGACGTTGCGCAGATCAACTGCTATTCCGTTGTTCATGGCGCGCCCAGGCTGCATTTTACGATAAGCACGTCAACAAGCAAAACAGATGCCTGTCGTGTGTCAATTCCCAAAATGGCTTCCACCCGTGCAGCATCCCTGAGTCAAGTACAGTGGCTGATCCGGACTCGAGCGCACTGGCGGACGGCATCGTCGCTGCGGAGATGGAAGCGCAGCCGCAGAAACGGGCTGTAGAAGCGGAATGGATATTGTTCACATTATATCATAAAAACCGCGCTGCGCCGGAGTCCTGTCGGCAGCATCCTGGCGTGCATTCGCCTGACCTCTATCAGCCCTCGCTGAGCGCGTGAAAGCATTTACGGAAAGGGCTTGCCTGACCCATTTCGAAGCGTCAGGACGCCGTCTGACAGACAGCAGGCGCCTGGCGCAGCGCGCCGCACAACTGGAGCGCAAATGGAAACCAAACAACAAGGCGTTTCAGTGCCACGCAGGAACATCAGCAGCGCGACACGCCCGGCGACAACTCTTATATGGCATCGGAGGTTGCCGCGCGCCATGGCGTCTGCTATACTAAACGGAACGGAAGCGCGCTTACCGGATGCTGTCTGCGTCGCATGCGACGCCGGAGACCGTGCCTATGGCGCTGATCACCCTCGACATCAACGGCGAATATAAAACGTACCCGATCGAGACGCGCGGCTTGCGCATCGGGCGCGCGCTCGACAACGACATTGTGCTCAATCACGCGACCGTCTCGCGTTACCACGCCGAGATCGTTCTTAACGGACGTGATGTCTGGGTGCGCGACACCAACAGTCGCAACGGCGTCTTTGTCAACCGGTTGCGCGTTCGGGAAGAGCAACTGCGCGACGGCGACACGGTTCAGATCGGTCCTTTTGAGCTGCGCTTCGAGGAGCGCGCGGCGCAAAATGTGGTGCTCGACGACAGTCGCTACTTTCCGGTTGCCGCTGAAGCGCGCGGCGTCGCTCCCGGCGATGTGCCCGAACTGGCGATCGATCTGCGCGAGTTCTTCCGCATCTCCCGGCGTCTGAGCCTGATCATTTCAATGAATGAGCTGCTCGACGCTGTGATCGAAGAGGTGCTGCGCCTCATCCCGGCGCAACGCGCACTGTTGCTGCTGAAGCGCGACAATGAACTCGTGCCGCGCGTCATCTATCCGCCTTCACCGCAGGAGGTGGTGATCAGCTCGACGATCGCGCGCAAAGCGCTTGAGGCGGGCGAGGTGGTGCTGACGCGCGATGCGCGCATCGAAATCGGCAGCACGCAGAGCATCATCAGCGCCAATATTCGCTCGGCGCTCTGTACGCCATTGCTCGTCGAGCACGGCGCTATCGGACTGATCTATCTCGACTCGCCAGGACGCGACCGGTTTGGTCCGCGGGAGCGCGACCTGCTGGCGGCAATTGCGAGCCAGGCGGCGATTGCGATCGAGCGGGCGCGTCTGACGGAAGAATTGCGGAAACAGGAGGCGAGCCGTCAGTTGTTCGAACGCTTCGTCTCTCCTAGCATTGCGCGCGACGTAGCGAGTTACTTCTCTCAACACGGGCGCCTCCGCGAGCCGCAGGAACTGGTCGTCAGCGTTCTGTTCGCCGATGTGAAAGGGTTCTCGTCCCTCTCCGAACGCCTCTCGCCGCGTGAGGTGCAGGACCTGCTCAACGAGTATCTCCACGAAATGACCGAGGTGATCTTCCGGCACAACGGCACGCTCGATAAATACATCGGCGACGGCATTATGGCAGTCTTCGGCGCGCCGCAGGTCCATGAGCATCAGGATTACCGCACCACCGCCATCGAAGCGGTTGATGCCGCGCTCGACATGATCGAAGCGCACCGTCGCCTGATCGAAAAACTCGATCCGTCCAAGGCGTTCGATTTTCGCATCGGAATCAACACCGGTCCAGTGTATGCCGGTTTCTTCGGGACGCGGCAGCGCCTGGAGTATACCGTCATTGGCGATACCGTCAACACCGCCGCGCGCCTCGAGAGCCGCGCCGACCTCAACTCGGTGCTGATCTCCGAAGCGACGCGCAACGCAATCGGCGACGCGTTCATTGTGCAGGAAATGGGCGATTACCAGCTCAAAGGCAAAGCCCAACTCGTCCATACGTATAAGGTCATCGGGCGCGCCTCTCAACGCCGCGCCCGTGAGACGGGGGCGTTCCACACCCCCTGAGATGTCCCGCGACAGTCACAGATCACGAGGTTTGTATGCCCGTTGTGGTTGGCATTCGATTTAAGGACTCAGGCAAAACGTACTATTTCGACCCCAATGGCATCGAGGCGCTGGCGCAGGGCGATCACGTGATCGTCGAAACCGTGCGCGGACCGGAACTGGCAAAGGTGGCGTATCCGCCGCGCCTGGTCGATCCTGAAGAGATCGTCGGCGAATTGAAGCCGGTGCTGCGCCGCGCAGAACCGACCGACTTTGAACGCCTGCGCCAGTTGAATAGCCGCCAGGACGAACTGCTGGCGCGCTGCGCTGAGAAAATTCAGGAGCACGGACTGCCGATGCGCCTGGTCAAGGCGGAGTATTCGTTCGACGGCTCACGACTGACGTTCTACTTCACTGCTGAAAAACGGGTGGATTTCCGCGCTCTCGTGCGCGACCTGGCTCGCACCTTTCGCACGCGCATCGAACTGCGTCAGATCGGTCCGCGCGACGAAGCCAAACTCCTTGGCGGCATCGGTCCGTGCGGTCGACTCCTCTGCTGCGCGACGTTTCTTCCCGACTATGCGCGCGTCTCGATTAAGATGGCAAAAGATCAGGATCTGCCGCTCAATCCAACCAAGATCAGCGGGGTGTGCGGTCGCCTGCTCTGCTGCCTCTCCTATGAACATGAACATTATGTCAATGTCAAGAGCCGGATGCCGCGCAAGGGAACGTGGGTGCAGACGCCCGACGGACCAGGCGAGGTGGTTGGGGTCAACGTTCTGCGTGAGACGGTCATTGTCGCGCTTGCCAGCACTGGCTTGCAGGAAGAGTTTCTGCCAGCGCAGATTCAGGAGGCGACCCGGCATGTCGGCGAAGTTGCGCGCAGTCGCAACGCCGAGGGAGTCACGCCAGCCGCCAGAATGCGCGCCGAGCGACAGGAACGCCGCACTGAACAGGGTCAGGGACGCCAGGGTGAAAAACGGCTGCTACGCGACTCGATCAATAACCCCGATGTGCTTGAGGCGCTGGCATGGCTCGAAGAGGGCATGGAGGACGTGCCGCTCGAACTGCTTGATGAAGAAGCGCTTGATCTGCTGTCCGATGATAAACCGGCGCCAGACTCGGCATCGGGTCGCTCCGCTCCTTCGCCACAGGCGCAACGACCGCCAGACTCTTCTGATGATCTGGCGGCGTTTCTCGGAAAAGCAACGTCTCAGCCGCCGGGGTCTCCCGCGCCTGCCGCACCGCAGCGTCCACGTCGCCGTCGTCGTCACCGCAACACCTGAATGTCGCAGGAGCGCTCCATGTATCGAGTTGGCATCATTGGCGCTGGCAAACCATGGCGTTCCGCCGGCGCCACCGGATTTGGCATGGCGCATATGCACGCCGAAGGATATCGAGCATCGCCCGACACCCGTCTGGTCGCCGTCGCAGATATCGATCCTGACAATGCCAGCGCATTTCAGCAACGGCACGGCGTCGACGCCATGTATCAGGACTACCGCGCCATGCTGGCGCAGGAACGCCTTGATATCGTTAGCATCTGCACCTGGCCCCGCCTGCACGCCGAAATGGTCGTCGCTTGCGCGGAGTCGGGCGTGCGCGCCATCCATTGCGAAAAGCCGATGGCGCCGACCTTTGGCGAAGCGAAGCGCATGGTCGCCGTCTGTGAAGCCAGCGGCGCACAACTGACCTTCAACCATCAGCGACGCTTCGGCGCGCCGTTTCAGAAGACGCGCAACCTGCTTCGCGCTGGCGCCATCGGAACCCTGCGTCGGATGGAAGCGACCTGCGACGACTTGTTCGATTGGGGGACGCACTGGTTCGACATGCTCTTTTTCTTCAACAATGAAACGCCGGTCGAGTGGGTCATCGGTCAGGTCGATATGCGCGACGCCCGAACGATTTTTGGCATGACGGTCGAAGGACAGGGGATCAGCCAGTTCCGCTTTGCCAACGGTGTAACCGGCATGGTGCTGACTGGCGCCAGCGCGCCGGATCCGCTGGTTATCCGACTGTATGGCGACAACGGCATGATCGAGATTGGCGCGAGCGACGACGCGCCGCTGCGCCTGTGGAATGGCGATGCATCCGGCTGGCAAACCATTGAGGTCGATGAAGGATTGCACGACGCCGCCTGCCACACGCGCGCCGTCCTTGATCTGATCGATGCGCTGAAGACCGGGCGCGAGCCGGAACTTTCGGCGCGCCGCGCGCTCCGTGCCGCCGAGTTGATCTTCGCCACGTATGAATCGAGCCGTCGCCGCGGGCGCGTCGATCTGCCGTTGACCATCGACGACTCGCCAATTGCGACGCTAATGGCGAGCGGCTAACATATATGAGCACAGAACTCGACAATCTGCCTTCCCCGCCGCTGGCGCTGGCGTCCGCCTCGCCGCGACGACGCGAATTGCTGGCGTACCTCGGCGTACCGTTCAGGATTATCGCAACAGACGCCGAGGAACACGATCATCCCCCGCCGCCGGAGATCGCTGCTGCGCTGCCGCCGCTGGCATTGCCATTGTTCGACCATCCGACGTTGCGCGCCTGGCGCAAAGCCCACGCCGCTTGCGCATCCGCGCCCGATAGTGTTATCATCGGCGCCGATACGATTGTGACCCTGGAAGGGGATGTGTTGAACAAGCCGGTCGATCCCGATGACGCGCGCCGGATGCTGCGGCGTCTATCGGGAAAGACCCATACCGTGTACACTGGTCTGGCAGTCATCGACGCTCGACAGGCGCATGCGCCGCCGCTCTTCGATCTGGTCGCGGCTCAGGTGACCGTTGCCGGGCTGAGCGATGCCGACATCGACGCCTATGTCGCCACCGGCGAACCGCTCGACAAAGCGGGCGCCTATGGCATTCAGGGACTGGGAGGTCGGCTGGTGCGCTCCGTCGCCGGCAGTTTCACCTGCGTCGTCGGGCTGCCGCTGGTCGAGACCTGGCGCCTCCTCCGCGCCGCTGGCGTCAAAGGATTGCGCGACCCGGTCGAAGGCTATCGACGCTGGCTGCACGATCAGGGAAAGGAGATTCCGCCGTGTCCGCCAACCCTGCCGTAAAACTGCTTATCGTCGACGACCATCCGCTCTTCCGTCAGGGCGTGCGTGCGGCGCTCTCCACCTGCCGCGATATCGTCGTGGTTGGCGAAGCGTCATCCGGAGAAGAGGCGCTGGAGTGGATGAACGCAGCGCCGCCCAACCTGGAACCCAACGCGGTGGTGGTCGATCTGAACCTGCCAGGCATGAACGGACTGGAACTGACTCGCCAGCTGCGCCTCAATTATCCTGGCATGGGCATCGTTGTGCTGAGCATCTATGAGAGTGATGAACAGGCGTTCAACGCGCTGCGGGCTGGCGCGTCCGCGTATCGCTCGAAAGATGTGCACCCGGATGAACTCGCTGACGTTCTTCGCCGTGTTGCGCGCGGCGAGTATGTTATCAACGATGTGGTGCTGGACGATCCGAAAGTCGCCGGTCGGGTCCTGTCGCAGTTTCGCAATCTCCCCAGCAATATGACCAGCCTGCAAGGGACGGAATTTCCCCTGTTTACGCCGCTGAGCGATCGTGAAATTGAGGTGCTCGAACGCATCGCCGCTGGCGGCAGCAATCGGGAGATCGCTGAAGCGCTGCACATCAGTACGCAGACGGTGAAGAACCACATTTCGTCCATTCTGCGGAAACTCTCACTGAACGACCGGACTCAAGCGGTGCTCTACGCCCTGCGCCGCGGCTGGATTGAAGCGCCGGGCACAATCCGCAACGAACCGCCATCGCCCGACTCCGGGGATGATGAGGATGAATGACCCAAACGTTCTGACAATATCGCATAGGTTGGCTTCGTCGCTCTCCGAGACGCACGAAGCGCCGCCGCAAAATGCGCGGACGCTGATCATCGTGAACCCGTTTGCAGGTCAGGCTGCTGCGCTGCGGCAGAATATCGAAGCGGCGCGCGCCGTCTGGCAGACGCATGGATGGACGGTGGACATCGCAACGACTCATCAGGCTGGCGATGGTACACGCCTGGCGCGCGAAGCGGCGCAGCAGGGGTACGACATCGTGGCGGCGGCTGGCGGCGACGGCACCATCAACGAGGTCATCAATGGTCTGGCAGGAACACGCACAGCATTGGCGGCGCTGCCGGTCGGGACTGTCAATGTCTGGGTGCGTGAACTCGGTCTGCCGCTCGAACCGCGCGCCGCCGCCGAGGCGTTGCTCCAGGCGCAGCGGCGACGCATCGATCTCGGACGCGCCGGTGAGCGCTACTTCCTGCTCATGGCTGGCGTCGGCTTCGATGCCGCAGTGGTAAACGAGGTCCGCAGCGACGAAAAGCGCCGCCTGGGAGCGCTGGCATATGTGGTCCGCGCGTTCGACCTGGCGCTGCGCTACCGCGGACGACGGGCGCGTATATGGCTCGACGGGCGGATTATTCGCGGGCGGGTGCTTCTGGTCGTCATCGGCAATAGCCAGTTGTACGGCGGCGTCTTCAAGATCACAGCGCGCGCCTGCATCAACGACGGGTTGCTCGATGTGTGCATCATCAAAGGCGACAGCCTGGCGGAAGCTCCGTTGCGCCTGCTCTCCATCCTGCGTCAGCGCTACAATCTCGATCCGCGCATCGAGTACCATCGCGCGCGCACCATCCATATTACCGCCCGTGAACCGCTGCCAGTGCAGGTTGATGGCGATCAGTCCGGTTTTACGCCGATGACGTTCACCGTCGCGCCTGGCGCGCTCTATGCACTGTTGCCGCACACGCCGCCAGCCGACGACCTTCTGCGCGCCGCGCCGCCCCGCCAGCGCCGGGTATGGCAGCGCATGCTTGGCTGGATCGTTCGACGCGCTGCGTCGCCCAACGACCCGGGGCGGCGCGGCGCGCCCGCTGCTCCCCATCAGGTATGACCATGCGCGTCGCTCTGATCTGCCTGTTCCTTGTCGTCCTGACCGCATGCGCCTCCGCTGCGCCCGATGCTGCGCCGACTTCAGCAGCGTTGCTGCCGGTCACGCCGCCATCAGCGCGACCCGACGCTCCGCCGCCGACGATTATTGCGGCAGGGATGCGGTTGCCCGGTCGTCTTCTGTTCGTGCGCGACGGGAATATCTGGATGTGGCAGGATCAGACAGGTCGCCTCCTGACCAGCGATGGCGCCGCCTTCCATCCTGCCTGGTCGCCCGATGGCGCGCGGATCGTTTTTGTGCAGCGCGACCAGAGTTTCAGCGACCTGATGACGTTGTCGCTCGACGGCAGCGCGCCGCTGCGCCTGACTGATAACGGGTCCGGCAAACCGCGCAACAGCTTTGAGCGCGTCCGCGAGAGCGTGTGGGCATTCTATCCCTCGTTTGCGCCCGATGGTCAAACGATTGCGTTTGCGTCACAGGACAGTCCGCCTGCCGGCTCGCCAGCCGTGGAGTATCATCTGGCGCTGTTCACCATGCCGGCTCAGGCTGGCGGATCGCGCCGGTTGATCTATGCCAGCGATGCAGGGCATGTCGGACGGATAACGCACATGCCCGACGGATCGGCGATTGTGTTCGCGCTCGAACCGGCGGCGTCCGGCGGCGCATCGCAGATCCTGCGTTATGATCGCGCAACAGGAGCCGCAACGCCGCTGCCTGGCGTCCCCCCGCGGAGCTATGACCCGGCATGCTCGCCGGATGGTCGCTGGCTGGCGTTCGCCAGTCGCGACGGCGACCGCACCGATATTTTTGCCGTGCCGACAACAGGCGGAAGCGTCGTGCGCCTGACGAGCCTCGGCACGGCGCGCGCTCCCGCCTTCTCGCCTGATGGTCGGATGATCGCGTTCCTGGCGGTCGCGCCCGGCGAAATCGGGTTTGATCTGTGGGTCGCTGACCTTCGCCTCATTGGCGATGGTCTGCAAGCGTCCACGCCGCGACAGGTGAGCATCGGGCTGCGCGCCGACGCCGACTCCGGGGTGAGTTGGGGAAAGTAGTGCGCATCCTCCACGTCGTTCAACTGTACTATCCCGTGGCAAGCGGCGCAGGGCGCTACTTCCGCGAAATCGGCGAACGTCTCGCAGCGGAAAGGCATCGCGTGACCGTCCTCGCCACCGACGCCTGCGACCTCGAACATATCTGGATGCCTGGACGCCGCCGGATCGAGACGCCGGTCGAAACGCTCAATGGCGTGCAAATTGTGCGCCTCCCGATTCGTCGCCGTCCCGGACCGCCAATCCTCTACCCGGCGCTGCGCCGCCTGATGACCGAGATTTCGCGCGTTCCCAACACGACCGCGCTGCTGCGCCGCCTGGCGCTGTGGACGCCGCAGTGGCCCGGAGTCGAGACGTTTTTCGCGCAGTACGGACCGTTTGACCTGGTGCACGCGACGAATATCACGCTCGACTTCGCCATTATTCCGGCATTCACATATGCGCAGCAGCACAGGATTCCTTTTCTCTGCACGCCGTTCGTGCACCTGGGGGAACCCGGAAGTCGCACGATTGTGCGTTACTACAGCATGCGCCATCAGATCGATCTGCTACGTCAGAGCGACCGGGTGATGGTGATGACCGGACTGGAACGCGATTTCCTGGCTTCGCGCGGCGTACCGCGCGAACGGTTGCGGGTGGTTGGCGTCGGGGTGACGCCAGTGGAGGTTCAGGGGGGAGATGGCGAACGTTTCCGCGCCGAACAGCGCATCGACGGACCGCTCGTGCTGTTCATTGGCGCGCTGGCATACGACAAGGGCGCCATTCATCTGATCGAGGCGATGCAGCGCCTGTGGCGCGACGGATATGTGGCGACGCTGGCGCTCATTGGCGCGCCGCTGGCGCATTTCGACGCTTTCTATGCGCGCCTGCCCGCGGCGGACAGGGCGCGCATTCGCCTGCTGCCCTACGCCCCTGATGCGGTCAAGCGCGACGCACTGGCGGCGGCGGACGTCTTCGCGCTTCCATCACGCACCGACTCATTTGGCATCGTGTTTCTGGAAGCATGGTGCTACGGCGTACCGGTGATTGGCGCCCGCGCTGGCGGCATTCCCGATGTCATCACCGAAGGGCGGGATGGTCTGCTGGTGCGATTTGGCGATGTCGCCGGGCTGGCGCGGGCGATTCGCCTGCTGCTCGACGACCGCAGGCTGGCGCAGCGGTTGGGCGCCGCCGGACGCGCAAAGACCCTGCACGATCTGACGTGGGAGCGCGTCTATGCACGGGCGCGCGCTGTCTATGCCGAAGTTGGCGCGGAGTAGAATACGACCGACGGTCGCGCAACTTCTGATTGGCGCTGGCGATTCCCATGAGGAACCGCATGTCGGAATGACAACCATGGCGCCTGTCAAACTGCGCACGATCCGATCACGACGCCCATCTGCGGATGATACCGCTCTCTACGAGCGTCCCGACGATCTGTATGCGCTGTTCGCGCAGGCTGAACCGCCGACGCCCGCCGCCGACCCATCACCGCCGAACGCTTCCATCGCCACTGAGTCATCTGATCCGTCGGTCGTCGAACGCCTCGCCGCCTGGGATCGAGCGCCCGCAGAGTCGGCGCCGCTTATCCGACGCGCTTCTGATGCCGATCTGCAGCGCGCTGCAGCCGCCAGCCGACTCGCCGCGCTGGTGGTGCAGCGGCGGCGTCTTGCCGCTGAGCGCAGCCGGGCATCGATCCGCATTGAGGTTATCCCCCCGCCAGACCGGGGCGCTCCTTCCACTGGCGCAACGCCGAACTCTCCCCAGGCTGCGCCGCAGCCCGCACTGATCATCAATGCCATTCCACTCCCGCCCGCCATTGCGCCCGATAGCGCACACCCGGCATTGATGGCGTTGCGCGTGGCGGGCCGGTTGCTTCCGCTTCTGCTGCCAGCGCCTGCAACCCGCTCTGATACGCCGCTGCATCTTTTCGCCTTTTTGCAACGACGCCAATCACAGTGATGCGCTGGATTGCTCCATCGCTGTACGGCTTCCCAGCACGATCAGCGTATCCCGCTCCTGAAGCACGGTATTGGGATGCGGATTGATCAGCATGCGTCCATCGGCGCGACGGATCGCCAGAATCGTCATACCCGCCCGTTCTCGCAGGTTCGTCTCATCAATACGGATACCACACATCGGCGAGTGCGGGGCGATCGACACCTCCTCGAGCCAGGTCTCAGCGTCTTCGCTATGGAGCAGCAGATCAAGAAAATCCATAACGGCTGGCTGAAGCGCCATCGACGCCATACTGCGACCGCCAAGCACATACGGGGAAACAACGCGCGTCGCGCCAGCGATACGTAATTTTTGCTCCGCTTCAGCCGTCGCTGCACGCGCAATAATCAGGAGCGACGGATTGAGCGCACGCGCGGAGAGCGTGATGTAGACATTGATCGCATCACTCTGCGCAGCGGTCACCAACGCGCGCGCACGCGCCACGCCCGCTTTCACGAGGGTTGCATCATCGGAGGCGTCGCCCTGCAGCGCTAGAAATCCATCGTTCTCAATCAGCGCGACTCGCGCCGGATCGCTGTCGATCACCAGAAGCGACGCGCCATACTGCACCAACCGACGACATGTTTCCCGCCCGACACGACCATAGCCGCACACAATCACATGGTCTTGCAGTTGCTTGATTCTGCGTTCCATCGTGCGACGCCTTCCCCAGAATTGATTCTCGATGATCAGTTGCGCCAGGGTGACCGCCATATAGTAGAGAACGCCGACACCTGCCAGGATCAGAATGATCGTCAGCCCGCGACCATATCCGTCGACCGGGCGGAGGTCGCTGAAGCCAAGGGTCGAAACGATGAGCAGCGTGGTAAAAAATGACTCGAGCGGGGGCCAGCCCTCGAGCGCCATAAACCCGACCGTACCGACGAGCAGCACGATTGCGAGCACAACACCGCCTGCCAGCAACCGGATGCTCAGATGTGGTTCGCTTCGTTCCATAGTCTCCATTGTACATCACAGCGCATATTTTACAGAAACTTTACACAAGATTTATCATTTGCTGAAAAAGACTGCGTATTATTCTCACACCATTCCTGACTGCCGCCAGTTAACCAAGTCTGAGGAAGATCTCCGCTGCGCAAACAGTGTCTGTTTGCAGCAAGTTGATTATTGACCGCCGGGCGCCCGCCCCGACTGCGGATCGTTTGCTGTTGTATCGGTCAGGCTGCCGTACAGCATCGCCCGGCTCTTCACTCTGTTTTTTATCAGGAAAAAAACGAGAGGAGGTGAGTCCGAGCAGGCTTATTCACACATCGGCTGTATCAGAACCGGGGCGACAATTTCTCACGCTATCGAGCAACGACGCCTGATCGCAACGCAAGGAGGCAGTATGTCTG
>JAUQOW010000366.1 GCA_030550675.1 Chloroflexota bacterium
GCAGCCTGGGCGCGGCGGGCTGCGCGCAGATCTTCCAGCTCCTCCTGCAGCGCCTCGTAGTCGGCAATGGGAATCACAACAGCGGTCGGTTTGCCGTAACGGGCGATGACGACGTCCTCCCCGCGATTGGCGGCATCGAGGATGTCGCGCCAGCGGGTGCGGGCATCGTCGCTGTTCAGGATACGACAGGTCATGGCAGCCTCCGTAAGAATCGTTAGAATCTTACGAAAATATACCATGTCATCTGACGCCACGCAAGCTGCTTTGTGTCGGCTCACAGGCGCTGCCTTTCCAAAAGCGGTTTGTCCGACCACAAAAACGTAAAGAGAATAACAGAGGACCCTTCGTATCTTCGCGTCCTGGCGGTTGTAAAGGTCGCCTCCGCCATGGGTGCAGGCATGATGTGCCATGAAACAACGCTCCGGCTGCCAGCGATTGAAATCGCCCCTGATGGACCTGCGGCCGAGCGGACGCCGGCGCGGCCGGGCCGGGCGGCGGCCACCCAGGTGGACGCCCGGTGGAACGCCCGCCTGGCGCGACTTCAGTCGCCAGCCGAGGCGCAGCGCAGCAGAGACGCGCTTGCTTGCTGTCTGACAATTCATGCCTGGACCCCTCCGCCATCCGCTCCGCCCGGTTCTGCGTTACACTATGGGAGACAGATATAGTTCCCGGAGGCATCTTCCATGGCAGAACAGCGGCTCAAGGTCGGCGATCCGGCGCCGGATTTTGCGGCGATCACCGATTCTGGAGATACAATCCGGCTCTCCGATTTTCGCGGGAAACGGGTGATTCTCTACTTCTATCCCAAGGACGACACATCTGGCTGCACGACGCAAGCATGCGGCTTCCGCGACGCCTATCCGCAGATCGAGGAGAAGAACGCCGTGGTGCTCGGCGTCAGCCCGGATGGCGTCAAGTCGCACCAGAAGTTCAAGACCAAGCACAATTTGCCGTTTACGTTGCTCGTCGACGAGGATCATGCCATCGCCGAGGCATACGGCGTCTGGGTCGAGAAGTCGATGTACGGCAAGAAATATTGGGGGATCGAACGCAGTCACTTCGTCATCGACGAAAACGGCGTGATCGTTGAGGCGGCGGTGAAAGTCAAGCCCGAAGAGAGCGTCAAGCGCGCCGTCGCCGCGCTCGGCTAAATCGTCGTGTCCGGCGCACCGGCGAAGAGTTCGGCGACCCGGAACGTGATGTCGGGCAGGCAGGCGAAGGCGACCTGATCCGTCGCCTCGGACACCGACGGCGTGGCGTAGCGACCCGGAGCTTCGAGCAGGTAGCGTCGCACCTGGCGCGCCTCAGGGTCTACAATCGCATACTCAGGAACGCCAGCCGCCGCATACGCCGCCAGTTTCACCCGTTCATCGTAGGCGCGCGTTCCCGGTGACAGCACTTCGATGATCAGGTCAGGCACGCCGTAGATTCGTCCATTGCGGAACAGGTCGGCGCGCGATTGCAGCACCACGACGTAGTCGGGTTGCACGGGGTCGCAACCTGGCATAATCACGCCGACTGGCGCCGGAAAACAGTATGCCAACCCTGCATCTTCCGCCGGGATGCCGACGAAGCGCTCCAGACGACGGATAATCCACTGATGGAAACTGTGCGGCGCAGTGGTCATGTAGAGCACTCCGTCGATAATCTCGTAGCGGTTGCCGTCGTCGGGAAGCGCCTCCCAATCCGCCAGCGTCCAGCGCCCCTGGAGCGGACCGGCGACGATTGGCGAGTCGGTTTTGATCACGAGTGCGGTCATGGTTCCTTACTTATCATTGACTGATGACGGTGAGCGCTGACTTCGACAGGCTCAGCCGACGCTGATTGCACGATAATCATCGCAAGATGCAGATACCACGATAATTGCTCTACATCGTCGTATCCGGCGCACCGGCGAAGAGATCGGCGACCCGGAACGTGATGTCGGGCAGGCAGGCGAAGGCGACCTGATCCGTCGCCTCGGACACCGACGGCGTGGCATAGCGACCCGGAGCTTCGAGCAGGTAGCGTCGCACCTGGCGCGCCTCAGGGTCTACAATCGCATACTCAGGAACGCCAGCCGCCGCATACGCCGCCAGTTTCACCCGTTCATCGTAGGCGCGCGTTCCCGGTGACAGCACTTCGATGATCAGGTCAGGCACGCCGTAGATTCGTCCATTGCGGAACAGGTCGGCGCGCGATTGCAGCACCACGACGTAGTCGGGTTGCACGGGGTCGCAACCTGGCATAATCACGCCGACTGGCGCCGGAAAACAGTATGCCAACCCTGCATCTTCCGCCGGGATGCCGACGAAGCGCTCCAGACGACGGATAATCCACTGATGGAAACTGTGCGGCGCAGTGGTCATGTAGAGCACTCCGTCGATAATCTCGTAGCGGTTGCCGTCGTCGGGAAGCGCCTCCCAATCCGCCAGCGTCCAGCGCCCCTGGAGCGGACCGGCGACGGCTGGCGAGTCGGTTTTGATTACGAGCGCGGTCATGGTCCCTCCCTGTCTTAGCGAAACACGCTCAGCGCCATGTAGAACGAGACGCACCAGTTAGGCGCGTCCACAATCTGGCTGATGCGCAGATCGCCCGCCAGACTGCACAGGATGTAGGCGTCTTCGCGGCTCAGTCCCTTCTCGCGTCCCAACCATGCGATCATGTCGCGCACCGCATTTTGCGCGTTCGTCATCAGGTCAGGTCCGATCGCCGTTGTGACAAAATATCCTCTCTCATCATATGCAGGCTGGATTGGTCCCGGCGGCGTGAAGAACTGATAGCTCCATGGGCGCAGGCTCCGCCCTTTGATGACGTTGAAGCGCAGACTGAACTGCATCGGGCACTCGATGCCGGTCACGCACACTTCGCCGTCTCCCTGCGCGGCGTGGCAATCGCCTGCCGAGAAGAGCGCCCCCGGCACGAAGACCGGCAGATACAGTTTTGCGCCGACGTTCAGGTGGCGCGTGTCGATATTGCCGCCTGCCTTGCCGCATGGCAGCACGTCGAACGCGCCCGGTTCATCGAGCGCCACCCCCATTGTGCCGCAGAACGGCTGGATCGGGATGTGAATATCGTCGCGCAGCGGCGCAGTGACGCCATTGCTCAGGTCGAAGTGGCGAATGTATGGTTCGGTAAAATCGTTCGCCAGCAGCCCCAGACCAGGGATGATGCCCGTCCATCCCCAATCGAGCGTCTGCATGCGCAGGATCTCGACTTCGAGAATGTCGCCGGGTTCGGCGCCCTTGACGAAGATCGGTCCCGCCAGCGGATACAATTGGTCAAAATCGAGGTTCGTCAGCACCGACGCATCGCAGCCAGGCGTCACCTGATTGTTCGTCACCTCGGCAGTCTCGCAGTGAACAATGTCGCCCGGCTCGATCTCGATGGCTGGCGGCAGGCTGTTGTCCCATTTGTGGTGAACCTGGTCGGGGCGGAGCGTGTGTTCTGCCATGGAAGCCTCCTCCTGCGCATTGATCTGGCGGATTGTGGGACTTCCATTATACTATCAGTCGCCGCGTTCCGCTGATGCGCAGCGTCTCTCGAAGTGCGGTCGTGAACTCAGATTCCCAGTGCGTGGGAGCACACGGATGTGCACGGATTGAGACGGATGTACACGGATTGATCGCTTCTTAAACAAATCCGTAAGCATCCGCCGTATCCGCGTAAATCCGCGTCCCATTGCGCCCGATCGCACCCGGAACGCGAAACGCGACGGGCTGGCGTTCGTCGCTTCGCAGTGCGTGGGAGCACACAGATTCGCACGGATTGAGAC
>JAUQOW010000099.1 GCA_030550675.1 Chloroflexota bacterium
GACTGCAACCATCACCATCACCAAACGTCCCAACCGCTGTTGCTCCGGCGAGGTGGCGCGCCAGGGCTGTCGCCAGACGATCCAGGCGCCCAACAGCGCAACCTGCACGACGCGTAGCAGCATTGCGGTTATGGCTACGACGCCCTGGGGCTACTGCGCCAGCAGTGTTGGTAATGGGAAAATGACATAGACGAGGCTGGCGAACAAACCCACTCCGCCCCAGAGGGCGGTATGCCAGCGCCGCTGTTTGGCGGCGTCGTCTGGACAGCGAAAAGATTGCGGAGGCGGTCTATAAGGTGAAAAGCGGACATGTCTTGACTTCTTCTATTACGGGCGCTGCGCTGTCGCCTCCTGCAGCGGAATGGATAGGCGCGGGGCGTTGCAAGCCGTTCCGCTGCGAGGGTTTGCGCTCACAGCGTGTCAGGGTCACATACACGTGACATGTCGTGAGTATAGAGAGCAGCTATTACCATCAGACCTCTGGCGCCCGCGCCGCCTACCTGCTCATATTGATCGCAATATGCGCCTGCCGACATGATATCTGGCACCCTCCGAAGCCGCCTGGCTTACTGGAATAATCGGGGCGATGCACTTCAACGATTGTCCGCGTTGCAGTGGTCAGGCGCAGGGTGACCTCCTCAACCACAACTCCTTCGAAGAAGAACCGTGTGCGACAAGAGGGACTCCGCGACCCAGCGCATTCTTCCGTGAGCACCGTGCCATCCGGCAGGTGTACTGCCAGCCTGAGAGGACCAGGCTCAAGATTGACCAGTTCAACGCTCAGCCCATCAAGGCATCCCACCGGAGGGCAACCTCGCTCAAATGGAGCGCAACCAACCAGCGACAGCACTGCCAGAATCACGATCAACCGCACTGTGCCCATCATCCGCCTCCACAGCGAAGAACACACGAACCGTCTTACCTGAGAGACGACAGCAGTTCGGCTATGGTTCCGGTGAGGGGGTGTGAGCAGCGAATGAGAGTGGGGCGTCCAGGCGTTCTCCCGCCAACCCCATCCGCTCGAAGAGTTCTTCTGCCTTGAGCAGCGCTGCGCGGGCTGCGACGCAATCGCCGTGATGCGAGTGGATGCGCGCCAGCGCACGGTGAATCCGCGCATGCTGCTCCCAGTCGCGTTCGTGCGTGGTTACGTGACGGTTGGTGATATACCCAAAGGCGACGCGCTCGCCGCAGCACGGATCGCTGGCGGCCATGATGCCAGGCGCACGCCAGACCTGCTCCCCCTCTCATAGGATGATCAACCGGATATTTGACAATCTCGCGCTCGGCGTTGGCTGAGCCTGTCGAAGACAACGCCAGTCGCTCCACAGGTGCAGGCGTGTTTGTCCAGGTTCAGGTTGATCTTCCTCTCAGTTCCTGGTTCTCGATTCCTGGTTCTCAGTTCTCAGTTCTCACAGCCAGCGCCTCCTGCGGCGAACGAACGGTGTGGATGCTTTCCAGCGCCACCCCCAGATGGGTCAGGGTCATTGCTACGGACGGCGAGATGCCGGTGATCGTCACCTGGCAGCCGAGCAGACTCAGCGCCCGTGATGTCTGGATGAGCGCCTGCGCCACCTGAGTATCGACCGCCGTCACGCCGCTGATGTCGAGGATGACCCGTTGCGCGCGTTGGGCGCTGACGTCGTTGAGCAGGCGCGCGGTAAGCGCCTGTGCGCGGCGGGTGTCGAGCGCGCCCACAATTGGCGTAAGCAACACCCCCTCCGCCAGTGAAATGGTTGGCGTTTCCAACGCCGAGACCAGTTCGAGGAGGCGCTGCTGCTCCGCATTGCGTTGCGCCAGTTCTTTCGCCTGCGCCGCCAGGTCGCGCTCGCGCTGCTCGGCGCGCGCCCGCGCCTCTTCCGCTTCGCGCTTCGCCGCTTCGAGTCGCTGCGCGTTATCGATCGCCAGGCGGCTGAAGATCATCCCGCCGACAATCAATAGGAACGTTATCAGTTCGAAGGGGTTGAAATAGGGACCGCCGCCTGTGCGCGCAGCGAAAACTGCCAGGATCGTCACTGCACTGCCTGCGACCCAGACTGGACCAGTCAGTACCAACGCTAGCGTCGGGATAGCATAGATGACATGATTGAAGTGAGACGCGAGGAATCGATCACTTATACCAAGCGCTACGACCAGGGTGAGAAAGGTGATAAGGAGCGGACGGGCAGGCTCCCAACCGCGCCAGTAGGCGAACCACAGACCGCTGCTGATCGTCAGTCCGGCGATGATTGGAATGATTGCATGCCATTGTGGTTCGGGAAAGAGGGAGATTATGAGGATAAGCACTGAGAGTCCAGTGATTAATCCAAATGTCCCGTGATTAATCTGTCGCTGCGTCAGGCGAATCATAAACGTCCTCCTTTTTGCGCCAGGGCGCTCTGCAAATCGCTGCTGGTTCGAATGTCGCTCAAATTGATGCCCAGTCCGACAATTGATTGCGCCACTTCGGGACGAATGCCGATCAGCGTCACCTCGGCGCCGAGGAGTCGCGCCGCCTGCACCACGCGGATCAACCCCTGCGCCACGTGACTGTCTACCATCGGCACGCCAGTGATGTCGAGCAGCAGGCGGCGGGCGCGAGTCGCGGCAAGCCGTTCCAGCGCCTGTTCCCGCACCTGGATCAAGCGGGCGCTGTCGAGCGCGCCGACCAGCGGCATCACCAGCGTATCGCGGCTGACCGGCAGGACCGGGACGCTCAATTCACGAATGGCTTCCTGCTGGCGCTGAATAATCTCCAGTTGCTCAAGCGTCTGCTGGTGCGCCGCTTCGAGCGCATCACGCGCCTGTTTCATCTCCTGATAATGCGCTTCTAGATTGCTGGTTTGTTTGCGGATAGTTGCCGCCATGCGGTTGAATGTCTGTTGCAGTGCGCCGATCTCATCGCTGCTCGTCACTGGCAGTTCGCCGTCCAGACGCCCTTCCGCCAGCAGGTCAGCTGCGCTGGCGATATGTCGCAGCGGACGCGCGATCCGTCGCTCGATCAACCACAGTGCGCCAGCGGTCAGCGCAACCATGGCTGTCAGTGCAAGCGCAATGCCGATAAATGTGAGGGTGACGTCGTGCGCGATGTGCTGCTGCGCGATGGCGCGTATGCCTGCCAGATGAGCGCTTGCCCGCCTGGAGAACGCCTCGCGCTGCTCTTCGAGCGTTTCAACCTCTTCATAGATCGCCTCGCGCTGCATGTCGGTCAGCGCGTCCAGATTGGTCGGCAGCCGGTCATGCAGGCGCTGCGCCGCGCTCAGGAGTGCGTTCGCCTCCTGCGCTATCAGAGCATGTTGTTGTTCAGTGGCATGTTGAAAATTGTGGTACAGGTCTTCTCCGTGTCGTAGCGTCGCTGCCAGTCCCTCCAGACGTTCAAGCAGTTCGGCGCCTTCGTCATACTCCTCGCGCGCACCCGTCTGCACATACGACTGCGACTCGGTCAGGAATTGCTGAAGCGAGAGATTGAAGTCCGCAACGGTCTGAACATCGTCGATGATTGCCTGGTTGAGATCATCAGCGACGTTCTGGATTTCGATCACGGTGAAGATTAGATCAATTGCCAGAACACCCAGAATGATCAGATAGCTGGCTGCGAGCGCGGCAGTCTTGCGGGTCAGATTCCATGACACTTTCATCCTCCTGGGAGCGGACACGGCTGGTTGATAAAACGGCATTGCGACTCTACGGGACCCCAGAAAAATCGTGCTCTCACATGATGTCGGGATCATGTTCACGTGACGTGTCTTGAGTATATAAAGCGGATAGCACTGGGGTATTACCAATCATTCGGGCGGAACTCCGTTTGTGCCGCTTGTGGGAGCATGGGCGGAGCGCCAGGCAGTGACAAGTAAAGCGTGTCTCTACTATGATGCGCTTCGCTGGCGACTGATGAACACTGGATAATTCGGCATTGCCGGGCGCTGCAGGTTGATGAACATTACGTGGACGCCGCCGTTCCCATCCGCGTAGGCGGACGGACGGCCACCGGCCCTTCAGGGGCGATTTCAATCACTGGCAGCCAGAGCGTCGTTGCCCGACAAATCATGCCTGCACCCGCGGCGTTCTACGTATTTGACGGGAAACGAATCTCGTCTTACGCTATATGTTGCTCATCTGCAACAGCATCTTCGCTATGGCGCCAACCCAACGTTCACGTACAACCCGTCTTCTTGAGGGCGCCGCTGCGCTTGCTGCCAGAACCTGGCCCCTGGCGGCGCGGTTGCTGCCGGAACGCCTGGAGTTTGATGATACGCCGTCAATCTGGCACGCCGGAACGCCAGGCTATCAGCCGCGTCCACCGCTCAGAGGCGTTATCAGCGCCGATCTGGCGATTATCGGCGGCGGCTTCACCGGCGTCAGCGCGGCGTACCACGTGGCGCAGCGTTTTCCCAACCATTGCATCGTGCTGCTCGAAGCCACGTCGCTGGCGAACGGCGCCAGCGGGCGCAACGGCGGTCTGGCGCTCAACTGGATCAATGGCATCGGCACCGACGATCCCGATCTGACCCGCAAGGTCTATGACCTGACGAGCGCCGGGCTGGTCGCTATCCGAACGCTGATTGAGCGCCATCATCTGTCGGTGGATCACCGCTTCGATGGCACATTGACGCTGCATACCAGCGCGGAGCGCGCCGAGGCGGCACATGCGGAAGCGGAATATCTTCAAGGATTGGGGATACCGGTTCGCTTTCTGCGCTCCAGCGACCTGCGATCACGGTTCGATGCGTGTGGCGTCTGCGGTGCAACGCTCGAACCGGACACCGGACAAATCAATGGGGCGCAGTTCGTGCGCGGGTTGCGTCCCATTCTGGAAGAGCGCGGCGTTGCCATCTATGAGCAAACGCCGGTGATCCGCATTCGGACCGGTCGCATCATCCGCCTGACGACGCCGCAGGGCGAAGTGCATGCGCCTGCGGTCGTGCTGGCGACCAACGGCTACACCAGCAAGCTGGGGTTATTCCGCGATGCGCTGTTTCCGCTCCATTCAAGCGTTCTCGCCACGGCGCCGTTGACCCCGGATCAACAGCAGCGCCTGGGCTGGCGGGCATTCGCCGGGTTCGCCGATGACCTGGATCGCATTTCATATGGGGCGCTGACGCGCACGGGGCGTCTGGTGTTCGGCGGCGGCAGCAATCAGGCATACGCCTATCTGTTCAACAATCGCACGCGCCTGCCTCCCGAGAGTGCAGTCGCTCGCCGCGCTCAGGCGGCGATTGCGCGAACGCTGGCAGGGTACTTTCCGTCCGCTGCGACGCTGCCAATCGCTTGCCGTTGGAGCGGCGTGCTGGGCATTACGCTGAACCGCCAGCCGCTGTGGGGACGTTGGGGCGAGTATAAAAACGTCTACTACGCGCTGGGATACTCTGGTCATGGCATCACCCTCGCCAATCTGGCTGGCGAGTTCATTGCCGACCTGTATGGCGGAGATGATAGCCGCTGGTGCTGGTTGCCGTTCTATCAGAGTCGTTACCCGCCGATACCGCCGGAGCCGTTCCGCTGGCTGGGGTATCAGGCGTTCACCCGGCTCACCGGGCGCTCGCCGCGGGTGTGAGGAGAGGATCGGCGGCGCCGAGAAATCCTCTATCCGGCGCCGGGTGCAGGGACGAGCCAGGTTGTTTCGCCAAAGGGGAGTTTTTTGAGCACGATCACCAGCGTGGAGGCGTTGAGATTGACGGACCGATCAATGATGGCGCTGCCGCGCACTCGCTCGCCGGGGAGGGCGCGCAGTTCACGCGGCTGTGAGAGATCATCCGCCACCAGGTAGCGCGTGCCGACCGAGTCGCGCACCTCGATGTTGTCGGCGGTCAGCGGCATTGTAATGCTCTGGTCGCTCAAGTTGTTGCGCAGGCTCCATTTGAGCGCGATCCTGCCATCACAGAACTCAACCTCTTCCAGCGTCACCACGACATCGGGCGTCAACCCCGGCGCATTGCCGATAACGCCGACATTTTCCCATCCCCCGTTCATCATCCGGCGGCCTACCGGCTGAAAGCCGCTCCAGACACAGGAACTGACCGGTGCGATTGATCCGGCGTCAGCGCCGCCAGCTGGCAGGCTGGTTGAAACAACCATGCTTTGCGCCGGTTGATCCGGACGGGGCAATGAACGCCCCTGGCTGAACAGGATGCCCAGCAGCACGACAACGATCAGGCTCGACGCCAGGGCGACGCGCCCCGTCCACGATTGCCAGAGGCGCGCAAAGCGCTGCGGGAATGGCGTGGGCGTCGCAACCGGTTGCGGCGGCGTTGGAGAAGCGCCCGTCGCCGATGATGGTTCGCCTGCGGATGGCGCTGCGCCCGTTGCTGATAATGCGGTTATGCCCGGTTTTTCCTGCGAGACAGTGCGATCCGTGACGACCGGCAATTCGTCGAAGCGCGGGAGGACGCCTGCAAGCAGCGTATTGATCTCAGTCCAGCGAGTCAGATGAAGAAGTTCTGGAATGCGGAGCATCTCCTCCTCGGTCAGGTCAATCTCGCTGGAACGCTCGGTCACCAGGTAGGCGGGCAATTCGTCGAGACCTTTCAGATCAACCTTCCAGTCGGTTTCGACGCGCGAGCCTTCCTGGATTGTCGGCGCAATGACCACCAGACGGCGGCAGGTGCGGAAATCGACCGTCTTTGCCTTCTGAGGCGACAGCAGTTCGGCGCGGTGATCGTTGAGAAAATTGACCAGATTGTAGTAGTAGGAAATAACCTGGTTGTAGGGATTCTTGCGACCAGGATTCAGTCGTTTGCGCTCGCCGTTGGAGCCTTCGACAAACCAGGGACCATTGACATCGCCAAACACTTTGCCGTCGCAGTGCTTGAGTTCGATAATAAAGATCGCGTCCTGTTTGACGATCACCAGGTCGATCGAGCGCCCGCCAACGGTGAAGTTAGCAAGGATCAGGTACAGTCCGTCGAGACGATCGAGCCCGCGCGCCAGCGCCATAATCGCGCGGCGTTCGTTTGCATGCTCGGGTTTCTCTCCAATCCAGACCTGAACTGCCACTCAGGGTCTCCTCTAGCGCCTGAACGCGCGCAGCGAGCGGCGCCGCGCGCGTGATGCCTCGTTGCGTCCTGTCTCAAGGGAAGTGGCGTCATTCGTCCGAGGACCGCGAAATCGGAGCGGGGTCGGGCGTGGACGGGGACCAAACCTTCCTTATTCTATTATCGCGCATGTTGCTGCCGGATGCAATATGCGGATGCGAACGTATTGTGATCATTTTGTAAGCGCGACGATCACGCCTTCATCCGCGCGCAATTCGAGCTCGCCCTGCACGACGCTGCCGCCGCGGTCAAGATGGGTCGACAGGGCAATGGTTCCTTCGCCTATGCTGGCGAGGTTCATGCGGGCTGGTTTCGACGCAAAGTTGAGCGCGACAAGAAAACGGCGACCGTCCGCTTCGCGCACGTATGCCAGCGCCGACTGGCGTGCTGCGGCGTCGCCATCGACGGAGACCGCCCGATATGACCCGATCGAGAGCGCTGGCTCGGATCGGCGCAGCGCCAGCAGGCGACGGTAGAGCGACAGCATCGAATGCGGCGCGTTGATCTGCGCCGCCACATTGCGCTGGCGGTAATCGTCGGCGAGGGGCAGCCAGGGCTGAACTTTGCTGAACCCGGCGTACTCGCTGGCATCCCATTGCATTGGTGTGCGCTGCGGGTCGCGCCCGCGCCCTTCGCCTGGCACGTTCTTCTCAAACGGATCCTGGACGCGGTCGGGCGGGATCGGCACGTTGTGCATGCCGATCTCATCGCCGTAGTAGATCGTCGGCGTGCCGCGCAGCGTCAGGAGCAGCATGGCGGCCACTCGCGCCTGCGCTTCGCCGACCCGACTGGCGATCCGCGGCTGGTCGTGGTTCCCTAGCACCCAGTTGGGCCAGCCGTGCGGCGGGAGCATCGCTTCATATGCGGCAATCGTTTGCGCAATTGTGTGCGCATCCCACGGCAACAGCACCAGCGCAAAATTGAACGGCAGGTGCGCTTCGGGCGCTTCCGGCGTTCCATAGTAACGCATCAGGCGATCATACGGCAGATAGATTTCACCGACCATCATTCGCTCGTCGTAGGAGTCGAGCACCCGGCGCATCATGGCGACAATCTGGTGGACTTCCGGCTGATCGGCGGAGTAGGTCTCAAGCAGGCGCATGTGCGGCATCATACCGGGTTTCCAATCCGGGTTGGGCGGGTTGTCGCGGAACTGGTCGTCCTTGATCATCAGCCACATTACATCGACGCGAAACCCATCAACGCCGCGATCAAGCCAGAAGCGCATCACATCGAGCATTGCAGCCTGCACCTGCGGGTTGCGCCAGTTTAGATCAGGTTGCTCCTTGAGGAAGAGGTGCAGATAATATTGCCCGGTGGCTGCGTCGTATTCCCAGGCGGATCCGCCAAAATACGAAAGCCAGTTGTTCGGCGGACCGCCGTCGGGCGCCGGATCGCGCCAGATATACCAGTCGCGCTTCGGATTGTCGCGCGAACTGCGCGACTCGATGAACCATGGATGCTGGTCTGATGTGTGATTAGGGACGAAGTCGAGGATGACCTTCAGATTGCGGCGATGCGCATCGGCTACGAGTGCGTCGAAGTCGGCGAGCGTGCCGAAGAGCGGGTGAATATCGCAGTAATCGGCGACATCGTAGCCAAAATCAGCCATGGGCGACGGGAAGATCGGCGAAAGCCAGATGGCGTCGATCCCCAGATCGACCAGATAATCGAGGCGCGAGCGAATGCCGCGCAGATCGCCGACGCCATCGCCGTTGCTGTCCTGGAAAGAACGGGGATAGATCTGGTAGATGACACCGCGCTGCCACCAGAGATGCCCGGCCGGTTGCTTCGTCATGTCCGACCTCCATTTCACACGAAGCAAGAAGGAGCGTGAGACGCCGATGCGCGGTCGCCCGGTTGTTGAGCGACGCGACGCCATTATACCGCGTAACGCTGCGGCTGTTCATCTCGCCTGCATACCTGGGAGAGGCGCGCAGTCGCGGCGTTTTGCTGCTATACTCATCTGCGCCGGTAGAAGGCGCCGGCGCAATGCATGATTGTGATTATCAGGGAAAGGGAGAGAACCTGTGCCCGATCTTCCTGTCCGTCGGATGCTGATGTACCGCCATGGCGTCGGCTATTTCGAGCGGCGCGGTTCGTTCGCCGGGACGGAACTGCGCCTGATGTTCCCCAGAGATGCGATGGACGATATCCTCAAAAGCCTGATCGTCCTTGACATGGGCGAGGGTCAGGTGCTGGGCATCGATATCGAAACGCCGGAGGATCGCGCAAAGCAGATCGAACGCGGTTCCATCCATCTGTCCGATACCCGTAGTCTGCTCGATCTGCTGCGCGATCTGCGCGGTCGCAGGGTGCGTCTGTCGATTGAAAGCGAGCGTCGTCACGGCGAAACCGGCGAGGAAACGCTCGAAGGCGTCGTCATTGGCATTGACCTGGATGAGAAGGAACCGCTCGACAAACCGCTGGTTTCGCTCTATCTTGCGGAACAGCACGAGGTGCGCACTGTGCCGGTGCGCCGCATCGCACGCCTGGCGATCCTGGACGATCGCGCGGCTGCGGATATCACCTACTTCCTGCGCGCGGCGCAGAGCGAGGAAGACCGGCGATCCGCCATCGTGCGATTGTCGGAAGGCGAGCACGAGATGTTGGTTGGATATATCGCTCCCGCCCCCTCCTGGCGCGTCAGTTATCGCCTGCTGGCGGAGCCGAAGCCCGATGGCGGCGACTCCGCCAACGGCGGAGAGCGCGACATCGGCGCGCGAGTGGTGGTTCTGCTTCAGGGATGGGGACTGTTTGACAATCAACTCGACGAAGACCTCGAAAATGTCGAATTGACGCTGGTTGCCGGCATGCCGGTGTCATTCCGCTATCGTTTGTATGAGCCGCACATTCCAGAGCGCCCCCTGGTGCAGGACGATGTACGGACGGTGACGGCGCCGGTTGAGTTTTGGGCGAAACGGGCGATGCCGTCGCCTCCTGGCGCAATGGCAGAGGGTGTATCAGCACAGTATGCACTCGCCTTCGCTGCTGCACCAGAATCACCTGCGCCGTCGCCAGCATTCAGCATGGAGAGTCTCGAACGTTCAATCGAAGCCGCCAGCGTTGGCGAAGAGCGCGGCGCGCTGTTTCAGTACCGCGTAGCGCACCCGGTCAGCGTGGCGCGAGGTCGCTCCGCCATGGTTCCGATTGTCAGCCGGCGCCTCGATGGGCGCAAAGAATTGCTCTACAACGCGCGCAAACTGCCCCGCCACCCCGTCGCCAGCCTGCGCATGCTGAACGAAACCGGGCTGACGCTCGAACGCGGACCGGTGACGGTCGTCGAGCGTGGCGATTACGCCGGTGAAGCGGTGCTGCCCTTTACGCGCGCCGGGGCTGAAATGATCGTCGCGTATGCGGTTGAACTCGGAGTGACGATCACCGAGGAGCGCCACGCGCAGCGCGTGATGGCTGGACTGAGCATTCAGAAAGAGTATGCTGTCTTCGAGGAATGGGACGTGCGGCAGACACGCTACCGCATCACCAGCACCCTGCCGGATGCCGTGGATATTGTGATCGAACAGGAACGGCTGGCGGGCTACGACCTGTTCGATACGCCAGCGCCAGCCGAAGAGTCGCACAATGTCGCGCGCTGGTCCGTGCGCTGTCTCCCTGGCGTCGAGACGGTTTTCACTGTCAGTGAGCGGCGCAAGACGTCGCGTTACGAAGAGGTGCGCAAACTCGATATGCGCCAGCTTCAGTCGTTCCTGCACGACCACTACCTCGACGAAGCGACGTATGATGCTCTTCGGCATATTCTGGCGCTCTACGACCAGATCGCCGAGCGCCGGAAGATGCTTCAGGAAATCGAACAGGAGCAGCAAAAGATCCTGGCGCGTCAGCAGCAGATCCAGGGAAACCTGGGACCGCTGGGACGCGAGGGAAGCGAACTGGCGCTGCGTGAACGGTATGTCGCGCTGCTCAATCAACTCGAAGATAGCCTGAGCGACCTGCTTTCCCGCGAAAAGGAAACACGCGCCGCCATCGACCGCCTGGAACAGGAGGCGGCACAGGCGCTCGCGGCATTGTCCGGGTGATGATTGACGTCGGAGCAGGTCTCATAGGGAGATCAACTTGATGTCGAACAATCTCGTGATCGGCGCTGGCTTCGACAGGCTCAGCCAACGCCAACCGCTCCACAGGTGTATGCGTGATTGTTCAGGTTCAGGTTGATCTTTCTATCGAACCTGTCCTGACACAATCTCCCCAATATACGCCTCGAACGGCGCCAGGGTCAGGTGTGCCGGGTTGTCTTCGTTTGCAGCGCGCGCATGGCTTGAGAAGATCGGGCGCAGGCGCGCTTCGTCGCTGAACGTGAACCCTGTCGTCACCGGTTCGGCGGAGAAGTTGAGCGCCACCAGGCAATGCTGTTCCGGCGTCGTGCGCAAAAACGCAAGGTAGCGCTCTTCATCAGGATGGAGCGGCGTATAATCGCCCGCCAGCAACGCTGGAGTCGCCTGGCGCGCAGCGATCAACCGCCGATAGCAGTTGAGCAGGGAATGCGGGTCGCGTTCCTGATCGGCGACGTTCACCCCCTGCGCATAATTCGGGTTGACGGGCAGCCAGGTCGTCACGCCAGGCGGACTGAACCCGGCATTGGGCGCATTCACCCACTGGAATGGCGTGCGGCAGCGGTCGCGGCTGATCTTCGCCGCCATCGCCATCGCTTCGTCTGGGGGAATACCGTCGCTGATCGCCAGGTGATACAGGTTGACCGCCTGATTATCGCGCAACTGGTCGAATCGTTCGAGCAGCAAATCGGTCATGCCGATCTCCTCGCCGTTGTAGAGCACCGGCGTGCCCTTCAACGTCAACAGCATCGCCACGTGCAGGCGGGCAAGCGCCGCATCGTTGACTCCGTCGCCATATGCCGACCACATGCGCCCGACGTCGTGGTTGCCCAGGGTGTTGCAGGGCCACGCGCCAGGAGGCAGCGCCGCCAGGCGTTCCTGCTGATTGGCGCGGATCCAGGCAGGCGTCAGTCGGTTGGTGCGCATAAGCGGAAAGTTGAACACCAGGTGCAACTCGTCGTTGCCATTGCCGTAGTATGCAATGTCGTCCCCCTCGCCGATCAACGCGCGATCACCCGGATACTCGTCCACCAGCGCGCGCAATTCCTTCATCAGTTCATGCAGTCCCGGCTGCTGCACCTGGTAGCGGAACATCAGGGCGAACTGCTCCCAGAGTTCCTTTGTCTCCTCCGGCGGGCGATTCTCACGCCAGATGCGCAACATCTCGATCTGCGAGAGTTTCGACTGCTGCGGCGTCAGATTCGGGTCTTCAAAGATCGTGTCGATGGCGTCGAGGCGAAACCCGTCAACCCCCATATCGAGCCAGAATCGCACCGCCTGCCACATCGCCTGTTTGACCTCCGGGTTGCGCCAGTTCAGGTCGGGTTGCTCCTTGAAGAAGAAATGGTAATAATATTGTCCGGTTGTCTCATCGAATGTCCACGCAGAGCCGCCGAATGCGGAGTACCAGTTGTTCGGCGGACCGCCATCGGGCGCCGGATCGCGCCAGATGTACCAGTCGCGCTTCGGATTGTCGCGGCTGGAGCGCGACTCTTTGAACCATGGATGCTCCTCCGAGGTATGATTGAGAACGAGATCGAGCAGGACACGCATTCCGCGCGCGTGCGCGCCTTCCAGGAAATGCCGGAAATCGTCGAGAGTCCCGTACTCCGGCGCAACGCCGGTGTAATCGGAGATGTCGTAGCCGCAATCGGCATTGGGCGATGGATAGTGCGGCGAGAGCCAGAGCGCGCCGACCCCCAGATCGCGCAGGTAGTCGAGTCGGTCGATCATACCGATGAAATCGCCGATGCCGTCGCCGTTGCCGTCGGCGAAACTGCGCGGATAGATCTGGTAGAACACTGCTGTCTGCCACCATTTGAGCGAGTGCATGGAAGGCTCCTCCGTTGAGAGCGTTTCTTCTAGATATTGGACAATCTTGTGGTCGGCGCTGGCTGAGCCTGTCGAAGCCAGCGCTAACCGCTCCACAAGTGCAAGCGTGATTGTGCAGATTTAGGTTGATCTTCCTATAAGAAAAGCTGACGCAAAGGCGCAAAGACGCAAAGGCATGTCGTTTTGATTGCACGGCTTTGCGTCTTTGCGTCTTCGCGTCAACCGAAAAACGGCTGTAAGGCGCGTCGCGCCTTGAACGTCTCGACTCAAGATGCGCGCTGCGCTACGAGCCAGGTCACGACCGCCGCGAGGTCGGGAAACTCTGCCAGTCCCTCAGTCGCGTCGACCCAGAATTCATCCAGGGAGCGGTTGCCAGCCCGCTCATACGCCAGCGCCTGCACCAGGGTTTCGACGTGATCAAGCGCTTTGACAAACCGCGCTTCGCGCGTCGCGCCAGCGGCGTACTCTTCCCACAAGCGCACCAGGCGATCACCGCCGGGGAGCGCCGCGCAGAGTTCCGCCACTGCCCGGCGTTCGGCATCGCGCTTGGCATCTTCTCCGATCAGGCGCCGCGCCGAGAGCGGAAGATCGCCGAGCAACGCTTCGGCGAAATCGTGAACCAGCGCCATCGCCAGCACCCGCTCGCGGTCGAATGAGTCGTCCGCCGCCGTGAACACGAGCGCCAGCGCGGCAATGCCAAAGCTGTGCTCCGCCACGCTTTCGGCGGCGGTCACGCCGCGTTGCAGCCATCCGGTGCGCGGCAACAACTTGAGCGATAGGATGCGCTCAGCCAGTTGAGCGTATAAAGCGGCAGTCTGATCGTTCACGGGGGCGCCCTCAATACAGGTGCGCCTATTATGGCGTTCTTTGGCGAATGCGTCAACCGGCGAACCTCATGTCGCCCGGCTGCGTGGTATACTAAAGTATCCCGAACTGTCCGTTCCCGGAGGAGGAGTTTTTGTGAGTCGGCGTCCTGATATTGTATTGCTCGTGCTGGATACTCAGCGTCGTGACAGACTTTCGTGCTACGGCTACCCCCGCCCCACCTCGCCCCGCCTGGACGAACTCGCCGCCGAGTCAACCCTGTTCCGCCGCGCATTCGCTACAGCGCAGTGGACCATCCCCTCGCATGCGTCGATGTTTACCGGTCTCTATCCCTCCGAACACGCAACGCACCAGTCGTCGTCGGCGCTTCCTGCGAGCATTCCGACGCTGGCGGAGCGCCTGCGCGAAGGCGGATATATGACGGCGGCGTTCTGCAACAACCCGCTGGTAGGCGTCGTCAACAACGGTCTGCGCCGCGGGTTCGAGAGTTTCCTGAACTACAGCGGTCTGATGACCTCGCGTCCCAACCAGGCAGGCGCGCATCCCGGATTGATCAGCCGGTACCGCCAGTGGTTCAAGGGGCGCCTGGCGGAGACGCTGACTCGCATTCAAGACGCATTCGCGCGTTCTGAGGCGATGCTGGAATTCGCCTTTACGCCGTTGATGGTGCCGCTGTGGCAGACAGCGCTTAGCTTCAAGGGCAACACTCCCAAATCGCTCAACGACGCGGCGCGTCTGCTGATCGAGCGGCGTGGCGTTGAGCGCAACCAGCCGATCTTCGCCTTCATCAACGTGATGGGCGTGCACACGCCGTACCATCCCGACCGCCGCATGCTCGAACGATTTGCGCCGGAAGTGATTCGTGATCGCAAAGCAGCGCGCTATGTGCGGCGCTTCAATGGCGATGTGTTCGGCTGGCTGGCGCCGTTCTCCGGCGCCGACGAACAGTATCACCACGTGCTCAGCGATGTGTATGACGCCGAAGTCGCCACACAGGACGTGCACATCGGCGCTTTCCTGCGGCGTCTGCGCGATAGCGGCGCGCTCGACCGGACGTTGCTGCTGGTGTGCGCTGACCACGGCGATCACCTGGGTGAGAAAGGTTTGGTCGGGCATACCGTGTCGGCATACAACGAACTGGCGCACGTACCGCTGATGATCCGCGACCCGTTCGGCGACTTTCAGCGCGGCGCCGTGGTTGATCACACCGTCTCGTTGCGGCGGGTGTTCCACACGTTGCTGAGCGCCGCCGGGCTTGCCAGCGGCATTGAGCGCGACCGGTCGCTGGCGCAGTCGCTGGCATCCGACCCCGACGGCGGCACGGTCTTCGTCGAGGCGGAACCGTTGCAGAATGTGCTGGGGATCATGCTGCGCCGCCAGCCAGACCTTGCGCGCGCGCGGCGGTTCGATCAACCGCGCCGTGCGGTGATCAGCGGCTCATACAAACTGATCCAGACCGGCGATGACGGCGTGGAGTTGTACGATCTGGACGCCGATCCGCACGAAACAGTCGATCTTGCGGCAATCATGCCGGAGCGCGTCGAAGAGCTGCAAGCGCGTCTCAGTACATTTATGCGGCGCGTCAGCGCGGTCGCACCGCTCATCCGGCGCGCCGAAGGCGCAGACGATCCCGCCGTGCAGCGGCGATTGAGAGAGTTGGGGTATCTGGAGTAGGGTCTACGGCGTCTGCTCTCCAGAGAGGCAGGTAGATAATCTGGCGTTCGACATCCTCAATTGAGCCTGCCGTGGCTATCAGTTCAAGATCACGTATTGCCTGTCCAATCGAGATCGTTTGCTGATGCGCATAGATCACGCCGCTGAAAGCGATGCCTGAATGCAACCGATGGGCGGCTTCTGCCAGGAGATCGTCATCGAAGGTGACAAGCGCTCGACCAAGCGCAAGCGCGCGATCAAGCAGTGCGGCGTCTCCCAGCATATGTGCGCCATCCTCATATGCCGTCAGCACGTCCACATTGCGCAGGCGCAGTCCAATTGTGATCGCACGAGGCACATGGTGATCCATGTACAGTTTGATCGACATCGGTTATGCCTGTGACTTCAGGCGCTCTACGAAGGGCGCAACAGGCGTCGTTCGACGCAGGTCGGCAACGCGCTCCTGACGACGAGCAATGTCCTGGTCGATCTCAGTCTTGTGATCCCAGTAGTAGGCAAGTGCGGAGTAGATCTGTCCGAGCGAGAGATAGGGATGCTGGAAATGCAATTCCTCAGC
>JAUQOW010000100.1 GCA_030550675.1 Chloroflexota bacterium
GGGATGCAGCCACGCTTTGTCACGAAGCGCGGTATCGCTGCTGGTTGACGCCCTCGCCGAGAACGTGAACGCCCCTTCGGATCTGCGCACGAGGGAGGCTGACTCCTGGTATTGCCCGCCTTGTTCGTAAGCGCTATCATCACATCGGAGTCCAACTGAACCTTCACACCTGCAACCTCTCCCATCACGCCGCGCGCGACCGCCGTTGCCAGGCAACGGCTCTGCGGGCAACCGTGCACCGCGCGCGACCGCCGTTGCGGTGCAACGGCTCTACGGGCAACCTTTCATCTCTCACCTCTCGTCGCTCACCTCTCACCTCTCTTCTCATCCATGCCCCTCGCGCTTGAAATCGACGAACCGGTACCCGATGCCGCGTTCGGTCAGGATGTACTTCGGGTTTGCCGGGTCTTCCTCGATCTTCTGGCGCAGGTAGGTGATGTAGAGCCTCAGATAGTGCGTCTCATCGCGGTATTCTGGACCCCACACCTTGCTCAGAAGCTGCTCGTGGGTCATGACATACCCCGCGTTCTGCACCAGGTGGTACAGCAGCCGGTACTCCGTCGGGCGAAGGTTGACCCGCTCGCCATTGACCAGCACTTCGCGCCGGGCAAAATCAATCTGGAGCCGGTCATCGACTTTGACCATCGTCTGCGGCGCCGGCGGCGGCGTGTTGTACCGCCGCAGCACGGCGCGAATGCGACTGACCAGTTCTCGATGGCTGAACGGTTTGCCGATGTAATCGTCGGCGCCCAGTTCCAGACCTTTGATGCGATCCTCCTCATCGTCCTTCGCAGTCAGCACCAGCACCGGCACCGACGACGCCTGCCGCAGTCGCCGCAACGTCTCGAAACCATCCATCACCGGCATCATAATATCAAGCAGCACCACGTCCGGCATCTCGTCGCGCACCTTTTCGAGCGCCTCGCGCCCGTTCGATGCGCTGATCACCCGGCATCCTTCGAGTTCCAGATTCATGCGCATGAAATTGACCATGCGCGGCTCGTCGTCAACGACGAGGATCAATTTGTCCTTGAGTTCTGACATATGCGCTCTTCCCTCAATGCTCGTGATCCTCGAGCAACGGCGGTTCAGCCCGAGGAATCATCTCTGCGGCCGGCTCGGAATGATCGACAGACGCGGCGGCGTCAGTTTCGACTGGCGTTGACTGATCGCTGAGCATCGGCGTCGCCAGCGGCACCGTGAACGAAAAGCGCGACCCGCGCCCTGGTCGGCTGTCCACCCAGATGCGCCCGCCCTGCGCTTCAACGATGGCGCGTGACAGGAACAACCCCAGTCCCGCCCCCTGCGTTTCGCGTCGCAGGCGGTTATCGACGCGATAGAAGCGGCGGAAGAGTTTTTTCTGCTCTTCAAGCGGTATGCCAATCCCCTGGTCGCTGACTGAAATAATCGCAAAATCGCCGCTCACCCGCGCTGCGATTCGCACCAATCCTCCGTTCGGGCTGTACTTAATTGCGTTGCTGATCAGATTCTCCAGCACGGTGCGAGTCCGCTCATAATCGGCGTGCACAGGCGGGAAATCATCAGGGATGTCGATCTGGAAAGTGAACCGGTCGCCCGCCTGTGGCGCAAAGCGTTCGACCACCCGCTCCACCAGCGGTCGCACCGGCCAGTCGCTCACATCGAGGCGCATACTGTCGGTCTGCAGGCGCGACGCCTCCAGCAGCGTATCGATCTGGAGCGCCAGACGATCCGCCTCTTCGATAATGATCATCAGCCCCTCGCGCAGAGTCGCTTCGTCCCACGCGGCGTCCTGGCGCGCCAGCGTTTCGGCGTACCCCTTGATGATGCTGACCGGCGTGCGCAATTCGTGCGAGATGACCGAAATAAAGGTGTTTTGCATCTCGGCTTCGATTTTTTGTTCGGTCACATCGCGAACATTAGCAATTGCGCCGAGGAAGGCGCCCTGCGGACTGCGCTGCGCCGCATAGCGACTCTGGATGTACAGGCGCCGTCCATCGCGCGTTGTGATCCATCCCTCAGCCACCGGATTCGGCTCAAACGGCCGGCGTTGCAACGGGCAATCGGTCAGGCAGAGGTTGTCTCCCTGCGGCGTATGGATCGCCAGCACCTCAGCGCAGGGGCGACCGATCGCCTCTTCACGGCTCCACCCGGTCAACTGCTCCATGGCGCGGTTGAACGTGGTAATGCGCCAGCGCGAGTCAAGGATCATCACCCCATCGGCGCTATTTTCGATGAGCGCGTCAAGATGCTGTTTCTCGCGCAAAACGCTCTGAAACAGGCGCGCATTCGAGACCGCGATCGCCGCCTGGTCGGCGAAGGCGGTCAGCAGTTGATGTTCCTCGGCGGTAAACTCGACGTTCAGCGCGGCGCGGAAGACGTAAATCACCCCGACTGTTGCGCCGCGAAACACCAGCGGCGCGGCGCTCACGTGGCGCAACGGCAGACCGACGTCTGCGCCCGCCTCGCGCAAACGCCGCACCAGCGCCTGCTGATCGTCGAGCGGCGTCGCCAGCAGGTCGTCGAAGGCGGGCCAGGTTTCATGCGCCAATCCGGATGCCGCATAGATGCGCGTCACGCCGTCGTCGTCGCGCAGCGCAATCAACCCCGAATTGCCGGCCAGCAAATCAACCGCCGCCTCAATCACCAGGTTGAGCACGCTGGTCAGATCGAGTTGCGCCGTAATTGCGCGGCTGACGCGCAACAGCGACTCAAGCTGCCTTAACCGTTGATCATACCGGTCTAACATCGTTCTAACGCTCCATAGATGGCATTCTAACACACATGCCCTATACTGCTCAACGGAAGCAAGAAGACAACGGCGCACACACGGCGCACAACGAAATATCCTGAACAAAGGAGGACAAGGCCATGACGAACCTGACTCGCTGGGATCCCTTCCAGGAAATGATGACCCTGCGCGAGGCGATGAATCAGTTGTTCGAGGAAAGCTTCGTGCGGCCGGATCTGACGCGGGGCAGCTTTGTTCCAGCGGTCGATCTGAGCGAGACTGAAGACGCCTACCTGGTGGAGGCGGCAGTGCCCGGATTGAAGCCCGAAGACCTGGAAGTGACGGTGGAGAACAGCCTGCTGACGATCAAAGGCGAGATCAAGCAGGAGTCGCAGGAGACCAAGCGCAACTATCATCGCATTGAGCGTCGCTACGGCGCATTCCAGCGCCAGATCGCTCTGCCGCGCTCGGTCAAGGCTGATGCGATCAAGGCGACCTTGAGCAATGGCATCCTGCGGCTGGAGATCCCCAAGGCGGAGGAAGTCAAGCCGCGCCGCATCCTGATCAACCCGACGAACAGCTGATCATCAACGCAGGATAAGTCTGGCGCCCTGCCCGCTGGCGTTCATACGCTGGCGGGCAGGTTTATTTCACCGAAAAGGCGACAGTGTGTTAATCCTTACATGTCGTCACGTCTCGAAAGGATTTTCGACATGCAGCCCTGTGGCGTAAGCCGCTGCCTGATCGGTTCTGTCACGCGGCGCACGCTGAACGACGGCGCAATTACTGTTTACACACAGCACTGGACATCCGGTGTTCCTCATGCTATGATCACATGGAAGAAACCTTTCGATACGAGCCTGCCCGTCAGAACAGAGATTCAGGGCGCAAGCGTAAAGGTGCGCATCTATGCGACTCGATCTGAGCAGCAAGCGAGCCAGAAAACTCATCCGCGAACACGATCTGAGCGAAGAAGAGATTTTACAGATCGTAGCATCGGCGCGCATCAATCTGGCGACGTTCGATCCTGAGTACCGCACCAACGTCACCCAGATCGCCGAAGACCTGCGCAAGAGCCGTCCGACGATCTACGGTTGGGCGGATCGGGCGCTGGCAGCCACGATCCAGTCGCTCCGCAACATTCGCACCGGGCGCCCGCCCAAAGAACGTGAGCGCAACGTCGATAACGACGCTCAGCGCCAAGTGTAGCGATGCTGCAATCACGTCGCTACCGCTTCGATCACGTTCTGCTATGCAACTGTGTAGTATAATGGGGAATAGACTGCAGCAGACGCGCCGCCTGGCTGCTCTTCCTGGCAGGAGCGGCGGGCCGTCTGCGGTACGAGCGGTATGCTATAATAGCGGAAGATAAGGCGGGTGCACAGTCCGCACATGCCTGTCCCGGTGCAAGCCGCCGCACGCAGAGTGGAGAGCCGCATGGATCCGCAACTTACGAGTCAGATCGTTCCAGCCGAAGAGATCAAAGTCATCGAAGAATGTCTGGTGCGCCTCGCCGAAGACACCGGCGGCAACTACGTCCTGCTCCTCGACAAAAGCGGTCAGGTGATCACGGCGCAGGGCGATGCTGCACGCCAGGATATCACCGCCCTTGGCGCGCTGATCGCCGGCACGTTCGCTTCGTCGCGCGAGGTCGCCAAGTTGCTGCGGGAGAAGGATTTCCGTCAGTTGTTCACTCAGGGTGTGCGCGAGAACATTTTCATTTCGTTGATTGAAGATCAGTGGATCTTGTGCATCATCTTCAATAAAGGGACGCATATCGGGCTGGTGAAGGTGCTGACAAAGAAAGCCACCGATGATCTGAGTGTGGTTCTCGAGCGTGTGCGCGAACAACAAAAAGCGCGCGACGATGTGCTCGGCTCGTCGTTCCGCACTTCGATGGAAGATACGATTGATCTCCTGTTTCGCGACTAGTCGGCCACTGCCGCGCTTTCGCGCCATCTGGCACGGCCGCCGGCATGCAGACGAGAGGACCTATGGCTCTGATCAACGTTGCTGCGCGCGAGATCCATTGCAAGATCGTGTACTATGGACCTGGCATGAGCGGGAAGACCAGCAACCTGCAGTATATCCACAGCCAGGTTCCGAAAGAAGCCAAGGGGGAATTGCTGTCCATCGCTACGGAGACGGAACGCACGCTGTTCTTCGATTTCCTGCCGCTCGACCTGGGGAAGGTGCGCGGGTTCCAGACGCGCTTCCATCTCTACACGGTGCCTGGTCAGGTGCTCTATGAGCGGACGCGCGTTGCGGTGCTCAGCGGCGCCGATGGCGTCGTCTTCGTCGCTGACTCGCAGAAGCATAAACTTGAGGAGAATATTCGCAGTCTGCGTGAACTCGCAGTCAACATCACCCGGCAGAATAAGCGCTTCCAGGACTTTCCGGTCGTCCTTCAGTACAATAAGCGCGATGTCCCTGGCGCGCTTCCGGTCGCTACGCTCGATAAGTATCTGAATACGCTTGGGTGGCAGCGGTTCGAGGCGACGGCGACCAGCGGCGCCGGGGTGTTCGATACCCTGAAGGCGATCAGCAAACTGGTGATCAGTAAATTGTAGCGCGCACAGATGCTGAATCTGCGCGTCTGGAATGTGAGCCATGGCACTGGCAGGTGATCTGAGCGAGTTTTCGCTGACTGACATCATTCAGTTGATTGAGTTGAGCAATAAGTCCGGCGCGGTGCATATCCAGGGAAAGCGCGGCGCTCAGGAAATTGATGGCTGGCTCTATTTCCGCGATGGGCGCATTATCGGGGCGCGCCTGGGGTCGTTGCCGCCGCTTGAGGCTGCATATGCGTTCTTCACGCTGACCTCCGGTCCTTTCCGCTTCCACGAAGATGTGTTGCTCGATAAGCCGACCATTACCCAGAGCAACAATATGATCATCATGGAAGGCATCATGCGCCAGGAGGCTCTGGCGCACGCACCAGAACCAGCGCTTTCCATGAACACGATCCTGCGCCTCGTTCCCAACCCGGCGTCCACCGGCAGCGAGATCAGCCTGGAAGCCGATGAGTGGCGCGTGCTGACGATGGTGAACGGGAAGAATACGGTGGGGTATATTGCCCAGCGGAGCGGGCTGGGCGAGGCGCGCACGTGCGAGATTCTGAATCGTTTGCTCGAGAGCGGGCTGGTCGAAAAACGCGACTCGAACCTCACCGACTCGTTGTTCCCCGAACTTGAACGCATCGTCCTGGATGCGCTTGGTCCGCCAGCTCGCGCGCTGCTGGTCGAGGCGTATGTCCGCGCCGGCATCCACGATCAGGATACCGCGACGCCTGAACAGGTCACGACTGCGCTGAATCTCTTCGAAGCCTCGGCTGCCCGCGCATTTGGCGCTGAACGCATCAGCGAGCCTCTGGCGCGCATGCGATCGTTCGCTGAGCAGGTTTTCAGGGGTTGAGGGTTAGGGGTTAGGGGTTAAGGGTTAGCGGTTGACTGTCGCTCCTGACGCCTTCATACCTGACACCTGCGCCTTTCTACGAGCAACCTTCAACTGAAGCGACTGTCCGGCGCCTGCTCCCCTTTCACGTTCAACCACCGACCCGCCGCCTCACGTTCAGCCTTTGACGTGCGACGCTCCATCTCAATCTTTGCGTGGGCGCATCGCTGTGCACCCCTCTCCGTCATTCGCGCCAGCAACCTCGTTAATCGATGCTCCGCCAGGAAACCGCACGCCGCGCTCTGTGGTACAATGCAGGGTGAAGGCGTATACCTGCTTTTGACTGAAGAAGCAGGCGGCATTCGTATGAGAACGTTGCGCGCAAAGGTTGACCGGATGCTCCAGAGGCGCAGAACACGTTCGGGCGACGCCTCCGAACACAGTGTCAGGCTGCTATCGAACTCAACGTTGCGCCTTTGCGTCTTTGTGTCAGCCTTTCCGCGATGTGCTGCAATGGAGGCGCAGTGTGCGTGCGCTGATAAGCGTTTCTGATAAGCGCGGCATCGAAGCGTTCGCCGCCGGTCTCGTCGAACTTGGCTTTGAGATCATTTCGACCGGCAACACGGCGCGAACGCTCGCTGCGGCTGGCATTCCGGTTCGACTGGTCAGCGATGTCACGGGTTTTCCCGAAATCCTCGATGGGCGGGTGAAAACGCTCCATCCCGCCATTCACGCTGGCATTCTGGCGCGCCGCAACGATCCGGCGCACATGGCGGCGCTGGATGTTCACGGCATCGCGCCCATCGATCTTGTCGTCGTCAATCTCTATCCCTTCAGCGAGACCATCGCTCGCCCCGATGTCACTCTGGCGGAAGCGATTGAACAGATCGACGTCGGCGGTCCCGCCATGGTTCGCGCTGCCGCCAAAAATCACGAATCGGTGCTGGTGGTGGTCAGTCCCGACGATTACGACGCAGTGCTGACGGCGCTGCGCACTGAAACGGTGACGCCTGACCTGCGACGGCGCCTGGCGGCGCGCGCCTTCGCTCATACCGCTGCGTATGATGCAGCCATCGCCAGGTATCTCTCCGATGAACTCTTCCCGGAGATGCTGCCGCTGGCGTTTCGCAAGGCGCAGGAGTTGCGCTATGGCGAGAATCCGCATCAGCGCGCGGCGCTCTACGGCGATTTCCATGCGTTCTTCGAGCAATTGCACGGGCGCGAGCTGTCGTACATCAATATTCTTGACATTACTGCGGTGCAGTTGCTGATCGAAGAGTTCAACCCGGCGGAAGGCGCGGCGCTGGCGATTGTCAAACACACGAATCCGTGCGGCGTCGGGGTTGGCGCCACGCCGCTCGAAGCCTGGGAGAAGGCGTTCGCCACCGACCGGGAAGCGCCGTTTGGCGGCATCATCGCTGTGAATCAGACGCTCGATCTGCCGCTGGCGCAGGCGATTGATGAGATTTTCTCCGAGATTGTCATTGCGCCAGCCTTCGCCGATGATGCGCTGGCGCTGCTGCGCAAGAAGAAAAATCGCCGCCTGATGCGCGCCCTGCGCCCCGTCAGTCAGGCGCGCGGGCTGGCATATCATAGCGTCCCTGGCGGCATCCTGGCGCAGGAACCGGACCTCGCGCCGCTCGATGAGGAGTCGTTCCGGGTGGTGACGCAGCGCGCGCCGACGGATGCTGAACATGCTGCGCTTCGCTTCGCCTGGCGCGTCGTGAAGCACGTCAAGTCGAACGCGATCGTGTTCGCCGCCGCTGACCGCACCCTGGGGATCGGCGCCGGGCAGATGAGCCGCGTCGACAGCACGCGGGTGGCGGTGTGGAAGGCGCAGAACGCCGGTCTCTCGCTCGTCGGGTCGGTGATCGCCAGCGATGCGCTCTTCCCGTTTCCCGACAGCGTTGAGATTGCGGCGGCGGCTGGGGCGACGGCGGTTATTCAGCCCGGCGGGTCGGTGCGCGACGATGAGGTGATTGCGGCTGCCAATCGGCTTGGCATGGCGATGGTGTTTACCGGCAGGCGTCACTTCCTGCACTAAGGCAATGCCCGGAACAGTGAACGCAAGGGCGCGAAGACGTAAAGCGTTTGAGGTATTGTATTGATTTCCAGGCTTTGCGCCGCTGCGTCACAGCAAACGGCGCGCGCAGCAAGCCCTGGTATGTGAGACGTGCTGTAAATGGATACAATTGACTTGCGGTTTGATGCAACGGGGCTGATCCCGGCAATTGTTCAGCACGCGCGAAGCGGCGAGGTGCTGATGCTGGGGTATATGAACCAGGAAGCGTTACAGCAGACGCTGGCATCGGGCATGGTGACGTTTTGGAGCCGGCGCCGGCAGGCGCTCTGGCGCAAAGGCGAAACGTCCGGTCATGTGCTGCGTCTGGTTGAAATCCGGCAGGATTGTGACGGCGATGCGTTGCTGGTGCTGGCGGAACCGGCTGGACCCACGTGCCATACCGGTCGCGTGAGTTGCTTTCATCGGACCCTTGCCGGTGATCTGACCGAAACGCGCACGCCATCTTCCATCATTCTCACCGACCTCGCAAACGTTATTGCACAGCGTGCATCCGCCCCAAAAGAGGGATCGTACACAATGAAGCTGCTTATGGGAGGTGTTGATCGGATCGGCAAGAAAATTGGCGAGGAAGCGGCAGAAGTGATCATTGCAGCAAAAAACGGATCATCCGCTGAGATTGCCTGGGAAGTCGCCGATCTGATATACCACGTGCTGGTGCTGCTGCAGAATCAGGGTATGGCGCCCGAGGATGTCTGGGCTGAACTGCGCCGACGCTACGGTGGGTGAACATGACGCAACGAGATACGCAAGAGGTTTTACACTCCAAACAGAGTGCCGACGTGCATAACGGTCACAGCGAAAGCGTTGCTCTGCCAGGCCACGCCGGGTATCTGGCGTGGATCGCGCAGACCGGGATGGCGCTGACACAGTGTCGCACGGCTGGCGATGCGCTTGATGTCATTGCGGCGCGGCTCGGTGCAGCGCCGTTTTTGTTGCGCGGCTACGTCATCCTGGCGGAAGACGACACGCTGCGCATCAGGCGGGTAGTGTCATTTGGAAGAGCGCCGATGTTGCCCGTTGCGTTGTCGCTGTCCAGCGGTCTCTGCGGCGCAGCCATAGCGCAAAAGCGTGTCATTGCGTCCCTGACGAGCGGAATTGCTCCCGCTTCCTGGGAACGAACCCTGGCGACCGACGCATCGCTCATCTGCGCGCCTTTCATCGGCGGCGCAGCGAGCGGCGTTATCGTTGCCGCGCTTCCCGATGGCGCGAACGACGATGCCGAGATCAGTTCATGTCTGCAAGCGGCAGCAGCGCTTGTCGGCGCCACGCTCAACCGCGCCGCCGAGTGCGAGGCGCAATTGCAGCAGCGAATGCGACAGATTGATCAGGCGCACACTGAGCGCCTGGCGCTGGTGGGGCGCCTGACCGCTGCGCTTGCGCACGAGATTAATAATCCGCTCCAGGCGATCGCCAATACGCTCTATTTGTTGCAGCACCGTCCGCTAAATGACGAGAAACGACAACGCTACCTGATAATGGCGCAGCAGGAAACCGAGCGCGTCATTGCCAGCGTGCGGCGCATGCTCGATCTGTACCGCTCATCGGGGCAGGGAAAGCGCCCGGTGGCGCTGCACCGGATTCTCGATCAGGCGCTGCTACAGGCTGACGATGTGCTGCGCGAGCGCGCGATTGACCTGCGGCGTGACTTCGCACCTGATGATCCGCGCGTGCCAGGATTCGCCGGTCATTTGCGCTATGCCTGCTATAATCTGATTCTGAACGCCGTTTATGCTATGCCTCGCGGGGGACGGTTGACAATTCGCACGTATCGGCAGACGGATGGTGCGGCGCTTCAGGCGGTGGTAGAGTTTGCCGATACTGGCGTTCCCATCGATGATGCCGATCTGCATCGGTTGTTTGAACCGGACGGACCGGTGCGCGGTGAGGCGAGCGGGATTGAATTGCCGCTCAGCTACAGCATTGTTGAGCAGCACAACGGTACACTGACCGTTCATCGCAACGCGGGCGAGATGGTGTTCCGCATGATCCTTCCTGCAATCGCCCCCTAACCCTTAACCCCTAACCCCTACCTTCTCATCGAAAACCATTGTCGTCCGCTGCGCAGCGCCTGGAGAAGTACAAGCAGCAGCGTCGATCCGAGAATGGTGTACAGCAAACTCAGACGAATATTGCCAACACGAATCTCAGTGATCGGCGGCAGACCGATCGCTTCGGCGACCCCCCAGCCGATGAATGCGCCGATCACGCCGACAATAATCGACACGAGCATCACATGTAACCCCGGCGGGCTGAAACCGACGATCAATTCGGCGACAGCGCCGCAGATTCCAGCGATGACCAGCAGTATCAGCAACTGTAATGGGTCCATGTGATCCTCCTGGTTGAGCGCCGAGAACTGAGAACCGAGAACTGAGAACTGAGAACTAAGAACCTGGATGGTGATTTTCAGACAATTTCCACATAAGCGCAACGATGAGCGGTAATACCACCAGGAGCGTCAGCGTTGCAAATTCGAGAGATGCACCGTACTGCGGTTGACCTGCGTCGAGCGCGTGCAGCGGCGCGATGATTGGTTGCGTGACCGCGTACAGCGCCTGAACCGCCGGATTGTCAGGACGTGCGGCGAAGAGACGCAAGACAAATCGCGCAATCAGCGCTCCTTCTACTGCCCCCAACACGATGGTTGCTGCCATAAGAACGTGATGCTTCTGCATGAAATCAGGAATAAGAATATTCTCAGCAATGCTTCAGCGCCTGACCATCGTGTTTCTGCACGCGCCAATATACGATGATGCTGCCGTTGATTATACCAGGACGACCACGCTCCAGGAACGCAGGAGGAGGCAGTCATGATTCGGGCGCCGTATTCGTCGGCGGCGTTTGTTCGCGAAGCGCCGCTTGATCCGTTGCGCGGCATACGCTTCTATCAGACGCTGTTCGCCGTCAATGCGCTGCTGTTCAGTGCGCTGCTCGTCGCGCTGGCAGCGCTATTCTTCACGCCGTACACCTCACTTACGCCGCTGGAGGCGGAGACGCTCCGCGCTGCCATTCAGTCTCGTCTCGATAACTCCTTCGATGATCCGCTGATCGAAGCGGCGCCAGGCATTGTGGTGCGCTCCAGCAATATCCGCGGTTTCCTTCTGAATGGCGTCGTGTATTACTACTACATCGAAGGCGAGCGCAACTTCGACCCGCTAAGCCGCGGCGCAATGGATCACGACGATATCGAGGTGGTGCTGCGCGACGTGAGCGGTCCGCAGCCGCTGGTCGTCTACCGCCTGCGAGGTTGATCAGCGGGCGCGTTCAATGTGCGCTCCCAGGGTGCGCAGACGTTCATCGATCCGTTCATAGCCGCGGTCGATCTGACCAATATTGTAGATGACGCTGCGCCCCTGTGCGCAGAGCGCCGCCAGCAGCAGCGCCATGCCTGCCCGAATATCGGGGCTTGGCAATCCGTCGGGTTCGCCGTACAACTGGCTTGGACCAACGACGACGACGCGGTGAGGGTCGCACAGCACAATCCGCGCCCCCATCCCGATGAGCCGGTCTACGAAAAAGAGCCGGCTCTCGAACATTTTTTCCCAGATCAGAATCGTCCCGCGCGCCTGTGTAGCGACCACAATGGCAATACTGATCAGGTCAGGGTTGAAACCGGGCCATGGAGACGAGTCGATCTTCGGAATTGCGTTGTGCATATCATTGCGGATGCACAACTCCTGCTCGGCAGGCACAACGATGTCGTCCCCTTCGTCGCGCCAGGAAACGCCCAGCCGTCCAAATGCAATGCGCGTCATACGGTGCTCGGATGGGCGCGCGCCGACGATGCGCAGCGCGCTGCGGGTTACCGCCGCCAGTCCGATGAACGACGCCACCTCCATAAAGTCGGGACCGATCGTGTACTCGCCGCCGCCGAGCGACGACACCCCCTGAATGAACAGGCGGTTGGTGCCGATTCCTTCGATGCGCGCCCCAAGGCGATTGAGAAAATGGCAGAGGTCCTGGACGTGCGGTTCTGAGGCGGCGTTGCTGATGATGGTGTCGCCCTCGGCAAGCACGGCGGCCATAATCGCCTGCTCGGTGCCGGTGACGCTCATTTCGTCGAGAAAGATATCGGCGCCGCGTAGCCGTTCGGCGCGCAGGATATAGGCGGTTGGCGTGACTTCGACCGCTGCGCCAAGATCGCGAAGTGCGTTGAGGTGGGTGTCGAGCCGTCGTCGTCCGATCATATCGCCGCCAGGACGGGGGATGGTCACATAGCCGCGACGCGCGAGCAACGGACCGGCGAGCAGCACCGAGGCGCGAATCTTACGCGCCAGTGCGGGATCGGGTTCTGCTGCGCCAACGGTATCAGCGCGCACAGACCAGCTATGCGAGCCGCGACGTTCGACCCGCGCGCCGAGTCGCTCCAGCAAGCCGATCATCGTGGCGACATCGCCGATCTGCGGGATATTGTGCAGCACGACTTCACGGTTGGTCAACAGGGTCGCAGCGAGCAGCGGGAGAGCGGCATTCTTGTTGCCGGACGGTCGGATGCTGCCGCTGAGACGGTGACCGCCTTCGATGATAAAACGTTCCACAATCAGTGTTCCTCCGGCAGTCGATCTGCGTCGTTGGCGGTCGTCGCGGAGCGAGAGCGAACGGGCAGGTAATGACGCACTCGCCGCATAGCATGACGACCGCGCTCTCGAATCCGATCGCCCAGACTGGACACACGGCTTGCGGCTTCTCTGACCGCATCGCCCGTCGCTGTGCGGGTCGCCTGCGCCTGCGCCATGATCTCGCGAGCTTTTTCCTGACCGCGCGCCTGTGCTTCGCGGGCAATGCGCCTGAGTTCGTCGCGGGGAATCAGTTCGCCCTTCTCGTACCAGCGCCAGGCTGCTACGCCTGTCGCGTAGGTGCCTGCGTAGGCGATGCCAACTTTTGGCACGATCCCCCACACCGGCGCCAGACCGACCAGCGTGCGAGCGATTTCGCGCCAGACGAAGGCGCCGCCGATGACGGGCATCACTTCGGCGATGCGCTGGCGAATATCAGGCGGCGCGCCATACGCCAGCGCCAGGCGATAGACCATGATCGCCTGGTTTTTCGTGAGCACCAGAATATCCGCCACGGCAAACGGGATGCCCAGGATTGGAATCTGTTCCGGCAGGCTTGATGCTAGCGCGTAGGCGGCGTTCGTCATCGCGGTTGAGTCGATCAGGCGCCGGGCATAAACGGAGCGGATGCCCGGCAGCCGCCGCGCCGCCGCGAGGTGATGCGTCGCTGGCAGACGTTCGAGCAAACCTTCGGTGAAATTGTGCGTCGCATCGGCGTGATCGACATCCGGGATCGTCACGACGCGCGCAGCGACGGACGCCGGGAGCGGCGCGCTTCCTGGCGCGAGGCGCGTCCCGAAAAGAAGGACGATCAGCGCAGGGCGCGGCAGGCGATCAATCTGCGCCAGCGCGGCTGCATCCCTCTCCGTCAATCCGATCCGGCTATCAACCGCCAGGATCAGCGCATCGGCAGCGCTCAGGCGGTCAGAAAAGCGCACGGCATCATGCAACGAGAGGAGCGTCAGGGGTGTGATGCCAGTTTGCGGGTAGCGGTTGGGACCGTGGTGAGCCAGCCGGTCAATAGCCGTCAAAGCCGCAGTGTGCCCAACGGCGACGATATTGAGCGGCTGTTCCGCCTCGTTCTGGATCGCACCAACATCGATCTCGCGCAGCGTTGACCACAGATTTCCGAGGGCGCTCCAGCGCGACATGCACATCTCCTCAGAAGGTAGCCTGGATGGTAGCTCGCACCGAATTAATCGACGCCTTTCGATTATAGCACGCAGCAGACGAAGAGTATCCTGATAAGAAACTGAGAAGCGGCGTTATAACGTTGCATGTTGCATGTTGAACGTGGGAAGGAGTTACAGGCGGCGGGGAGGCGCACCGCCGCACCCGCTTCCAAGGGTGGAGTTTGTCGGCAAACGCTCATGGGATGTCGTCCGTTTCAGGCATCAGGACGCCGAAACACTCCCCTCTCCCGCGCTGCGGGAGAGGGGTCGGGGGTGAGGGCAATAGCAGGTGCATGTTGCACCGCAAGACGTCTTCGTGTCCCTTCGTGTCCTTCGTGGATAGCACGAGGAAAAAGGGCGTCAGGACGCACCTTCATCGGGGTAGAACATTCTCCGCTCTTACAACCGTATTTCCCTCGCCATCGCGCGGATGATCCTCCAGATCACGCACAGCGGGAATGCCGAGAGCAAGAAGGGTCATCAGCAGACAGACGCTGCCGCCGAGCAGATACCAGACCTGCACGCCAAACGCATCGGCGACCGGACCGGCAACCAGCAGCCCCAGCGGCGTCATCGCCATTGAGACGCTCCCCAGCGCCGTGAAGACCCGTCCCTGCATCTCCGGCGTCACAACGGACTGCACAATCGCTATGACCGGCGCGTTGACTACTGGCGACATCGCACCTACCATCGCCACTGCTGCCAGTGCTGGCATGAACGCCGTCGCGGGCGCCGCGCCAATCACCAGAATGCTGACGCCCAGACCGACTAATCCAACCGCCACTGTATGCATACGACGCCTGAATCCGCCCCACACGCCGATCATCAGACCGCCAAGCACGATGCCTGCGCCGTTTGCGGCATTCATCCAAGCCAGTTGAATCGCGCCGCCGCCGAAATGCTTCGTCACCAATATCGGCAACAGCGAGAACGCAGGAGTCAGGAGCAGGTTGATCAACGCCGCCATCGCCATCACGATCATCAAACCGTGCCAGCGCCCGATATATCGAAGTCCGGCGATCATCTCCGTCACCACCCCAGTCAACGCGCCACCGCTGTCATGAACAGTGCGCGGCGGACGAGGAAAGCGCACCAGACCGACGCCCGCCACTGCGATCAGCGCTGTCACAACGTCGATCAGCATCAGCGCGTGCAGGGGCCAGATGGCAATCAGGAGCGCTCCGAGCGGCGGCGCCGCGATATTCGTCGCCCCCTGCAACATCTGGTTCAGCCCGCCGATGCGCGCCAGATGACGTTCAGGCGCCATAAGCGACATTGATGCCTGCATGGCGGGCCAGTGAAACGCGCCAGCCAGCGACCGCAGCGCCATCACGAGATAGACGTGCCAGACGGCGAGCGCGTGGATCCAGAACAGCGCGGCGAGCGCAGCCGCTCCCAGCGCACCGGTCAGATCAGCGACCATAATCACGGCGCGGCGATCCCAGCGGTCGATCAGCGGTCCGGCGAGCGGTCCGATCAGAATGCCAGGCAACAACGTTGCGAGCGTTGCTGTAGCCAGCACGGTGGCTGAACCGGTTGCGGCTGTCAGCCACCAGATAATGGCGAAGCCCGCTAGCCCGCTGCCGAAAAGCGAAAACGCCTGACCAATCCAGATCAGCGCAAATGGATACTTCCAGGAAGACTGCGAGCGGTCAATAAGCCACATACATCAATCCCATCCCTCGCTGACGTTCATCGGCGCCTGGAGCGATTCTGTCATCGCGCGCCACGGTATGCGTCCCCGAAACAGGGGAAAAGGGATGGGGAAATTCAGTCACGGAATGATGCCGAGGTCGCGGGCGCGTGCAGCGGCTTGGATGCGGTTGCGTGCGTTGATTTTGGCGTAGATGCGTTTGATGTGTGATCGCACGGTGCTGACGGCAATGACCAGGCTTGCGGCGATCTCCTGATCGGTGCGCCCGGCGGCGAGCAGGCGCAGCACTTGAAGTTCGCGCGCAGTGAGCGGTTCAGCGAGCGGTGCAGTTGAAGAAGCGGCGGATCCCGCCGCTTTGCGAAAAACTTCTGTCAGATGATCGATATACCCC
>JAUQOW010000101.1 GCA_030550675.1 Chloroflexota bacterium
TCTGCAACCTGGCCCGACACGCTGGAACTGACGCTCGACGGCGTCGCACAGGGCGGCGAGGCGGTCGGGCGCTGGCAGAATCGGGTGGTGTTTGCGGCTGGCGGCATCCCCGGCGAGCGCGTCGTCGTGCGGCTGCGGGAGCGGCATGAGTCGTATGCGCGCGGCAATGTCATCGACGTTCTGATCGCCTCGCCCGACCGCGTCGCTCCGCGTCTTCCCGGCGCGAGCCACATGCCCTGGCAGCATATTGGGTTTGAAGCGCAACAGCGCCTGCGTCGTCAGATTCTCATTGATCAACTTGCCAAGTTTGCTGGTGTTGATCCGGGTGTGGTCGAAGCAACAGCGCCCGCCTCGAAACCGTGGGAGTACCGCAATAATGCGCGCCTGCACTGCGACGGTCGGCGGGTTGGCTACTACGAAGCTGATACGCGGTCGCTCTACGAAATCAATCACGATCCGCTGCTGCACCCGACGCTGAACGAGGCGCTGGCAGCGCTGCGGAGCGCCCTCGCCGACGAGCCTGACGACGCGCCGCCGCTGGAGGTGACGCTGCGCGTCAGCGAGGCGCACGGGTACTGTATCGCAGCCCTGCGCGGGCGCGGCGACCGCCGGAGTCTCGCGGCGCGCTGGCGGGCGCGCTGTCCTGCCCTGGCAGGCGTCGTCTTTACCGTTCCGCCGCCGCATACTTTGCCGCCGCTTGGCGCGGACACCCTCGTGGAAGAACTGGACGATCTGACATTTCTCCTTCGCCCGACAACCTTCTTTCAGGTGAATGTCGCGTCGGCGACGACGCTCCTGACCCTGATCCGCGCCGGTCTTGGCGATGAGGCGCGCGGACGCCTTCTCGATCTTTACTGCGGCGCGGGCGCATTTACTCTTCCGCTGGCGCGCAATGCCGTTGAGGTTGTCGGCGTCGAGGAGTATGCTGGCGCTGTCGCCGACGCCGAGCGCAGCGCCGCCGTCAACCGTATCTCGAATGTGCGTTTCATCACTGGCAGCGCCGAAGCAGTGCTCACCAATCTCGACCATCAGTTCGACGCTGTGGTGCTCGACCCGCCGCGACGCGGCTGCCATCCGCGCGTGCTGCACGCACTCCTCGACCGCGCACTGCGCCGGATCGCCTATGTCTCGTGCCATCCGGCAACCCTGGCGCGCGACCTCAAGACCCTGATCACTGGCGGCTACGCTGTTGTGCGCGCCACGCCGGTCGATCTCTTCCCGCAAACGCCGCACGTGGAGAGCGTTGTTGTGCTGCAACGCACGTAATCCAGGCTGTGGGCTGACGCGGATGATCGTCCGGTACTGCCGGGGCGCTGCGAACTAAAGCCCCGGCTGAGTCCGTGCAAGCCTCGCAGGGGCTTCAATGTCCTGAGCAGGGGCTTTAGCCCGCAGCGATCAGTCGTGCAGAATTGCGTCGCTGCACTCGCAATGACGCGGGATTAACGGTCATTCGGGCAGGCTCCAGGTATATTCGTGGTATCATGAGCATATGAACACCCCGCTTCGACACACAACCACACTGACCTTCACACTTCCGCTGGTTGTGGCGGAACCGGTCATCGTGCCCCGGCCCGGTCGTCCCTGGACGGTCGCCGATTTACAGCAGCTTGCCGGGCGAGAGGAACGCTATGAACTGGTGCGAGGAGACCTGTTGATGATGAGTCCGGCAAGCCCGAAGCAGGGTCGGTATGCGATGCGGCTGGGGAGCGCGCTCCAGCAGCACGTCGAAGCGCACGACCTGGGTGAGGTCTACACGGCTGAGCCGGGGTTTCAACTTCAGCCTGAACCGGAAGCAATCGTGCGCGCGCCAGAACTTGCATTTGTGCGGAAGGAACGCATCCCGCCGCCGGAGAACGAAAGCGGTTTCTGGTCACTCGCTCCTGATCTGGTCGTGGCGATCATTTCGCCGTCTGAGACAGCCGTGCAGGTTCAGGCGAAAGTGCAGGACTACCTGAACGCCGGTTCGCGCCTCATCTGGCTGGTCTACCCCGAAACGCGCACCGTGGTCGAATACCGAGCCGACGGCTCAATGCGACTCTACGCCAATAACGACACCCTCGACGGCGCTGATGTCATCCCCGGTTTCCGGTATCCGCTCGAACTCCTGTTCCGCGAAGCGCGGCGGGCATGATTCAGAAAGCGCGAGCACAGGGTTTTCGGTAAACCCCTATGTCGCATCGCCCGTTCGAGGCGGCAGGACGCCAACCCCCCTCCTCCCAATCCCTCGCAAGTGTAGCGTTTTCAAGCGCGCCCTCGTTGCGCTTTCCGGCTACTCAAACAGCGCAGCCACCGGCATGCTGAACCCAGGCAACACGTCATCGCCGGGCAATTCGTCTGAGTCGGCAAACTCGCGCACGTCGGTCATCGAACGGTAGGCGTAGACCCGACGCGCCTGCGGATCGACAATCCATACTAACCGGACGCCGATCGCAAAATACTCGCGCATCTTCTGCATCACACCGCTCCAGGGGTCTTCGGGTGAGAGCACTTCAGCGATCAATTCGGGAGCGACATCGAGAAAACCGCGCGAGGTGCGTTGCGCATAGCGCTCATTCGAGATGAAAAACACGTCCATTCCGCGCACGGTATCCGGATTGCGCCGGGTGTAGACGCCAACCTCGCCAACGCCAACCCTGCCAGTCTTGTGGCGTCGCGCGTAGTCGAGAAGCGCAGCGCCGAGCGCCGCCTCAACAAAACCGTGCATTCCCTCGCCGCCGGTTGGACTCATCGGCACGATCCTTCCCTCAACCAGTTCACACCGACCGATGTTCCCCATAGCAGCGAGTTCATCGCCGGTGATCAGGCGTTCTGCAGTTTCTGGCGCGCTGGTCGTCACGCGAGCCTCCCTCCGCGCTACTGCGGCAGAACGCTATCGGTCGTCGTCGGCGCCGCCACGTTCGGCAGGCTGAAGCGCATAACCCGGATATTGCCGCGGTCCACAACGATCACCGACCCATCGGGGGCGAAGGCCACGCCGCACGGTAGTCGGACCGACGCGACATCGCTGCCGCTTCCGCCCCACGTCAGCAGTCCAACGCCGTTGTCGTCCGTCAGCATGAGAATGTTGCGCAGAGGTACGCTGATGACTACCCGCCCGCCTCGTGCGGCGATAAAGGGGTCTTCATAGGTCTGCGGCTGCCAGCCAGGAATGCGCCAGATGGCGTAGGGACGCGGATCGACCTGTCCATCCGCGCCGCGCGCAAACGCCTGCACCCGGCTGTTCCAGGTGTCAGCTACGAAGACTGTGCCGTTCTCATCGACAGCAATGCCAATCGGTTCATTGAACTGCCCGGCGGCGCTGCCGTCGTACCCCCACTGGTATTTGTAGTTGCCGTCGCTGTCGGTCACCACAATGCGCTTGTTGCCGGTGTCGGCGATGTAGACGTTCCCTTCGGCGTCAACCGCGACGCCGCGCGGACCGAAGAAGTCGAGCGGTCGGGCAAGGTTTTGTTCCTGCGATCCGCCGGTCGGCGAGGCGCGCCGGCCGTCGCCGAAATCCTCGCGCCCGACGCCCCAGCTGGCGAGGAATGCGCCCTGCGCGTCGAGTTTGACAATCCGCGCATTCCAGGTGTCGGCGACGTAGATGTTCCCGGCAGCATCGACGGCGACGCCGCGCGGTTCGTAGAACTGCCCGTCGCCGCTGCCGAGTCCGCCGATGGTGCGGATCGGCGTCCCGGAGGGGTCGAAGACGATCAGGCGGTGATTGGCGCTATCCGACACGATGATGTTCCCCTGCGGATCGACGGCGACGCCGCGCGGCTGGATGAGCTGTCCGGGTTCGCCGCCGAATTCGCCGAAGACGTCGGTCGCCACAAGTTTGATGACGCTGCTGGTTGCAGCAACGGCAGACGCATCACCGACGCGCGCCAGGTCGCGCCGCACCCACACCGACATTTCGCGCCCGTCAAGGCGCAACGGCGGCGGCAGTTCGCGGTAGAGCAGGTAGCGCCCCGTATTCGCCCAATGGGAACTGTCGAAAATCCAGAAGATCGGCGCCCAGACCGGCGGTGCGTCCTGTGGTTGCAAGCCGGGGCAGGCTTTTGCTATATCCCTGGCATTGCCCGGATAGGCGAAGTAGAAGCGTTTATAACCTGCGCTTTGCGGGTCGCATTTGTTACCTTCAGGGAACCACCAGTTCAGTTTGGTGTCATACAACCGCACATAATTCGCCTCGAGCGCCTGTTGAGCAGTGCTGTTCAGGCTCACGCGCGAGATCATCACCACCGGCGCCAGGATGCGCTCCCCCACGCCCTGCGGCGGATCGACCAGGAAGGTATCGGCGGTTGCGGAACGGAATTCATCGGAAGTGCGCAGCTCCAGGCGCTTGAAGTCGCGCAGGTACCACTGGTAGGGCCATGCCAGGCTGCCCTCGCCATCCTGCGCCGTGTCGCCGCGATCCATGATCAGCGGCATCGAGAGACCGCCAGTCGGGTCGTTGACGCTGCGCACATTGCGCGTCTGGCTGATCGCCAGATCGCGGATTTGCGCGACGATCAGCGGCGTATCAGGCGTCGTCTGAGTGTAAACCATTGGCTCAACCGGCGTATCGGGGTGATCGTAGACGACCAGCCAGGTTGAACGCAGCGTATACGCGCCCACCAGCGCCGCAACGGTTAATGCACAGAGCGTCAGCGTCGCGCGCGCGCCTGCCCATTGAGCAACGCGGACAATCAGGAAGATCAATCCGCCTGCCAGGACAAGCAGCAGCATCCCCTGGAGCATGTTGGTCTGCGCCTCTCGTCCGACCGCAGGTTGACTGAAGCGCCAGATGGCGACGGTGATCGCCATAAACAGCAGTATGAGCGCAGGCGGCGCGAGCCACGCGCGGCGGTCGAGGGCAGGCAGGTTCAGGCTGGCGCCCAACCGCGCCAGCGTCCATGCCAGCAGCAGATTGGCGGGTAGCGCAATGTGCGAGTTGAGCCAGGGCATCTTCTCGCCCGCCCATGAGAACGCCACAAATGAGCAGAGAAACCAGAATGCCAGGAACAGCGGAAAGAGCGCCGTTGCCGGACGCCCGGCGACCGACAGGTGCGGTGCTGCCTCGTCGGGAGTAAGATCGACGGTTTCGACGCCAGCGCTCGACGAAGACGCCGCCTGGTCCGAGGCGGTCTCCTCCTGGCGATGCAGGCGCACGCCGCGAGTGAACAGATAAACCGTCGCCGCCAGGCTGCCGAAGAGCGCCAGCGGCTCGTAGAGCGACATCAGCATCAGGTAGTAGTACCACGGCTGATCGCCGCGCGCATATTCCTGCTGCGATCCGAGCCAGTACGCCAGACCGGCGTACAACCCGTCGAATACGCTGCGCATATCGGCGAAGAATGTGCTGTAGAGCACGACAAAGATCGAGACAAGGACGCCAAGCGCCCCCCAGAGCGCCGCGCGCTGCTCCTGCCAGAGCGCGACGCAACGCGGCACGAACACCGGCGTCGGATCCCACACCCGCGACATGATCAGCCCGCCAGTGGCGACCGTAAAGAAGAGCAGTGAAATGCCGTCGGCGCGCAGCGTCGGCGTCAGGCGCCCGTCCCACAGCCCGGTGATGATGCTCAACTCAACCAGCGCCGCGATGCCAGCAATGACTCCCAGCGCAATGGTCATCGTCCGGCGCGGCAGCAGTTCGTACAGCACCCGAATGATCAGGAACCAGCCGAAGATAAACCCCAAAATATAGTAGAGTTCGTGGGTCGCCAGCGCCAGCGCGATGCCGACCGCCAGCAGATACAGGTAGCGCGGTTGCGCAGTGTCGATATAGCGGAAAAACCCGATGACGATCCAGAAGGTCCACAGCACCATCAACCCGTCGTGACGGGCAAACCGGGTGTAGTAGAGCAGCGTCGGCGTGAATGCCAGCAACACGCCAGCCAGCAATGCGCCGCGCGTTCCCAGGTAAGGGCGCAACATCCAGGCGGAGGCGACGAGCGCAATCCCCGCCGCCGCCTGCGGCAGGCGCGCCTGCATGTCGCCATCGCCAAACAGAACATAGGAGAAGAGGGTCAGCACATAGAGCGACGGACCGTGATACACCGGGTCGTAGCAGTAGGTCGCCGACACGCGCCCGCCCCAGCAGATGAAGCCGCCTGCGCCGGTGTAGAACTTCCAGCTCATCCAGGCGTGGATCGACTCGTCGTGGTGGAGCGCCATGCGCCCCAGCCCGTACAGGTGCGCAATGATGCTGGCGACCAGCAGCAACGCAAACAGCAGCGCATCGCTCGACAGCCATGCCAGGCTCAGCGGACGGTCCAGCCCGGCGGGCGCCGCAGCAATGTCACGGGGATCGCGTGAAAGAATCGCCATTGTTCATCCTGCCAGAACTAACACGCATCACCTGATCCGCGGAAACCCGTCTCGATCCGCGTGTATCCGTGTACTATCACATACCATTCCGAGAGCGCGGTGTTCATCCATGCTCTACCGCTCTCCGCCGAACCCCAGACCCATCTCCGGCGCGACTTCAGGGCGCACCGCGACGACAAAATCGGTCGAACCGAGCGGATGCGGCGGGACGCGGTACAGGATATACTGCCAGAACTGCTGCGAGGTGCGCGGGTCGAACGGCTGGCGCAGCACACGCATCAGGAGCGAGGAGCGTTCAGTCACCGGCGCCGTCATCCAGTCGCGCGGCAGACGGTACGTTTCCTCCTCCGGGAACCACCAGCGCAGCGGGTAGCGCTGCACCCGAAACCCTTCCAGAAACTGGCGGTTCTGATCGTTCGCGTAGTTTTCGAGCAGCATCAGCACAGCGATCACATCGTCCCCCGGCGCGCGCTGCAAGAGCGGCGGCTGCTCTTCGGCGCGGGCAAAACGGATACGGTACCAGTCCCACACGGTTTCGTTGTCGTACCAGACCGTTGCAGTCGCGGCGTTGCTGCGGCGGCGGAGCGCTTCATCAAGTCGATCAATCACTCGCTTCACGTCTGGCGACGTTTGCGTATAGATCATCATTTCGCGCGGAATGTCGCCATAGCGGAAACTCAGTTGATAGGCGCTCCGCAGCGTGTACGCCGCGACGATTAACGTTACGCCAGCCGCCAGTGCGCCCAGCGCCCACCGCCGACCGCGCAGCGCCCAGGCGCCTGCCGTGAGCAGCGCCGTCAGCGCCATCCAGAGCGGCGTGATCCACGGCGTCAACCCCGCCAGTTGCGTGTCAGCGTGGATGGTCACCGTGATCAGGATCAGGCAGTAGGCGCTGATGACCGTCAGCAGCGCCAGAAAGACAGGGAACGGGCGCACGATCCGGCTCAGGGACGAGCCATCGTGCGCCTGCTCGTCGCGGATGCCGCGTCGCCACCACTCCAGGGTGCGCCCGGCCGCCCATGCGCCCAGCAACGTCAACGGCAGCGCGACGTGCACCGTCAGCCAGGGCATCTTTTCGCCCGCCCACGAATAGAGCGCAAAGGTGGCGATACTCCACCATACCAGGACGAACGGCAGCCAGGCAGCCGGGTCAACGCCATGCGACGCCGCTTCAGCATCCGCGTCAGATTCGCGCCCATTTGTGGAAGGTTCAGTATGACGGTCTCGCCGCATCAGTCGGCGCCACCCCAGCGTTCCCGCCATCGCCAGACCGATCACGCCCCAGAGAACGAGCAGCGGCTCGTAGATCGCCAGCAGCACCGCGTAATAGTGCGGCGGCTGCCCGCCGCGTTCGACCTCGTGCTGCGCCAGCCAGTAGAGGAGCGAGCCGGTCGTGCCGGTGATGATTCCGGCGGTGTTGGTGAGAAAGGCGGTGAAAAACAGCGTATAGACCAGGAAAAACAGCCCGCCAGCGATCAGCAGGCGCCGCCCCTGCCCCAGACTCGCAAACGTCGCCACCGCCGGGTCGCCGCTGGCGCAGGCGCGTTCCCAGATCGTTGCGCCAGTCACATCGCGCCGCCGCCAGACAGCCCACCACAGCGCCGCCAGCGTCGCCGGAACGATCGCCAGCCCGGTCAGAATCGCCGGATGATTCACAAACTCGCCAAGTTTGATGAAGTACAGCCCGAAATTATCGTCCGGCTGATGGCGAACGCATAGCGCATAGTCGTTGTCGAACGTCGCCAGCGGGGGCCAGCCGAAGATCGGTCCAGGACGCGCCACGCGCATGGGGTTGGGCGGCGGGAAGGGTTGCAGTTCGCTGGGGCAGATATACGGACCGGCGACCCGATTGACCGTATCGCTCGTCGGGAATGGGCGCTCCGGGTACCCCGGCAGCCAGAACACCAGCGCCACGACTGCGACGCCCAGCGCCGCCAGCGCCGCCGCGCCCGGCTTCCACACCTTCCAGAAGAACGCCAGCCCAACCAGCGGCGCAAAGATTGCCATGTACAGAAAGAACGTTTCCATCGTCACGAACATAAACGCCAGCGCCAGCGCCACCACATACAGCCACAACGGACGGCGGGTGGTTGCATAGCGCACGGCGCCGATCAGCGCCAGCAACTCAAACAGAAGGGTGTACGGATCGTGACGGAGGAAGCGCGCAATGTACATGAACGCCGGAGAAATGAGAATGTACGTCGAAGCCAGCAGCGCCGCGCTACGCCCCAGTTCACGGCGCAACAGATACGGCAGCATCACCAGCGCAATGCCGAACAGCGCCGGACCCAGGCGCGCGGTTGTGTCGCTGACGCTGAACAGGAAATAGATCAGCGCGCCGAAGAAGTAGAGGAAAGGTCCGTGCAGCAACGGATCGTGGACATACCCCTCGCCGCGGAAGACCAGCCACGAAAAGTAGGCGTGCAGCGTTTCATCGTGGTGAAGCGCACGATTGTCCAGCCCCCACAGGCGCGAGATCACCGCCAGCAGGAGGATGACGAGATAGGCGGCGTGTTCGAGCGAGATGGTCGCTGCGCGCGGGCGCGTCGTGGCAGAAGCCGCGCTGTCGATGGGCGGCGCAGTGACCTGTGGCGGAAGTTCGGCAATCGACATGGTTCGTAGCTCAACGACCTCCGGTTGTCAGCCACGGCGAGATTGTACACGATGCATGAGAGGAACTGCAAATCCAGAGGTCACGAATATGCCAGGTTTCTGAGCCGCACCAGATCGATCAAATGAATGGCGTCGTCATCAACCCGGATCAGCCCGGCGGCGCGGAAATCGCCGATGGCTTTGGTGACCGTTTCGCGGTGTGAGCCGATCAATTCGGCGAGTTGCTGGTGTGTCGAACGAACCGTCGGCGGCATGTCCGGCTGTTCCGCCCACAGCCCAAGCAGCGCCGCCGCCAGGCGTTGCGGCACGCTCTTGAAGGCGATGTCAGCCAGTTTGCGTTCAATGGCGCGCAGGCGTCGACTCATAACCGTGACAAACCGCAGCGCCAGCGACGGCTGATCGCGCAGCGCGCGGCGCAACGTCTCACGGTGAACGACGCCGACCGTGCAGGGAGTGACGCTGATTGCATAACTGTCGTGGTGCGTCCCCTCCGCCAGCGTCACCTCGCCAAAGACCGCCGGCGCATCGAGGAGCATAACAGTCAGTGCGCGTCCTTCGGGCGAAGTGGTGTAGAGCCGGACCCGTCCCCGGTAAAGCAGGTACATCTCTGCCCCCGGATCTTCCAGCCCGTAGAACACATACCCGGCGGGACGCTGAACCGCTGCGATCTCGCCGTGAATGTCGTGCAGCGCCGACATCAACTGCGGGAAGAGATCAGCATCGGTAATGACATCGACCGGCGACGGATCAGGCGCGGTCACGCTCAGACTCCAGTTCACGAAGGTGCCAGCAGTCGTTATGGGCGATCAACTGCCACTCCAGCCGTCCATCGCGGCTGGTCACCTGACGCCAGTGGGTGATAGCAGTGTTCTGCACGTGGAACGCATTTCTCCCGCGTGCATGAGGTCCAAGCCCCAGCATGAAAAGGAACGACACTTCAATAATGCCGCCATGACAGACAGCCACGATCGTTTGACCACGATGGCGAGTGATCAACCGCTCAAGCGCCGCCGATGCGCGAAACTGAAAACTGGCCCAGCTTTCGCCGCCAGGGGCGATCGGAGTGAAGTATTCCTTGAAGAACAGGCTCATCTGCGGAAAGCGGGCGCGCGCTTCGTCGATGTGCATCCCGTCCGCCTCGCCGGGACGCAATTCCTGAAGGTCGTCGTCCCAGTGGATCGGCAGACGGAGCGCTTCCGCCACGGCTTCAGCGGTCATCCGGGCGCGCGGCAGGGTGCTGGCGTACAGAACATCGGCAGCGATCTCGCCGCGCGCCAGGCGGCGCGCCAGCGCCTGCACCTGCGCAACCCCTCGCTCTGTCAACCCCCGGTCGCCGCGCATTCCTCCCATGATCGGCTCCACGTTGGAAAACGCCTCGCCATGGCGGATCAAATACAGATTGGTGATCATGATAACCTCAAACAATCACGCCCGCCTGGCGGCAATCAACGCAAATACGCCGCGCCAGAGGATCATGATAGTCAATACCGTAATGAACGTCACCAGCGCAAACGAGAGAGGAATAGTCGTCTGCCGGATCAGCGCGCGCAACCCCAGTCCGACGGGCCAGGCGATGAGCCAGGTCAGCGCGGTGCGCGCCAGCATCCGCGATGGCGCTCCGGTGACATCGGCGCGGTAGGCGCCGATCAGCGGCGCAACCGCAAACCAACCAATGATGAACGGCGCTGCCGTTTCAGCAATCTGCGCCAGCGCAGTCAACCCGGCTTCCTCACCATGGCTGGCGCGCCCGATTGCGGCGAAGATCATGAGCGCCGCTGCGTCGCCAATAACCAGCAGGGCGGTTCGGCGTCCAGCGGCTGATGAATGATGCGACTGTTCGTGAAGCGCCATGACCATTCCTTCCTGCGGTCTGCCTGTCGGCACGCTGTCTCAGCATGCCGATGTTGCTCTCTGGCAGTATACCATGCAATCTATGGTCGCCGCAGGGTGATGATTGTCGCTTCGGGCGGGCAGAGGAGTCGCAGCGGCGCGCCGCCAAGCCCGCGCGAGACATAGAGGATCATGCCATCGACCTGATACTCGCCGATGACGTAGCGTTTGCCATAGCGCGGCAGGGTGAAAGGACCAAGCAGCGGGAGGCGCAGATGCCCGCCGTGCGTGTGACCCGACAGTTGCACATGAATGCCAGCGTGCGCTGCGCTATCGGCAATATCAGGCGCGTGGGAGAGGAGCAGCTTGAACCCGTGGGTCGGCACGCCGCGCAGCGCCTGCCGCAGCGACGGTCGCCCGTCCCATACGTCGTCAATGCCGATCAGCCACAGATCGCCGCCGTTCCACGACAACCGCCGGTGTTCGTTGAGCAGCAGCGGGATGTTTGCCAGTTTCAACGCGGCGTGCAGGTCCGCCAGTCCTTCCCAGTGGTCGTGGTTGCCCGGCACGGCATAGACGCCGAGCGGCGCGTGCAAGCCGCGCAGCAGCCGCGGCACGTCGGGGATCGCCCAGTGATGCGTGACAATGTCGCCGGTGAGTACGATCAGGTCGGGGCGCTCGCGCTGCATCTGCTCGACGCCCCATGCCACATTTTCCTCACTGTAGCGAAAACCGAGGTGGCTATCGGTCAGGTGACCGATGCGCAACCCGTCGAGTGCCGGCGGCAGCGCCGGGACGCGCAGGGTCACCCGCTCCAGGATCGGGCGCGCCGGTTCGCCAAGCAGCATGTGACCAAGCGCTGCTGCGCCGAACGCTCCTCCCGCCGCTGCGAGAGGCCAGCCGAACAGGTTGATTCCGGCCAGCCCGACAGCGGTCGCTGCTGCGCCAAGACCGAGCCACCCAGGGTTGACATGCAGTTTCGTCGCCTCGATCGTCTGGCGCCCGCGCAACGCCCGCCGCTTGCGCGGACGCGCCTTCGGCGCATGCGGTTCATGTGGGTGTATTTCAATGGGCACGTGGTATTCCTTTGCTGGGATGAATACTGATTTTGGTGCAGTCAGCAGTGTCATGCGATTGACTCCGAGAGAGAGAACCAAGAACCAGGAACTGAGAACCAGAGATGAGGAGTTAGAAGTTAGGAGTTAGGAGTTAGAGCCGCCTTCCCATATTCAACGTGCAATATTCAACGCGCAACGACCGCCTTCGCACCTTCAACGTGCAACGTGCAACGTGCAACGGACGGCATTTTCACGAGCGCACCCGTACCTGTTACTCGCCGCGCGCTCGCGGGCGCGCCAGCGGCGCGCCCCGACCTTCGCCTCCCACAGCATACCACACAAAGTTTACAATTTGATGATCGTGCTCTGACATACGATGCCATTCACGTATCAGGTTGGACTTCGACCGTATGTGCTATACTCTGGTCATATGGACGACAGATACGACAATGAACCGACCAATCGGCAGGCGCGAGGGCGTGCGTACACCGGCGAGACGATTGTTATGCGGCGCGCGCGGGTTGCTGCGCCCCCCGCCCGGCGCAGCGCGCGGCGGCGCATCCGGCGTGCGTTGCTGCTGATCGGCGTTCTTCTGGCGGCGCTCGTTGCGCTGCTTTACTGGCAGTTCGCGGCTGCCGTCGCACCGCTGATCGTCGCCGATGCGCGACCGTTCCCGCCGCTCAACCCGCCCGGCACGGCGATCAACGTCCTGCTCATTGGCGTTGATGAGCGTCCCGACCATCCGGAAGAAGGGGTGCGCAGCGATACGCTCATCGTCGTCCGCCTCGACACGATCGCCCGACAGGTCAGCCTGCTCTCTATTCCGCGCGACACGCGCGTGAATGTGCGCGACATTGGTCCAGCCAAGATTAATGTCGCCTATGGACGCGGTTACGCGGCTGCCAGGGAACTCTACGGCGAGGGGACGACGCCAGCGCAGGGGGGCATGGCGCTCGCTGCCGAGACCGTTGAGCAGTTTCTCGATCTCCCCATTCACTACACGGCGCAGATCAATTTCGACGGGTTTGCGCGCGTGATCGACGCGCTCGGCGGCGTGACCATCGACGTGCCGCGTCGGATCGTTGATAACGCCTACCCGACCCCCGATTTCGGCACGGTGCGCGTCGAGTTTGAGCCAGGTCCGCAGCGAATGGACGGGGCGCGCGCGCTGATCTACGCCCGCACCCGCCACGCCGACAGCGATTTCGGGCGCGCTGAACGGCAGCAGCAGGTCATTCGCGCCGTCATCGAAGAACTGCGCGCCCGCGGTCCGGTTGGCGCTGCGCTGCTGCTGCCATCGCTCAGTCGAGCGCTCGATGGCGCGTTTGCCACCACCCTGCCGCTGTCGCGCCCTGATATGGCGTTGGGGATGGCGTGGATCGCCACCGGGCTTGACCCGGCGATGATCGGGCAGTACCGCATTGCGCCCGACACCGCGCCCAACTTCCGCGAAATCGGCTCTGACATTCTCTGGGACCCGGCAGAGGTGCACGCAGTGGTGCGTGACTTCCTGGCGACGCCTGGCGTCGAAACCGAAAACGCGCGCATTCAGGTGCTGAACGGCGCTGGCGTCACCGGTCTGGCGCGGCGCGTCAGCGGCGAACTGGAGTCGGCTGGATTCACCGTCGCGCCCGCCGCTGACGCGCCGCGCAGCGATGTTCCCCGCACCATCGTGTATGATGTGACCGGCAAACCCGCCACTGCCCGCCGCCTGGCGGCGTTGCTCAACGCCGAGGTCCGGCGCGGTCCGCCCGATGGCGTCGCCCCGACGGTTGACATCATCGTGGTGCTGGGGCGGGATCAGGTTAGGTAATTTCCCTTCAGGAGCATTCCAATGACCCGTGAGTACGACGTGATCACCTTCGACTGCTATGGCACGCTGATCGACTGGGACGGCGGCATCCGCAACGGGTTTGCGGCTGCGGCGCAGCGCGCCGGCGTCTCCATTGACCTTGACGCTGCACTGGCTGCCTACCACGCTATTGAGCCGCAGGTCGAGGCGGCTGAATATCGTCCCTACCGTCAGGTGCTGGCGGAGACGGCGCAGCGCGCAGCCGCGACGCTCGGCTGGCCCATGGACGACGACACGGCGCAATTCTTTGCGGCGACGTTGCCGCAGTGGCCCCCCTTCGAAGACACGAACCCGGCGCTTGAGCAGTTGTACGCCGCCGGGCACCGCCTGGGCATTCTTTCAAATGTGGACGATGACCTGCTGGCAGCGACGATCAGGCACTTCACTGCGCCTATCGATCTGATCGTCACTGCACAGCAGGTTGGCTCGTACAAACCGGACCCTGGTCATTTCATCGCCGCCCGCGAGCGGATCGGCGGGTTGCGCTGGCTGCACGTGGCGCAGAGCCACTTCCACGATGTCGTGCCCGCGGCGCGGATGGGATTGCCGGTCGTGTGGATCAACCGCAAACGCGAACCATTGCCGCCGGACGGACCCGCGCCGCTTGTCGAGTTTCCTGATCTGCGGGCGTTTGTGGAGTGGATCAGGAGTTAGGGGTTAGGGAAGAAGCGCCCGACCCTTGAGGTCTTGACCATACCACCTCGCGCTGCGCTGGCGCGTCGGCAACGGAACGGTCTCTACCTGCTTGAGGGACGCCGCCCGACCTCAAGGGTCTTGGGGGGAAAACGCGCCCGATCCTTGAGGTCTCCGTCGCGCATCCGTCCCTGCCGGGGAATGTGACCGGCGGCAAAGATCGCGGGCGCGCCAGGGTCCTTTTCTGACCTCACGGGTCTTGGGGGCGCTTACCCGACATCGCCGAAGATCTCCGGGTAGCGGGCGATCTGGGCGCGGATGGGTTGGTCGTAGCGGATCGGCACTATCCGGTAGCCGCGCGCGCGCAGCTCCTGGCGCACCGCCTCGTCGCTGGCGCGCTGCGCCGGGTTGTCGTGGACGCTGCCGTCGCAGAAGACGCAGATGTTCGGCGCGTAGAAGAAATCGGGGATGCAGTGCGGTTCAGCAATCGCCTTCTGCGCTTCATCCGGCAGGCGCGCGCCGAGGCGGGCAAGTTCGTCGAGGAAGCGCCGCTCCAACTCAGAGCGCTCGTCGGTCTGCGACTGGAGCCACGCCAGATGTTCCCGGTAGTCGCGCCCGCCGATGCGGGGCAGGGTGCGCCCGCCCGCGATCTGGATCAGGAGATCGCGAATGTGGTGGCGATTGATGTGCAGCGCCTCGATCCAGTTCGAGAAACTCAGCAGACATTCGTAGCACGCCGCATGACATTCCGGCTGCGCGTCGCGCCCTTCGTCGTCGAAGTGGCACTGCGTCAGCGCCTCGCGCGCCACCCGCGCCAGCGCGTCCGCTTCTTCGACCAACCGCCGCAGCACGCCGGCGCCGCCTTCGCTCACTTCGTAGAAGATCAGCGCCCGCAACGCGCCCCGACCGATCACTCCTCCGGCGATCTCGCTCGCCTCGATCTGAAATGCGCGCTCGATGCCGCGCTGGAGCGCATAGCGCAGGCTCGTCTCCAGACGCACGTCGCGTTCGAGATCGACTCCCGGCAGCCGGATGAGCAGCAGGTTGCGCGTATCACGCACCATCAGATGAACCAGCGCCGGATCGACCGGTTGCCGGTTGCGCGTTGCACGCCGCGTCGCCGCTCTGCCGTCGTTGTCGGGGCGAAGCCATTCCCCCGTCTCCATATCGACGAGAAACCCTTCGGTGCGGCTGGCGCGCCACCCGCGGTTAATGCGCAGCACCGTCGCGGCTGGCGCATATGTCAGGCGCATGATCGGCGACCCGTTGACCATTGTGTCCGCTTCCTGCATCCGCGCGCGACCGTCGGCGACGGCATACGCATAGGCGTCGTGCAGCCAGTAGCCGCGCCGTTGCCGTTGCTCTTCATTGGCAGTAATGCGCTCGCGGCGCCGGGCGATGACGTTCGTCATTTCGAGCAACTCGAACATGTCGCTGTTTTCGGCGTCGAACCGCACGTTGCACGACGGACAGAGATCGCAGTCGACAGTGCTGAAGGCGCCGCACTCCTTGCAGACCCGCATCCGCGACCGGCGCGACTCCAGTCCGCCTGGCGGCGCCCGGAATGCGATCACTTCCCACTTCGCCCCTTCGTGGTAGATGAAGTTGCCGGGCG
>JAUQOW010000102.1 GCA_030550675.1 Chloroflexota bacterium
AAAAATCTACCCTTGTGAGCTCTCCATTACCCCTGCGACTCCTGCCGCTTGCCCGTCTCGTGTTCTGCGGCAAGCTCATCGGGGTGCAGACGGATATCCAGGCTGCGGCGTTCAATTTCGCGGCGGAATTCACGCCGCAATTGCGCGGCTTTCCAGCGCCGCTGCTCCACCGGCGTCGTGGGGGTGAACGAGGGGACGCGGTGCGGTCTGCCGTGCTCGTCAACCGCCACCATCGTGAAGTAGCAGGTCATCACATGGCGCTCACTGCGCGCCTGAATATTCTCCGCCATCACCCGGATGCCAACCTCCATTGAACTGGTGCCGGTGTAATTGACCGATGCCAGAAAGGTGACCAGCTCGCCGACGTACAATGGCTCGTGGAACACAACCTGATCGACTGAGACTGTAACCACATATGAACCTGAATAGCGGGCGGCGCAGGCATACGCCACCTGATCGAGCAGTTTCAAAATTGAGCCGCCGTGCACCCGTCCAGCGAAGTTGGCCATATCCGGCGTCATCAGAACGGTCATCTCAAGGCGACGATAGCTGTGATCCTCATCCATATCCGTCTCCTCACAAACGACGTCTCTCCAGCGAACCTTCAGACGCCCAGGGCTCAGCACCCGTCGGCGCGGCGATGGGCAGCCGTCTCGCAGGTTTGATCATCGCCGCGATGTTCGACCGACGTGCATGCTATGGGGGGCGCTTCGTATCATATCAGCGCGAGATACGAGCAATGCAATCTTGACAAAATCGCTAAAGTTGTTAACATTATGAAGAATCCTATCAAAGTTGCGTAAGGAACTCAGGCATGTCTGTCGAACGGATGAACACAACGGCGCCTGCATTCGACCGTACAGCGTTACGGGTTAATCAGGCAGCAATCATTGCTCTGCTGCTGATCGCTTTCATTGTCGATCTGCCCTGGCTGGTCGTTATTGTCGCGGCGATGATGACGCTTGGCGCATTATCGCCGGAACTGGCGGTCTTTCAGCGCCTTTACCGTGATGTATTGCGCCCCGCTGGGATACTGCGCCCTGACATCCATCACGAAGATGCGGCGCCTCACCGTTTTGCGCAGGGGATGGGGGGAGCGACGCTTATTCTGGCATGCCTTGCACTCTTCCTCGGTGCACCGACTGTTGGGTGGGCGCTGGCGCTGATCGTGGTTGCGCTGGCGGCGATCAATCTGATCTTCGGTTTCTGTGTCGGTTGTTTCATCTTCTTCCAGCTTCAGCGACTGCGTGCGTCGCGCTGATGAATACATGAGCGCCGGGCCGGATGAATGAGGTTCTCAAACGATGACTGAACGATTGCTGCTCATCGCGGCAGTTGTCGCGCTGATTGCGCTGGGGTGGGGATGCTTCCGTCTCTGGCGCGCCCGGAAGATTCGCACTCTGGCGCGTGAAACGCTGTTTGCCGGCATTATTCCGGCTGGCAAACCGGCAGTGGTTGGCTTCTCAACTCCCGGATGCGTCGAATGCCGCACCCGCCAGGCGCCGGCGCTGGCGCAGCTGGCGACTGCTCTGGGGGATTCAGTGACGGTGCGCACTCTGGCAGCGCCGGATTACCCCCGCCTCGTTGATCGCCTTGGCATTCTGACCGCGCCAGCGACAGTCGTGCTCGATGCGGCAGGTGTGGTGCGCTATGTGAATCTTGGGTTCACCGATGCCGCAACACTTGCAGCACAACTCAGCAGCGTCAATCATCCGGCGCCGCAGACGCGGCGCAATGCGCTTGCTGCGTGAGTGACTGAGATTGCTCCCTCTGCCGTGCGCCAGCGTCAATCCGCCATCAGCCCCAGGCGCCGCAACCAGCGTTGCGAAAAGCCAAAGACGCGCGCGCCAGCGGCGCCTCCTGCAACGACCAGTTGCATGCGCCTCAGCGCCCCCAGATCCGCCTGACGGCGCAGGATTTCGCGCGTCTGCGGATCGCGCGTCTGGACTAATGCCATCGCCTGTTCCCAAACGTCGCGTCGCCAGTTGCGGATCAGGCGAGAAGTGCACCATTCGTCAAGCGGTCCAAATGCCACATCTATGAGGTCCATAGCTGGCGAGCAGCGTTCCAGCACGGTATCCTGAACGACATCGATCGTCTCGCCGATGATGGCGTTGATCAACAGGTAGTCATTGCGCCGGGAGTCGCGCAGCGCTGGCGCCAGGTCATCCCATTCGCCCCGCAGCAAATCATCCAGCACGAGGATCAGATCACAGTTGATGTGGGCATTGACGCCAAGCAAGAGATGCACCAGCGGCGGCACGTGCGGGGTGCGCGTCAGATCGTGCGCCTGCCGCCAGACCTCCGGCAGCCGTCCGTCCCCGTGATCATACGCTTCCAGTGCAATGAAATAGTATTCTGCAAATTGATGCGTCAGCGCGTGCATCCAGGCATTGTCGGCGAAACGTCCTGCCTCGACGCTATCGAGCATGTTGCGTGTCATGAGGGCGTAACACGCCAGAAAGATCGCCCGGCGGTCGCCGTTTGCTTCCCAGGCGTCGATGTATCGGTGCATGCGCTCGATCAGCGGGTCGTGTATCATTGGATTGCCTTCCTGAACAAATAACGGGCCGGTGCGGAATGCCTATCGATTATGGAAAGGAATGTTTCAATGGACGACGCTGAACTGCGCAGGCAGTTGACCAACATGCTGACCGAGCGCCAGGCGCACATGATCTTCGAGGACGCCGTCGCTGATTTTCCCGAAGCGCATATCAACACGCGCCTGCCGAATTGCCCCTACACCTTCTGGCATTTGCTGGAACATTTGCGCATCTGCCAGCGCGATATTCTGGAGTATATCCAGTCCGACCATTATACCTGGCCCAATTTCCCCGACGACCTCTGGCCCGACCCGGCGGCGACCACTGATCGGGCTGGCTGGAACCGCACGATCGAGCAGTTCCTCGCTGATCGGCAGCAACTCGTGAACATTATCAACGATCCCGCCGTCGATCTCTTCGCGCCATTGCCAAACAGCGGCGAACATCGCCATACTATCGTGCGCGAGATTGCAATCATCGCCACGCACAATTCGTACCACATCGGCGAACTGGCAATTATGCGCAGCGTGATGGGGTTATGGACCTAGATCGGGCGCATGTCGAATAGCGCACACAAAGGCGCAAAGGCTCAAAGTGAACCAAGATGCTGCGGGCTGAAGCCCCGGCTGAGATCGTTCAGTCCCCGAAGTGGCTTTAATGAACTGAGCAAGGGCTTTAGCCCGCCTATAAGCATCAGGCGGAAATCAGACGCGCTGGCATACTCGCCGTCAGCGCCGCCAGGGCGACAACCTCTGCGATCTCGCAGAGCGCGCCGTAAGTGTCGCCCGTCAACCCGCCGAGGTCGCGCGTCCACCAGCGTCCCAGGAGATGGACCGCCAGCCAGACGAGCGTCAGCGCGATCAGCCCGCGCACGCCACCCAGCGCCAGCGCCAGGATCAGCGTCGTTCCGCTGGCGATCAGGAAGTCGCCAGGGCGCAGTTGCGACTGAAAGGTGCGCCCCAAACCGCCGTCGCGCGCAGGCGGAAAGCGCATAATACCGTACACGTCCGCCCAGCGCCCCAGCGCCGGCGCCAGCAACACCGCCGCAAGCCAGCCATCGCCTGCGGTTGCCAGGAACGCCGCCTTCAATCCCAGCACTGCCGCCAGCGCCAGCGCTCCCATCACCCCGATCCGGCTGTCGCGCATAATCTCCAGTTTGCGTTCACGCGACCGCCAGCTCATCACCCCATCGAACGTGTCGCTCAAACCATCGAGGTGCAGTCCCGCCGTCAAGACGCCCCAGGCGACCACCAGCGCAATCGCGCGGACAATCTCGTTCCAGAGCGCCCCGGCAATCCAGCCGACGACGACGAGCAACGCTCCGAGCGCCAGCCCTGCGACGGGGAAGTACGGAATGGCGCGCGGGATCGCCTCTGCCGTCATCGGCGGCAACCCGGGCGTGGGAATGACTGTGAGAAAGCGCAGCGCCTCGCCGATGGGCCAGAGGGGACCCCACCAGTTGCGCGGGGTGTGCTGTGACGTGGTATGCTCAGAGGACACGATATGCGTTCCTGTTTCATTACGGAGGCGATATGGATCCACGCGGCATGTTATTCTTATTTGGCGCTATCGTTTGCGAACTGATCGGAACCAACGCCCTCAAGGCGGCTGATGGCTTCACGCGCCTGCTTCCAACGCTCGTGGTTATTGCCGGCTATGGCGCATCATTTTACCTCATGTCCCTCAGCCTGCGCACGATTCCGCTGGGAGTCGCCTATGCCATCTGGTCTGGCTTAGGGACGGCGGCGATCGCAATCATCGGCGTGCTGGCATGGCGCGAAAAGCTGAACATTGCTGGCGTCATCGGCATCATTCTGATTATTGTGGGGGTTGTGCTGCTGAACATCTTCGGCGAGGCGGGGCGAGAGGCATAAGCCGCAGAGCGAGAGGCGCAAGCCCCTGGCTGAGATCGGAAAAGCCTCGAAAGGGCTTCGATGACTTTAGCAAGGGCTTTAGCCCGCAGCCCCAAGAAGGCGCGACCGGACAGCGCGGGTTTACCGGATGAATGTCTTAATCCTCATGCGCCCGCAACGCAGAGGATGCACGACCGGGCAGCGCAGGTCTACCTGCACTTGAGTGCTTATGACGTATCATCTGCCAGGCGCAGCGTCGCACATCGAGAAATGCCGGTATCTTGGGGATGGACCGCTACTCGCTTCTGGCGAGCAGAGACTGCGGCGAGCGGTCGAGCAGCGCCCACAGAATTGCCGCCAGGATCAGCCAGAGCAATTGATCACGCACCCGCAGCGCAAACTCGATCAACCGCTGTGAGTCGAGCTGCGTTTGCGTCACCTGCGCCAGCCATTGCGCCGGAATGTCGAATGCCCGCGCCAGCGCATCGTGCATCCCGATCTGCATCAGCATAGCGCCGCCGTAGGTCCACGCAACCGCCAGCGATACCGCCATGACCATCGCAGTCAACAGATAGACCGTAAGGATGTACCAGCGACGCGGACGCGGCGCGGGGGTAAGATGAGAAGCCTGCAGCGCAATCGCCATCAACTGCGCGGTTAATACCGAAGGCACCTCCCAGCGAAGTTCTTCCCGCAGCGTCGCATCAATCACCCGGTTACGCCGGTGGTAGATGGCGCACGCCGGGCAACTGGCGAGATGATCGCGCAGCGTCTCGTCCTTAATCTCCGGCTCCGTGTGCAGCGCCAGCAATGCGCGCGCTTCGTCGCAATTCATCATAGCGCTTACCTCCCCCCAACTGGCGCAGGCAGCCGCATAAAGGGACTGAAAGGTTTGCTGCCAGTCTCCGGTTGCTTTGGCGCTGGCAATGTGCGCGCGGCTGGCGGTTGTTCACGCTCCTGCAGAATAGCAGCCAGGCGCTCTTTACCGCGCCGGATGTGGCTTTTGACCGTATTGAGCGGCAGATCGAGGATTTCGGCGATGTCGGTGTATTTCATGTCTTCAAAGTAGTACAGCGTCAACACCAGGCGATAATGCTCCTCAAGCTGCGCCAGCGCGCGGCGCACCTCATCACGCAGCTCGCGCGAGTCAAGCGCCTCCTCCGGGTCTGTCCAGCGGTCATCGTCGGCAATCACATTGATCGCATCGAGGTCCTCATCGCCGTCCGCCGGAGATGCCAGCGGCGCCTGCCGTCCACGGCGCCGCAATTCATCGCGCCCCAGATTGACCACCAGGCGGTAGAGCCAGGTTGTGAACCGGCTCTCGCCATTATACTGCGGCAATGCGCGGAAGAGGCGAATAAACGCCTCCTGTGTCAAATCAGCAGCATCGTCAGGATTTTTCAGTACGCTCATAGCGATGCTATAGACATACTGCTGCTGACTGAGCACCAGTTGCGTTAATGCCTCAGGATCGCCCGCCTGCGCACGCCGGATAAGTTCCGCAGATGGCTCAGCCACCGTTCTACTCTCCCTTGCAGCGCCGATGTGACACACAGCAAACCGGCGCATACCATAGCTTCAATTGTACATGACGAGTCCAGAGGAGAAAAGGTTGCAACAAGCCAGGGTGAGAGGCGAGAGGACCTTTTCGATCTGCATAAAGGCGCAAACGAGGATGAGGTTGAAAGTGCGAATGTGAAAGGTTTCAGGTGGTTCGCTTTGTGGCTCTTACGAAGATTAAGAAAATAGATCGGTAATGTCAGGACGCTTTTGGTCTGAAGACCTGGCTGAAATCGTACAAGCCCCGAAGGGGCCTTAATGTCCTCAGCGAAGGCTTTAGCCCGCCGCTCATAGGACGCGCGACCCGGCTGCTTCATGCCTGCACCCAACCCCTACCCATCTCAAAGTGTAGAGTTTTTTGGGTGCGAGGAGGTGTTGCCGCGTCCTGACGCTTTTTGCCCCTCTTCCCCCCGCCCCCTTCTCCCACAATGGGAGAAGGGGGAGTTGGGGCGTCACGATGCCTGAAACGGACGATTCAACCTGAGCGAGGCCTTAACCCGCAGCATTTTCCGCCCCCTACCCCCCGACGTGCAGAACAACGCCAATACCGCTATAATAACTGGTGCATTTCAGAGCTGGCGTTTTGCCTGCTCGTCCACGTGTGCGGCGGTTATTCCTCCCCGGAGACGCCTGCGCTGGAGAGTCCGGCGTTGTGTCATATCAGCAATCTGCGTAAGGCGACCTGTTCTTTGCAGGATGTCCGCGTTGCACGGGCTGTTGGCGCAGGGACCTGCGCGTACCTGAGCTAAAGCCGTGAGACGCTTTGAACTGCCCCTTGATTGTCGTGCGATCAGCGCCAGCTTCGACAGGTTCAGCCAGCGCCTGGCGTCGTGAGCAAAATGATACTCCACATCAGCGCGAGGAGGCGCATATGGGGATAGCAGCGGACTTTGCGATCATCGTCGTTGCGGCGCTCATTGGCGGGTTCATTGCGCAACGCTTCGGTCAACCGCTCATTCTGGGGTACATTCTCGCTGGAGTGGTCGTCGGTCCTCACACTGGCGGGATCACGATCAGCAACATTCACGATATTGAGCTGCTCGCCGAGATCGGTGTGGCGCTGCTCCTCTTTGCGCTTGGGCTTGAGTTTAATCTGGGTCGCCTGGGAAAGGTGCGCGCTATTGCGCTGGCAGGCACCGCCATTCAAATCCTGGTGACGATGGCATTCGGGTTCGGCATTGGTCGTATGCTCGGCTGGCCCGAATATGAGTCGCTCTGGTTTGGCGCCATTGTGGCACTGTCGAGCACGATGGTCATCCTCAAGACGTTGCTCGAGCAAGGACGGCTCGGTTCGCTGGCAGGGCGCATCATGATGAGTATGCTGATCGTGCAGGACCTGGCGGTGGTGCCAATGCTGATCATTCTGCCAACGTTGCAGAACCCCGTCGCAGGTTTGCCCGCGCTTGGCTGGGCCATCGTCCGCGCTGCCATCTTTCTTGCCCTGATGATTTACGGCGGTACGCGCCTGATGCCGGTCATTCTGCGGCAAATCGCCTCCTGGAAGTCGCGCGAACTCTATCTGATTGCGGTGGTTGCCATCGGGCTTGGCGTGGGGTATGCCACCTACCTGGCAGGATTGTCGTTTGCGTTCGGCGCGTTCGTCGCCGGTATGGTCTTGAGCGAGTCGGAGCACAGCCATCACGCGCTGAGCAATATCGGTCCGCTCCGCGATCTGTTTGGTTTGTTGTTCTTCGTCTCTATCGGCATGCTCATCAATCCAGCGTTTTTGATCGATCACCTGGGCATTGTGCTGCTGGTGGTTGCGCTGGTTGCTCTGGGAAAGGCGTTGATCTTTGGAACCATTTCACGCGCCTTTGGTTATACCGATGGCATTCCGATCCTGGTCGGTCTTGGGATGTTTCAGATTGGCGAGTTTGCCTTCGTGCTGGCTGAGGTCGGGCTGAATGCCAACGCCATCCGCCAGGAAACCTTCACGCTGGTGCTGGCGACGGCAGTGGTGACGATGGTGCTGACCCCCTTCGCAGTGCGCGGCGCCGACCCGCTGGCGGCGCGGCTGCGGCGCACACGCGCAGTGCTTGAGGCGCATCTTGCGCCGGAGTCGACGCTGCGCGACCATATCATTATCGTCGGGTATGGACGAGTCGGGCGTTACACCGCCGGGGCGCTCCAGCAACTCCGGATGCCCTGCGTTGTCATCGATCAGGACTATAACGCCGTCGAGCGCGCCAGAAAAGCCGGGTTGCCGGTCATCTACGGCGACGGCGCCAGTCCGGTGGTGCTGGAAGCGGCGGGACTGGCGCATGCACGCCTGGTGATGGTGGCGGTCGCCAGCGGGGTTGATGTGGAGCAGGTGGTGCGCCAGGTGCGTCAGTTGAATGCAACCGTGCCGCTGATTGCCCGTGCGGCGAACGTGGCGCAGATCGAGGAACTTCAGCCGCTGGGGGTGGATGAAATCGTGCAGCCGGAGTTCGAGGCGGGGCTCGAAATGGTGCGTCAGGCGCTGTTGCACTGCGATGTGGCGCCGGAAGCGATCGACATGCTGGCGGATGCCGTGCGCGTGCAGGGGTATCGACCGTTGCGGTTGCCCGGTCAGGAAGAATTGCTGATCAGTGCGCTGCGCAAGTCCGCCTCGGCAACCAGCCTTGCCTGGATAACGGTCGAAGCCGGATCGCCGCTCGACGGCAAGACCATTGGCGAGAACCACATTCGCTGGCGCACCGGCGCGACAATCGTCGCCATTGAACGCGGCGCCGCTATGATTGCCAACCCTGGACCGGAGGCGCTGCTGCTGGCTGGCGACCGGCTCGCCGTCTGGGGAACGCTGGAGCAGCGCCAGGCGGTGCATGCGCTCTGTACGCCATCGGGCGACGCCGCGCCAGCCGCGCCGCAGCCAGCGGGAGTGCGTGCGGCGGTAGAGGTCGATTCATGCTGATCTTGCCCGACTGCGGATCGTGGCGGTCATCGTCTCGTGAGGGGCGTTGGCTGCGACAGGCTCAGCCAACGCCTGCTGCACGTATGCCAGGAAAGATGGACGATCGCGCCTGTTGGAACGAATTGCTTACGTAACAACGCACCGGGTGAAGCGTTCTCGTCCGTCCATCAAGCATATTATCCGTGCGAATCCGTCTCGATCCGCGCAGATCCATGTTCCATTCGCAAGATGCATCAACTCCGAGACGAGCCGGAGAGCGGTCGCAGCCCGGCCTCGATCCGGTCGCGGTACGACTCCAGGAACGGCGGGAGCGCCAGGCGCTCGCCGAGATGCGCCGGGTCCTCGTCGGTGGCGAATCCGGGACCGTCGGTTGCAATCTCGAATAACACGCCAGGCGATACGCGAAAATAGATTGACCGGAAGTAGTAGCGGTCGATGACCGGCGTCGGGCGCAGACCAAGCGACGTCAGGCGCTGCTGCCAGCGCATATGCGTGTCGTCGTCGGGCGCGCGAAATGCGATATGGTGAATGCCGCCGATCCCGACCTGTGCGGGCGGCAGATCGGGGCGCACCGCCACATGCACTTCCGCGCCGGGTCCGCCTGCGCCAATGGCGAAAACGATAACCTGCTGCGCGGAGTCGCCTGGAAGCTGATACTCTCCCGCCCTGTGCATGCCGAGCGCATCAGTGAGAACGCTCGTCAGCGGCTCAGGACGCCGCACAATAATCGTGATTGAGTCCAGCCCGCGAATAGCGTATTCCAGCGGCACAGGGCTGTTGCGCCAGGGAGTGCCGCCGGGCGCGCCGCCGTCGTCGACCAGCAGCAGACGCTGCCCTTCCGGGTCGGTAAAGGCAATCGCCGCGCGCCCGTTGCGCTCGATGACGCCGGTGTGGCGCACCTGCATTGCATCGAACCGCTGCGCCCACCAGTCGAGCGCAGCGCGCCCCGGTACCCGCAGCGCAATGTCGGTCAGGCTGCCGACGCCCGGCGCGTTCGGACCGGCATGGGGCCAGTCGAAGAACGTAACCTCCGTTCCGGCGCTGCCAAGTTCGTCACCGTAGAACAGGTGGTAGGCTGATACATCATCCTGATTGACGGTTTTCTTCACCAGACGCAATCCGAGCGTCTGCGTGTAAAAGCGCACATTCCCCGGCGCATCGCCGGTAATGGCAGTGACGTGGTGGAGACCGGTGAGTTCCATAATTATGTTCTCTCTCAAACTGGACGCTGCGCGCTGATTAGTCTGTCAAGCCAGTTTTCCGGTGATAGTCCAGGCATGCATAGTCAGGCGGCAAGCAAGCGCATCCCTGCGGCGCTCTGCATGGGCTGGCGACTGAAGTCGCGCCGGGTGGGCGTTTCGCCGGGCGTCCACGCAGGCGGATGCCGCCGTTCCCGTCCGCGCAGGCGGACGGTCGGCCTCAGGCCCGTCAGGGGCGATTTCAATCGCTGGCAGCCGGAGCGTCGTTTCCTGACCCATCGCGCCTGCTCATTGGTTGCGTGTGGCGAAGAATCCAATGCGTCCTGATGAGATAAACCTTCGCCACGCGTAGAGCTGCAAAAAGTCAGAAGACGTTGTATAGCGCATCAGCATTGTCTGATTTTGCTATGCAATACGAACGCACTCGCTCTCCGGTTCTCTAGACCCCAGTGAGGGAGATCGGCTCATCACCCCAACAACGCCATCACAATCTCAAAGACAATCAGGAGCACGATAGCCCACTCAAGCGCCGCAGCGCGCTCGGAGTCGGCGTCGGCGTGGAGCATGGCATAGGTCTCGCGCAGCAGCGCCAGTTTGTGATCGACCCCCTCGCGCCAGACGCGCACGCGCAACACGCTGAGCGCTGCGGTGTAGAGCCGGTTCCAGTAGACGTCATCAGTGACTTTGAGCGCGTTGTCGATCTGCTCGGTCACTTCGGTCACTTCCGCGACCAACCGCTGCACATCGCTGAGCAACTGGCTATAGCGCCGCACGAGCGGCATGGTAAACCGCCGCTGCGCCTGCGCGATCCGACGATAGACTTCCGGCAGGCGTGCATCGAGCGCAGCGTCGTATGAGCGAACGAGCAGCAGTTCAACATTCGCAAACGCCAGGATATCGGCGGCAGTCGCGGCAGCGGCGGCGTCCGACTCGATCAGGAGCGCGCCGTTCCAGCTCAGGAGCGCCAGATCGTCGGGGTAGTAACTGAGCGCTGTGACCAGACGCGACGCATCGGCGCTGAGCGTGCGACGCTCGCCGAGGAGCGCGGCGCGCACCGTCGGGTGATCTGCAAGTTCGGCGGCGCGGCACGGCGGGTCGAGGCGTTCAACGATCAGCACACAGTAGTCTTCGACTACCGGCGAGCGTTGCGGACGGGAGATTGCCGGTCGAATGAGCGTTTCCAGGTCATCAAGCGCGGCGGCGATGCGCCCTGTGATGTCTGCCGGCAGATCCTGCGCGGCGGCGAACAGATCGGCGACATCCTCCCACGACAACGGCGCGCTCAGGCGCACCTCGATAGCGATCTCGACCGCGCCGAGATCGTACACAACGGCGCGCAGGGCGCCGGGATGATGGTGATCTGCCAGTGCAACCGGCACAGTTCCGAGTTCGACGCGCAGCGGCGGCTGCGCGATGCGAATGCTCTCGGACTGGCGCGTGCGCAGACGAACGCGGCGCTCCGATGGATTGCTCAGGCAGCGTTGCGCCAGATCCAGATCAATGGCGTCGCCAATGTCGAAGAACTGATAGATGGTCAAAACCGCGGACGCAATCGCGGGCAGGCGTGACGCGGCGACCGGTTGCGTGTTGGTTGTTGTGATCATAGGGGAGATCCGACCAGACGCTTACCCGCGCCCCGAGCGGATCGAGTTGGAAAACTGGCGATTCCAGACCCGCTCGCGATCCCGGTCGGCATCCTGATAAAACTGCGACTCCAGTTCGGCAAGTTCAGAGGAGCGGCGAGGAGAAGATCGGCTGAAAACCTGGCTCAGGCGCCCGAATGGTCTGGTGATGCTTCTGGCAATGACCTGGAGCGGTTTCATGCGAGCGCCTCCCTATCGAGCGCTTCTGTGATTTCAATTGGTCTGCGGAACCGTCTCGAACAGCAGTCGGTGCACGTCCACCGACGGTGCGCGTCGGGAAAGATAGAGCAACTCATGCAGCTTCTATTGTATCAAAAAAGCCCGGCTGCTGCGCGCACGGGAGCGCAGGGAGGTCATCCAGAAGTAAAGTCGTCCACATCGAAGCTCCTATCGCCAGGTATGGTATGCTTGCGCAAACAGGACATCAGCACAAGGCAGACTCACAGATGCGATCCTTTGGCGCTCAGAGTATGATCGCGCCGCTCCGACGAGTCGTGGTGCGGCGACCAGACGAAGCATTCGGCGAGGCGGACCCGCAGCGCTGGCGTTACACGGCGCATCGTTCTATCAGGAATTGCAGCGTCGCGGCTTTCGCCTGATCGACGTTCCCGACTCTGAATTCCTGACGATGGGACCGAATGTGCTGGCGCTGGCGCCGGGGCAATGCCTGATGCTGGAGAACAATCCGCTGACGAAGCGACGCCTGGAAGCGGCGGGGTGCGAGGTGTTGACCGATCGCGGCGACGAGATTTCGCTCAAGGCGGAAGGCGGACCTACTTGTCTGACACGCCCGATTTTGCGAGGATAGTGCAATGACAGTCACTGATCCGATCGAACGCGCAGTCGTCGAGGCGGTTGATCTCGACGGGCTGCTGGCGTTTCTCAGCGACCTGGTGGCGATTCCGAGTCTCGATGGTTCACCCGGAGAAATGGCGGCGCAGGAGCATGTCGCGGCATTCCTGGAACGTCTGGGGTGCGAGGTGGACGTCTGGGAGATTGATTTTGATGAACTGCGTTGCCATCCAGCGTTTTCGGCGGAAGTGGAACGTCAGCGCGGGCTGGGGGTCGCAGGCGTTAGCGGAATGGGGAATGGACCGACTCTGATTTTCAACGGGCATGTCGATGTCGTGCCGGCTGGCGACGAGTCGCTGTGGCATTTCCCGCCGTGGCAGGCGACGATTGCCGACGGTTTTGTGTACGGGCGCGGCGCGCTTGATATGAAGGGCGGGCTGGCGTGCGCCATCTTCGCCGCGAAAGCCATCCGCGACGCTGGTGTGCGGCTGAAGGGGCGCCTGCTCATCCAGAGCGTGATCGGCGAGGAGGACGGGGGATGCGGCACGCTTGCGGCGGTGCTGCGCGGTCACACCGGCGATGCCGCGATTGTCGTCGAGCCGACCGAACTGCGCGTTGCTCCAGCGCAGGCGGGGGCGCTCAACTTTCGTCTGACCGTTCCCGGCGCCGCTGCGCATGGGTGTGTGCGCGAAGAAGGGATCAGCGCCATCGAAAAGTTCATGCCGCTCTACCAGGCGCTGATGGATCTGGAAGCTGCGCGTAACGCGGCAGCGCGGTTGCGGGACGATCCGATCAGCCGTCTCTACCGCCGTTACACGCTCCCATATGCGTTGTGCATCGGCGTGGTGCGCGCTGGTGAATGGGCTTCGACCGTCGCCGAAACGCTCGTCGCCGAGGGACGGTACGGCGTGGCGATCGGCGAAGACCTGGAAGCCGCGCGGCGCGTGCTGGAAGAGACCGTCGCGCGCGCCGCACACGCCGATCCGTGGCTCCGCGAGCATCCGCCGCGCATCGAATGGTGGGGCGGGCAATTTGCGCCTGCCAGCACTCCCATTGACCATCCCCTGGTTCAAACCGCCGCCGCAGCGTTTGCCGACGTCGCCGGTGCGCCAGCGGTGTTTGAAGGCATGCCCTACGGCGCCGATATGCGCTTGCTGGCGAACGAAGGGCGCACCCCGACCATCCTCTTCGGACCGGGAGACGTGCGCAACGCCCATCGTCCTGATGAACGGGTCGCCATTGCCGACCTGCGCACCGCCACGCAAACCCTGGCGCTGATAGCACTGCGCTTTTGCGGGGTTGCATAGACAAAGGCGTGCGGGCATGCTTCCAGGGGAGCGCAGGCATGAAATGCCAGCAGGTTGAAGATGCGAAGGCGACAGGATTTCCGGGTTATTCCCCGGCAAGAGGACGCGCAATAACAATCCGAAAGCCGATGTTGTAGCGCCAGTATTCTGGCGGGAGATGGCTGCCGCGGTAGGTGGCTCGTGCATGGGCATTCGTTGAGTTGAACGACGACCCGCGCAGGATGTAGTGACGACGACGCTCTGATAAGGACGCGCCTGACGGATCGGCGGCGAGAGGTGACCGCACAGGTCGCCGCCCGACCGCCGCGCCGCGCCCTGGCGACGCTTCAACGCTGCTTGCTGTCCATTCCCAGACATTCCCGATCAGGTCGTGCACGCCGTAGGGGCTGACGCCGCCAGGGAAGCACCCCACCGGCGTCGTCGCCCAGCGCGATTTCCCATCGGGTCCGGTGCGGATCTCGGCGACATTCGCCGCTCCCACCGCCCACTGATCGCCCCAGGGAAAACGCCGTTTGACGCGCGCACGGGGACCCCATGTGGCGGCTTTTTCCCATTCGGTTTCGAGCGGCAACCGCACCACCATGCCCGGCGGAAGGCGTCCGTCGGCAGCCAGAACCCGGGTCAACCACGATGCAAACGCCACGGCGTCGTGCCACGTCACCCCGACGACCGGCTGCGAGGGGTTATTGAAGCGCGGATCGTACCAGTAGTGCGGTTTAGGATGTCCGGGACGCGCAGCGAGGAACCGGGCATACTCCGCATTCGTTACCGGATAGACGCCAATCTGATAGGCTGGCAGATCGATGCGCTGCGCCGGTCCTTCTTCGCTGTACGGCGCGTCGTTTGTGCCGTACACAAAGACGCCGGCATCTATCTGCGCCAGCGGCGGCAACAGATCGGCAAATCGCGGATCGCCCAATCGCCCCAGCATCAGCCCGGCATTCACGCGGTCCTCAACCGCGACTGCGGGATCGGCGATGATAGCCAGAAGACGCTGCTGCGTCTCACGCAGGATATCCGGGGAGCGCTGCGTTTCTATCGTCTCCAGGCAGGAGGCGACGAGCAACACGGCGCGCTCCGGGTGGGCGGCGGAAGCCTCGGCGCCATGGCGCGGAACAGGAACAGGCTTTGTGGCGCGACGTGATGGTTTCTGCTTTGCAGGACGCTCATCAACCGCTGGCACATCGCGCGCTGCTGAGCCAAGTATGCGCTGCAAGAGGGAAAGGTCTGCAACCCTCTCCGGCTCGCCGTCCGACGGGAAGGCGTTCAGGCGTTGCCACACCGCCAGCGTGAGCGTCTCGCGCCATGCGGGATGATCGGCGAGTTGCACCGCCACTGCGTCGAAATCTTCGGCGCGCGCCAGGGCATGCGCCGCCAGGAACGCCTGCAATCCCATCTGTGGCATGAAATACGCCGGTTGAGACGCATCACCCGCCAGCACATCGAGCAAACCAGTCTCGAATGCGCGTTCGATCATTGCTGCAATCCGGGTGTCGTCGGCGTCGGGGGCGCCTTCCCGGATCAGCCGCTCCACATCTGCGCGCATCAGGGCGCCTGATCGTCCGTCGTCGCGCGGCGTGCGTTGCAGCGCCAGCGCCAGCGGCGCCAGCACGGTCGGCGGGGGATCATCGCTGCCCCACAGTGCCGCAAGCGTCTGCTGGTACACCCGCGCGCGCGCAGCCGGAAGCGTGTGCCCGCTGGCATCGGTTGCGACGGCGATGGCAAGCGCCAGCGGCTCAAACGTCAATGCCCGCAGTCCGTCGTCGATGAGCAGACGTCCCTGGAGATCGGCAATTTGTTCGGCGATCGTTCCGCTCCGCGCCGAAGGGTCGCGCACGATCCGCCGGCGGGTGATAGCCGTCAACAGACGTGCGACCATGGCATCGACCTGGGCGCGCTCAAGCGGCGCAAAATGCACGCGCTGAAAACCATGCACCTGCAAGAGAGAGGCGGGCGAGATAGCGGCGTTTATATAAGGACGGCAGGTGCATATGTAGCGATTGGCGGGGAACGCGGCGGCAATCTGCGCGGCGACAGCGGCGG